>JBLGAC010000007.1:0-120769 GCA_047610385.1 Paracoccaceae bacterium | reverse complement strand
CGTGTCACACCCGATATGTGTGCCCGTCAGGCCAAGATCATCGCGCAGAAACGCCGACAAAAGCGTCCGGCCCTCAACATCCCCTGCAACCGCTTTCCCGTTAACTCGCATCGATACGATCGGCATCTGGCATATCCTTTCTTGAAGCGCGGCGCGGCGCTTCATGTTTGACGCGCGCGCCGAGTTTTCGTGTCTGGGACGGATGGTGGCAGCACGGCGCGGGGCGCGTCAATCGGCATCCGGCGCCATCGTGCCCATATCGTCCAATGAATAGGGCAGCACGTCGCGCCGGTCGCGGTCCACCCGGATCGCGGCCTTGAACGGTGGCACCGAACGCTGGTGGCAATTGTGGCGCGCGCAGATGCGGCAGCTGACGCCGATCGGCTCAAACGCCCCGGTGCGGGTCAGGTCCAGATCATCGGCATAAATCAGGCGGTCGGCGTGGCGGGTCTCACACCCCAGCCCGATGGCATAGCGGCGGGTGGGGCGGCGGAACCCGCCACCGGGCTTTGACACATCGATGGCAAGACAGACATAGCGCGCGCCGTCGGGGGTTTCGGCCAGCTGGCGCAGCAGGCGCCCCGGGGTTTCGAACGCCTGATGAACGTTCCAAAGGGGGCACGCCCCACCGAACCGCGCAAATTGCAGGCGCGTGGCCGAATGGCGCTTGGTGACGGTTCCGGCCTGATCGACCCGCACAAAAAAGAACGGCACGCCCTTTGCGCCGGGGCGCTGCAACGTCGACAGCCGGTGGCCGACCTGTTCCAGCGACGCGCCGAACATGTCGGCCAGCACCTCAAGGTCATGGCGTTCCGCATCGGCGGCGGCGGCGAAGGCGCTGTAGGGCATGATCGCAGCACCGGCAAAATAGTTTGCCAGGCCGATGCGGCAGATCTCCCGCGCTTCTTCTGTGCGAAAACCGCCCAGATCCAGCGTTGCTTCGATCAGATCGCCGTGAAACAGCAGCGCGACCTGATGGGCCAGTTGGAAGCTTTGGGTCGATGCCGGGGCCCGCGCCGACAGCGTCACGGTTTGCCCGTCAAAAGTGCGCAGTGGGCCGGTTGCGGACAGCGCAACGGCCAGGCCTTTTTTCTTCTCAAGCCATGCGGACAGAGTGGCCAGCCGGTCACGCCCCAGCCGCCCGTCCAGCCCGGCCTGCGCGGCGAACCCTTCGGCAGCCTTGTCGACGGCGTCGATATAATTGTCGCAGTAATGGAAGAAATCGCGGACCTCCTCCCACGGCAGCGGTGCCATTGTGGTGTCCTCGCGCCCCAGCGCGGCGTCGAGCGACGCAAGCCGTTCCCCGGTCTGGCGATAGGCGCGGTGCAGCGCAAGGAACGCGCGCGCAAAGGCAGGCGCGTTGGCGGCGGCAAGTTGCAGATCGGCCAGCGGCGGGGCGGCGGCGGTAAAGACCGGGTCGGCCAGCGCCTCGCGCATGTCGGCGACCATGCGGTCCGAGTCCCCCACCGACAGGCGCGTGAGATCAAAGCGGAACTTTTCTGCCAGCGCCAGCACCACGGCGGCTGAAAGAGGCCGATGGTTGTTCTCCATCTGGTTGAGATAGCTGAGCGAGATGCCGATGCGTTCGGCGAACCGCGCCTGCGTCAGGCCATGGGCGCGGCGGGTCTCGCGCAGCTCAACCCCGGCATAAAGCTTTTGTGCGCGGGTCATGTGGCGATCTCGGGCATGGCGCGGGTCCGGGTCAGGGGGGCTGGCATGGTTTGAAATCCTTGGCTCGGAGACATCAGGCGCTGAGGGCGAGACGTTGGGCGGGCTGCATACAGCGCCTGAAGATGGCGATTTCTCGATCCAGAATGTGGCGGCCAAGTTTGATGCAGAATTATGGAGTGGGTAAGCCTTGCCTCGATCTTCGCAACTTTGCAATTCGCAACATGTGAGGTTTGTAAAGTATGCAGCTCCACCGAACAGGCGTTTCGCTCCTGCAAAACCGCCGCTAGGGTCGGCCGCTAAACCTGCATGCCGGAGGAAGCCCATGACCGAGATCCTCGAAGAGCTCGAAAAACGCCGTCAGATCGCCCGTCTTGGCGGCGGACAGCGCCGGATCGACAGCCAGCACGCCAAAGGCAAGCTGACCGCGCGTGAGCGGATCGAGCTGCTGCTCGACGCCGACAGCTTCGAAGAATTCGACATGTTCGTCACCCATCGCTGCACCGATTTTGGCATGGAAAACGACCGTCCCTACGGCGACGGCGTGGTCACTGGCTGGGGCACGATCAACGGCCGTCAGGTCTATGTGTTCAGCCAGGATTTCACCGTCTTTGGCGGGTCGCTTTCGGAAACCCACGCGCAAAAGATCTGCAAGATCATGGACATGGCGATGCGCAACGGCGCGCCGGTGATCGGGATCAACGATTCCGGCGGCGCGCGCATACAAGAAGGCGTCGCGTCCTTGGGCGGCTATGCCGACGTGTTCCAGCGCAACATCATGGCGTCTGGCGTGGTGCCGCAGATTTCGCTGATCATGGGGCCGTGCGCAGGTGGCGCAGTGTATTCGCCTGCGATGACCGACTTTATTTTTATGGTCAAAGGCAGCTCTTACATGTTCGTCACCGGGCCAGACGTGGTGAAGACGGTGACCAACGAAGTGGTCACGGCCGAAGAACTTGGCGGTGCGTCGACTCACACCAAAAAATCGTCAGTTGCCGACGGTGCGTTTGAAAATGACATCGAGGCCCTGGAGGAGGTTCGCCGTCTGGTGGACTTCTTGCCGCAGTCAAACCGCGAAAAGCCCCCGATGCGCCCGTTCTTCGACGACCCGGCGCGGGTGGACAAATCGCTCGACAGTCTGATCCCTGAGAACCCTAACAAGCCCTACGACATGAAGGAACTGATCCATAAGATCGCCGATGAGCGCGATTTTTATCAGATTCAGGAAGAATTCGCCAAAAACATGATCATTGGCTTCATCCGGATGGAGGGGGAGACCGTCGGCGTCGTCGCCAACCAGCCGATGGTGCTGGCCGGGTGCTTGGATATCGACAGCTCGCGCAAAGCGGCGCGGTTCGTGCGATTCTGCGATGCGTTCTCCATCCCGATCCTGACGCTGGTTGACGTGCCGGGGTTCCTGCCGGGCACGGGCCAGGAATATGGCGGCGTCATCAAGCACGGCGCCAAGCTGCTGTTCGCGTATGGCGAGGCAACGGTGCCCAAAGTAACCGTCATCACCCGCAAGGCTTACGGCGGCGCGTATGATGTCATGGCCTCCAAGCACCTGCGCGGCGACGTGAACTATGCGTGGCCGACGGCCGAAATCGCCGTCATGGGCGCCAGGGGCGCGGTTGAGATCCTGTATCGGTCTGAACTCGGGGATCCGGACAAGATCGCGGCGCGCACCAAGGATTACGAGGCCCGTTTCGCCAACCCGTTCGTGGCCGCCGAAAAGGGGTTTATTGATGAGGTGATCATGCCCCAGAGCACGCGGCGTCGGGTGGCACGGGCGTTCGCGGCGCTGCGAAACAAGAAGCTTGAGAACCCGTGGAAGAAGCACGACAATATTCCGTTGTGAGGGGGCGTCGCGATGCCTGAACACCACCTTATCTCCGGCGCGCCGCGCCCGGTCGGCCCGTTCTGCCACGCGGCAGAGGCGGACGGCTGGGTGCTGCTGACCGGGCAGATGCCGACCGATCCCGCGGCACCTGACGCCCCCTTGCCCGACGGGTTGGAGGCGCAGACCGCCCGCGTGATGGACAATCTGGGGCTGGTGCTTGCGGGCCTTGGCCTCGGCTTCGCGGACGTTGTGCAGTGCCGCGTGTATCTGACGGAATTCAAACGGGATTTCGCCGCGTTCAACATGGTCTACAGCAGCTATTTCGAACCGGGGAAACTGCCTGCGCGCACCGCAATCGGCGTCACCGCATTGGCCGTTGACGCGTTGGTCGAGGTTGATTGCGTCGCCCGCAGACCCATCGCCTGAACAGGATGACGCCCCGCCCATGACCCATCGTTGGCGCATAACCCATGAGGATGACGTGGCGCGGGTTTCCCGTGCTTCAGGTCCCGCGCGCATGGACCTTGCGGCCCATGGCGCATGGGATGCGCCCGCGGCAAACGTGAACCTGCCGCGGTATCGCATCGCGATCGCCCAGCAGATCCGTCAGGACCTGTGGCGCGTGCTGCGAACCACGCGCGGGTTTTCGCCGGTGGTTGACGTTGCCTCAGACCATTCGGGGCAGGGCGGGGCGCCGGGCGCGATCCGGGTCATGGTCTCGGCGGGCGGGCGGCTTGATGTGGCGCAGGTGCCGCGTGCTGCGATGGTCGCCACAATCGACGCCTTGCTGGCGGATCCCGCCAACCGCGCCCGCTGGCATGCCCATGCTGCCCGCCGTGCACGGCCGATGCCGGGGGATGATCTGTGACGCTGCCGCACGAGGGCTGGCCCACGTTACCCAAATTTTCCGCCCCCATGCCGCGCATGTCGCGGCGCGGGCGGTTTCCATTCATCGCACCGCTTGCCTCGCCTTTGTGCGGGGGTGGGCGGCTTGCGTTTTCTACCCGATCAAACGGGGCTGAGGAGGGCACATGTTCAAGAAGATCCTGATCGCGAACCGGGGTGAGATCGCCTGCCGCGTCATCAAGACGGCCCGCAAGATGGGCATCAAGACCGTGGCGGTTTATTCCGACGCGGACCGCGAGGCGCTGCATGTGCGCATGGCCGATGAGGCGATCCATATCGGCCCGTCCGCGGCCAGCGAATCCTACATTGTGATGGAGAAAATCCTTGCGGCGGTGAAGCAGTCGGGTGCCGAAGCGGTGCATCCCGGTTACGGGTTCCTGTCCGAGCGCGCCGATTTCGCCAAGGCGCTTGAAGACCTCGGCGTTGCCTTTATCGGCCCGCCCGCCAGCGCCATTGAGGCGATGGGCGACAAGATCACGTCCAAGAAACTGGCCGCTGCGGCCGGGGTTTCGACGGTGCCGGGCTATATGGGCCTGATCGCGGACGCCGAAGACGCGGTCAAAATCTCAAACCAGGTCGGCTATCCGGTGATGATCAAGGCGTCGGCGGGCGGCGGCGGCAAAGGCATGCGCATTGCATGGTCTGATGATGAGGCCCGCGAGGGCTTTGCGTTGTCGAAATCTGAGGCCAAGAACAGCTTTGGCGACGACCGCATCTTCATTGAGAAGTTCATCACCCAGCCCCGCCACATCGAAATTCAGGTGCTGGGCGACAAATACGGCGAATGCCTGTGGCTTAATGAGCGTGAATGTTCAATCCAGCGCCGCAACCAGAAGGTCATCGAAGAAGCGCCCTCGCCATTCCTTGACGCTGCAACCCGCAAAGCGATGGGTGAGCAGTCGGTGGCGCTGTGCAAAGCGGTGGATTACTGTTCGGTTGGCACGGTGGAATTCATCGTCGATGGCGACCGCAATTTCTTTTTCCTTGAGATGAACACCCGCCTTCAGGTCGAACATCCGGTGACCGAACTGATCACTGGCATTGATCTGGTGGAGCAGATGATCCGCGTCGCCTACGGCGAAAAACTGTCGATGACCCAAGACGACATTGGCATCAACGGCTGGGCGATTGAATCGCGCCTTTATGCTGAGGATCCGTTCCGCGGGTTCCTGCCCTCGATCGGGCGGCTTTCCCGCTATCGCCCGCCTGCCGAAGAGGCGACCGCCGATTACGCCGTGCGCAACGACACCGGCGTGTTCGAGGGCGGCGAAATCTCTATGTATTATGACCCGATGATCGCCAAGCTGTGTTCATGGGCGCCGACCCGCGACGGCGCGATTGAAGTGATGCGCAACGCGCTCGACAGTTTTGAGGTCGAAGGCATCGGCCACAACCTGCCGTTCTGCGCTGCTGTGATGGACCACCCGCGCTTTATCTCGGGCGATATCTCAACCGCCTTCATTGAGGAAGAATACCCCGACGGGTTCCAGGGCGTCACCCCCGACACCGCCACCCTGCGCCGTCTGGCCGTCGCTGCCGCGCATATGAAGACGGTGCGTGAAACCCGTGATGCGCTGATTTCCGGGGCCATGCGCAACCATGCCCGCAAGGTCGCGCCCGACTGGGTGGTGACCATCGCCAAAACTGATTTCCCGCTGCATGTGTCGCCGGTGGATGGCGGGTCCTTGGTCAGCGTTGATGGCGGCGCGGGCGTGACGGTGCTGACCAACTGGACCCCGGGCGACACGCTGGCAGACGTCACCGTCGACGGCGCGCCGATGGCGCTGAAGGTCGATGCGGTGGGCGCGGGGTTCCGCCTGCGCTATCGCGGCGCGGATCTGCGGGCCTATGTGCGCAGCCCGCGCGCGGCGGAACTGGCGGTCCACATGATCGAAAAGCTGCCGCCGGACACGTCTAAACTGCTGCTGTGCCCGATGCCGGGGCTGATCGTGTCAATCGCAGTTGAGGTCGGCCAAGAGGTGCAGGAAGGTCAGGCCCTGTGCACCGTCGAAGCCATGAAGATGGAGAACGTGCTGCGCGCAGAGCGTCGCGCCATCGTCGCCAAGCTGAATGCCAAGCCGGGCGACAGTCTGGCAGTGGATGAGGTGATCATGGAGTTTGAACCGGTCACCTGAAGATGCCGGGGCGGGCCGTCAGGGCCGCCCCACTTTGCATGGGTTCATGGTGCGGGCCGTCAGGGCCGCCCCACTTTGTATAGGCGTATGGAGCGAGCCGTCAGGGCCGCCCCATTTCCTGCAGGCGATTGTGCATCCGGTCGACCTGTCGGGTGATGTCGTCGGCGGTCACCACCACGGGACGGCGCAGCGCGATTTCGCCGTCTTTGCCGATCAAGATGACGGTGAAGCCATGGGGGCGCAGCATTTTGCGCAGCGCGCTGCGCTCAGACCGGGACGCACCTGGATCGGTGTCGGTGATGATCACGACGTCGCGTTCTGCCAGAGCGTCCTTTTGACGCTCCAGCTCCGCCAGTTGGCGGGGGAAGTTGGGATCAAGCGGCGTGTCCGCAAAGATGATCAGCGGGCGCGAGACCCAAAGATGCTCCGCCAGCGGCTCAGCGGCGCGCACGGGGCCGGCTAGGACGGCAAGCGCGAAGATCGCGCGAAAGGCGTGGCGTAAAAGCGGTGTCATCTGGGCTCCCTTTGCTGCGACTACAGATAGGGCGCGCGGCGGCCCCTGCGAAGGGCTAAAGCGACGCGCGCTAGGATTGACAGGGGCGAAGCGCCGCTTCGCCCGGCTTTCTCAGGGGTGAAGCGCCGCTTTGCCTGATCAAACAGGGGCGAAGCGCCGCTTCGCCCGCCCGAAATACCCCCGCCGCAGCGATGCGCGGCGCACCCGACGGATGGACCGGAGGCTGACATGACCAAACCCGATCTCGACGCATGGCGCGCGCTGGCGCGCAAAGAGCTCAAGGGCCGTGAGCCTGAGACCCTGACCCGCAAGACCGTCGAAGGCATCGACATCAAGCCGCTTTACACCGAGGCGGACCTTGAAGGGCTGGACCATCTGGGCGGCGTGCCGGGGATCGCGCCATTCACCCGCGGCCCCCGCGCCACCATGTATCCGGGCCGTCCGTGGACCATCCGCCAGTATGCGGGCTTTTCCACGGCTGAGGCGTCGAATGCGTTCTACCGCAAGGCGCTGGCCGCCGGGCAGCAGGGCGTGTCGGTGGCCTTTGATCTGGCGACCCACCGCGGCTACGACAGCGATCACCCGCGTGTGGTCGGCGATGTCGGCAAGGCTGGCGTGGCGATTGACAGCGTTGAGGACATGAAGATCCTGTTCGATGGCATTCCGCTGTCGGATATTTCCGTGTCGATGACCATGAACGGCGCGGTGATCCCGATCCTCGCCAATTTCATCGTGACCGGCGAGGAACAGGGCGTCGATCGCGCGCAACTGTCGGGGACCATCCAGAACGACATCCTCAAGGAGTTCATGGTCCGCAACACCTATATCTACCCGCCCGCGCCCTCGATGCGGATTATTGCGGACATCATCGCCTATACCTCAACGGACATGCCGCGGTTCAATTCGATCTCGATCTCCGGCTATCACATGCAAGAAGCTGGATCGACTTTGGTGCAGGAGCTGGCGTTCACGCTGGCTGATGGGCGCGAATATGTCCGTGCGGCGCTGACCAAAGGGCTGGATGTCGACGCCTTTGCCGGGCGGCTGTCGTTCTTTTTCGCCATCGGCATGAATTTCTTCATGGAGATCGCCAAGCTGCGCGCCGCGCGTCTGCTGTGGACCCAGATCATGAAGGAATTCGACCCGCAAAAGCCGGGCTCCCTGATGTTGCGTACCCATTGCCAGACCTCGGGCGTCAGTTTGCAGGAACAGGACCCCTACAACAACGTCGTGCGCACCGCGTATGAGGCGATGTCGGCGGCCTTGGGCGGCACCCAGTCCCTGCACACCAACGCGCTGGACGAAGCGATGGGCCTGCCGACGGATTTCTCCAGCCGGATTGCGCGCAACACGCAGCTGATCTTGCAGGAAGAAACCCGGGTCACTGACGTGATCGACCCGCTGGCGGGGTCTTACTACATCGAAAAGCTGACCCATGATCTGGCCGAACAGGCCTGGGCGCTGATCGAGGAAGTTGAGGCCATGGGCGGCATGACCAAGGCGGTCGAATCGGGCATGCCCAAGCTGCGCATCGAAGAAGCCGCCGCCATCCGTCAGGCCGCAGTGGACCGGGGCGAGGAAGTCATCGTCGGCGTCAACAAATACAAGCTGGATAAGCAGGACCCGATCGACGTCCTTGATATCGACAACGACGCGGTCAGGGGCAGCCAGATCGCGCGGCTGGCGAGCGTGCGCGCCACCCGCGATCAGGCCGCCTGCGACGCGGCCCTGATGGCGCTGACCAAGGTGGCGGAAACCGGGGATGGCAACATCCTTGCCGCCGCGGTCGTGTGCGCCCGTGCCCGCGCCACGGTTGGCGAAATCTCTGACGCGATGGAGACTGTGTTCGGGCGGCACCGGGCTGAGGTGCGCATGCTGTCAGGCGTCTATGGTGCGGCCTACGAAGGCGATGCGGGCTTTGCGCAGATCCAGAAAGATGTCGACACGTTCGCCGAAGAAGAAGGCCGCCGCCCGCGCATGCTGGTGGTGAAAATGGGCCAGGACGGCCATGACCGCGGCGCCAAGGTGATCGCCACCGCGTTCGCCGATATCGGCTTTGACGTCGATGTCGGTCCGCTGTTCCAGACCCCGGCTGAGGCGGCGCAGGACGCGGTCGACAACGATGTGCATGTGGTCGGCATCTCCAGCCAGGCCGCGGGGCACAAGACCCTCGCGCCCCAGCTGATCGACGCGCTGCGCGAAGCCGGGGCAGGTGAGGTGATCGTGATCTGCGGCGGCGTCATCCCGCAGCAGGATTATGACTTTCTGTACAAGGCTGGGGTAAAGGCGATCTTTGGGCCGGGAACCAACATTCCTGACGCGGCGAAGAACATCCTGGGGCTGATCAAGGACGCCCGCGCGGCCCGATGACGGGATGGGGGCGCGGAACGGTGTTCCGCGCCCCCTTCGGTTTCTCATACGTCGCGCATGCTCTTGCGCGGATCGCGGAAATCGGCTGAACACGGGGGGTGAACGGTTGGCATATGCTGACCCAGCACCCCCGGCAGAGCCCGCCAAGGGCCAGATGAAAGACAGGAAACGCCATGAGCGCTGAGGACGACAAAAATCAGGCGACCCGTCAGGCGGCCTTGGATTATCACCGCTATCCCAAGCCCGGAAAGCTTGAGATCCGCGCCACCAAACCGCTTGCGAACCAGCGGGACCTGAGCCGGGCCTATTCGCCGGGCGTCGCCGAAGCCTGCCTTGAGATCGTGAAAGACCCCGCCACCGCGTTCGATTACACCGCGCGCGGCAATCTGGTGGGCGTCGTCACCAACGGCACCGCGGTGCTGGGTCTGGGCAATATCGGTGCCGCCGCGTCCAAGCCGGTGATGGAGGGCAAGGCGGTTCTGTTCAAGAAATTCGCCAACATCGATTGCTTCGACATTGAGGTGAACGAGCCCGACCCCCACAAGCTGGCCGAAATCGTCATCGCGTTGGAGCCGACTTTCGGCGCCATCAACCTTGAGGACATCAAGGCCCCCGATTGCTTTATCGTTGAGGCAGAGTGCCGCCGCCGCATGAACATCCCGGTGTTTCATGACGACCAGCACGGCACCGCCATCGTCGTGGGCGCCGCGCTGGTGAACGCCCTGCGCGTGGCGAAAAAGACCATTGAGGACATCAAGATTGTGTCCACCGGCGGCGGCGCTGCGGGCATTGCCTGTCTGAACCTGCTGCTGTCGCTTGGGGCCAAACGTGAAAACGTGTTCCTGTTTGACGTCCACGGCCTGGTTTATGAAGGCCGTGAGGTCGACATGAACCCGCAGAAATCGGCCTATGCCCAGCCGATCACCGGCGATGTTCCGCAGCTTGGGGATGTGTTCGACGGGGTGGATGTGTTCCTTGGCCTGTCGGCTGCCGGAGTGTTGAAGCCTGAGATGGTCGCCAAAATGGCCGACGTTCCGATCATCTTTGCGCTGGCCAACCCCAACCCCGAAATCACGCCCGATCTGGCGCGCAAGGCCAAGCCTGACGCGATCATCGCCACCGGGCGGTCCGATTATCCCAACCAGGTCAACAACGTGCTGTGCTTTCCGTTCATCTTCCGCGGCGCGCTGGACGTCGGCGCGACTGAGGTGAACGAGGACATGAAGCTGGCCTGCGTGCGCGCGGTGGCCGAACTGGCGATGCAGGCATCCTCGGCTGAGGCGGCTGCGGCCTATTCGGGCGAACGTCTGGTGTTTGGCCCTGACTACCTGATCCCCAAACCCTTCGATCCGCGCCTGCTGGCAGCCGTCGCGTCGGCCGTTGCGCAGGCGGCGATGGACAGCGGCGTCGCCGCGCGCCCCATCGCGGATATGGAGGCTTACAAGAACAAGCTGGAGCATTCGGTGTTCCGCTCCGCCCTCGTGATGCGTCCGGTGTTCGAAGCTGCGGCCCAGGCCGACCGCCGCATCGTGTTTGCCGAGGGCGAGGATGAACGCGTCCTGCGCGCCGCCCACGCGATGCTTGAGGAAACCACCGACAAGCCGATCCTGATCGGCCGTCCGCGGATCATTGAGCAGCGGCTGGAGCGATACGGCCTGCCCATCAAGCTCGACCGTGATTTCGAAGTGGTGAACCCTGAGGACGACCCCCGGTACCGCGATTACTGGGAAACCTATCACAGCTTGATGGCGCGGCGCGGCGGCACCCCGGCGCTGGCGCAGGCGATCATGCGCACCAACACCACCGCGATTGCCGCGGTGATGGTCAACCGCGGTGAAGCTGACAGCATGATCTGCGGCACGTTCGGGCAGTATCTGTGGCACCTGAACTATGTCACGCAGCTGTTGGGCACCAAGGATCTGTACCCGATCGGCGCGGTGTCGCTGATGCTGATGGAAACCGGGCTGGTGTTCATCACCGACACCCATGTCCACCCCGACCCCACCGCGGAAGAAGTCGCTGAAATCGCCATCGCCGCCGCCCGCCATGCGCGCCGCTTTGGGCTTGAGCCGAAGGTGGCGCTGCTGTCGCACAGCCAGTTCGGCAATCTTGATACGGAATCGGGCCGCAAAATGCGCAAGGCGATGGCGATCCTCGACGCCCGCGCGCCGGGCTTTCAGTATGAGGGCGAGATGCACGCCGACGCAGCGCTGAACCCCGATCTGCGTGACCGGATTTTCCCGCAAAGCCGCATCGAAGGTGCCGCCAACATTCTGGTGCTGCCGAACGCGGACGCGGCCTCAGGGATGCGCAACATCCTCAAGACCATGGCGGGGGCGCTAGAGGTCGGGCCGATCCTGATGGGGATGGGCAACCGGGTGCACATCGTGACGCCCTCGATCACTGCGCGAGGCCTGCTGAACATCTCGGCGCTCGCTGGAACGCCGACGCACACTTACGCCTGACACAAATGCGCCCCTGATCCGGACCGGGATCATCGGGGCGCAACACCGCCGCTGCGCGACCATGAGGAGAACATCAAGATGGGCTACCGGGAGATTTACGAGGGCTGGCGCAGCGATCCTGAGCGGTTCTGGATGGACGCCGCCAAAGCGGTGGACTGGGTTGAAAAGCCGACCGGTGCGCTTGATGCCTCCAACGCCCCGATCTACCGCTGGTTCACGGACGCGACGTGCAACACCTGCTGGAACGCGGTGGACCGCCACGTGGCCGCCGGGCGCGGCGATCAGGCGGCGATCATCCATGACAGCCCGGTGACCGGCGCGACCGCCAAGATCACCTATGCCCAATTGCAGACCCGGGTGGCATCGCTGGCCGGTGCGCTGCGCGCCAAGGGCGTGGAAAAGGGCGACCGGGTCATCATCTACATGCCGATGGTGCCCGAGGCGCTGGAGGCGATGCTGGCCTGCGCGCGCATCGGCGCGGTGCATTCGGTGGTGTTCGGCGGGTTTGCCGCCCATGAACTGGCCGTGCGCATTGACGATTGCACCCCCAAAGCGATCATCGCCGCGTCCTGCGGGTTAGAGCCAGGGCGCGTGGTGCATTACAAACCGCTGGTGGACGGTGCCATTGCGCAATCAACCCACAAGCCTGAGTTCTGCGTGATCTTGCAGCGCGAGCAAGAAGTCGCCGCGCTGATCGAAGGCCGCGATTTTGACTGGCACGGGTTCCAAGCCGGGGTCGAACCGGCTGAGTGTGTGCCCGTGGGCGGCGATGACCCGCTTTATATCCTCTATACCTCCGGCACCACCGGGCAGCCCAAAGGTGTGATCCGCTCCAATGGTGGGCACATGGTGGCGCTGATCTGGACCATGAAGAACATCTATAACGTCTCAGCGGGGGATGTGTTCTGGGCCGCCTCGGATGTGGGCTGGGTCGTGGGGCATTCCTATATCTGCTACGGGCCGCTGCTGGCCGGGTGCACCACCATCGTCTACGAAGGCAAACCCGTCGGCACCCCCGATCCCGGCGCCTTCTGGCGGGTGATCCAGGACCACAAGGTTCGGTCCTTTTTCACCGCCCCGACGGCGATCCGCGCGGTTCGGCAAAAGGACCCCAAGGGCGAATTCATCGGCAAATACGACCTGTCATCCTTGCAGGCGCTGTATCTGGCCGGGGAACGCGCCGACCCCGCCACCATTGAATGGGCGCGTGATCTGCTGAAAGTGCCGGTGATTGACCACTGGTGGCAGACCGAAACCGGCTGGGCCATCGCCGCCAACCCGGTGGGGATTGAACTGATGGACATCAAGCTGGGGTCGCCGACCGTGGCGATGCCCGGCTATGACGTGCAGATCCTCGACGAAGGTGGCCACCCGATGAAGCCCGGCGATCTGGGCGCCATCGCGGTGAAGCTGCCGCTGCCCCCCGGCTCGTTGCCCACCCTGTGGAACGCTGAGGAGCGGTTCAAGTCGTCATATCTGGCCCATTTCCCGGGATATTATGAAACCGGCGATGCGGGCATGATCGACGAGGACGGGTATCTTTACATCATGGCCCGCACCGATGACGTCATCAACGTGGCCGGGCATCGCCTGTCCACCGGCGGGATGGAGGAGGTCCTCGCCTCCCACCCCGACGTCGCAGAATGCGCGGTGATCGGGGTCGCGGACGCGCTGAAAGGGCAATTGCCGATGGGGTTCCTGGTGGTGTCGTCTGGCGTCAATCGCCCGTCCGCAGACATCGTGAAAGACTGCGTGAAGCTGGTGCGTACCCAGATCGGTCCGGTGGCGGCGTTCAAGATGGCGGTGGTGGTCGATCGTTTGCCCAAAACCCGGTCCGGCAAGATCCTGCGCGCGACCATGGTCAAGATCGCCGATGGGCAGGACTTCAAGATCCCCGCGACCATTGACGATCCGGAGGTGCTGGATGAAATGCGCATCGCGCTGGCGACGCTTGGCTATCCGGCGGCCTGAGATGGGTTGATGCGCTCGGCGCTGGCTGAATAATTAGATTGTGATGCGAATCAGGCGCCGTGAAATTTCACGGCGCCCTTTTTATTGCATAATAAGCACGTGTCTTATTAAGATGATTCTGCATGAGCCAAGTTTTAGATTCATGCGAGACGGTTGATTGCAGATACGAGTTTATACTCTCGGCGGGGATCAAGTTGTGTTGAAGATAACTTCAGGCCAGATGTGTGTTTTTGATGCTGATGCGAGGGTCAAAAACATAAAGCACGTGCGTGCGGCCATCGAAGGCGCCGTTAGCGATGAGGAGCGCGCGATCGTGCCGCCCGAGATGTGGGAGGAGGCCGCGACCCGCGCCGTCGATCTCGCCCCGGCGCTGAAGCTTGACCGAATGGATGACTATATCGCGCTGGGCGCGCTGGTGTTTGCGGTGGGTCAGTGGTGGGAGTCTTTTCTCGTGCATCCCTCAGTGGTTGCGGCGATGGAGGCTGACAACATCACCGGGACCGAGCGCCTTGCACAGATGCTGGACACGGCCAAGGCCGCGCTGCTGCCTGATGGGGCGGACGATGCTGCGACGGAGGGTCAGAACTGATGGCCGTTCTTGGATCCAAAAACAAGGAACTGCTCCTGAAGATCCTGGCCTTGCAGTTTCAATTGCTCCGTCTGGCCATCAAGCTGAGTCAGAGCGGTTTGCGTGCCGCTCCCGCCGTTTCTTGCCAGAAGTGCCTGCTTCAAATTTCGCCGCTGCAATTTTTTCAAGATGCGGACTTGACTTCCTCCGTGTCTTCGCTTCCGATTCTTGAAATCGGATTCTTTTTTGATGGAACGTCCAACAGCAAGTCCAACAGCAGGGACCCCACCCACACGAGCGACTCTGGCTCTCACAGTAAGGGCGAAGAAGATTACCACTCGAAGAGCAGTTACGACAATGCTGAAAGCAACGTGGCGTTGTTGTCTGAGGCCTACGTATTCGGCTTCAAATCTGCCACTGGGGGTCAGCCTGCGAAGCAATTTCGCAGCGCATATTTCGAGGGTGTCGGTGCAAGATCTGGAAAAAAAGACAGAACGATCGATGCAGGGACGGGTCGGGGCATCACAGGCGTGTCAACTGACGTCAGTCAGGCGTTGAAAAGGCTGAAGAAAGTAGTCGGGAAGGCCGATCAATGGCAAGAAATACGGATCGACGTGTTTGGATTCAGTCGTGGTGCTGCGGCGGCCCGCTATTTTATCGATTGCGTGGATAAAGGATATTTTTATGAAAATTTATCACCCACGCAACGAATCCGTCCAGTTTTTTTCATCCCTGACTGCAAAGTGCGTTTTGTAGGATTGTTCGATACCGTCGTGTCCACCACGTGGGCCGGCGACTTCTTGAACGCGGCTGACGACAACGATGGCCCTATCAATGTGTTTTTGAAGGACGGTATCGCGAAAAAGATCGTCCACCTGACGGCGAAGCATGAAGTGCGAAAAAACTTCGCGCTCCACAGCGTCGGACACGGCAGCGACAGGGAGGAAATCGAATTGCCCGGCGCCCATGCCGATATCGGCGGCGGATATAAAGGCGGGGGCGATAATGTTTCTCTGGAAAAGAAGTTTGAGGAGGAATGCACATCCTTTCAGGGGGTGCAGTTCGCGCGGGCTAAGCTCAGAAATAAAGCCGGTCAGCAGCGAAGCTCAATGATCAATATCGGTTGGATCACAAAAGATGACCTGCCGCCATCTGGCGTGACTATAGGTAATGAGGAGTATTTCAAAAAGATCGACCGTAAGTCCAATGCCATTTCCTACTTGATGGCGAAGTTTGAAGCTGATGACTATATATACCGTGGGCAAATACGCTTGGACAGGCCGTGGGTCCAACCGGGGCTCAACACCATCGCGCTGCACATCATGCATAAAAAGGCATTGGAGGCCGAGGTGCCCCTAAAAGCGATTCCTTCCGGCAACCCGCAATGGGACATCCCCGTCGGCCTGAACGCAGCTTATAAGAAATTGATCGCCGGAAAAAGCCTGCCGCCGGAATTGGAGAAGGCCGTTCTGCGCGGTTTTGGCCACCACTCCGTCAATTTTGACGATCCAAAATTTGACAAGAGTTTCAAGATTTATGTGAATGAACCGAATCTAGATCTAAGCGGGCGCCAGAGGCGCAAGATTTGGCCGAACTAGCTGGTGGTGTGGGCCTGACGCCCCTCCTGCGGTGCCCCAAGCCCTTTCCTTCCGCCTGATCTCATGTCAAAGGGACACGCCATCTGATCCGCCCTCGAGGAGAGACCGATGGAGATTCGCGAAGCGCTGACATTTGACGACGTGCTGCTTGTGCCCGGCCCGTCCGAAGTGCTGCCCAGCGAGGCGGACACCCGCACCCGCGTCACCGACCGGATTGAGCTGAACATCCCCCTGATGTCCGCCGCCATGGACACCGTGACCGAGGCTGAGATGGCCATCGCCATGGCCCAAGCCGGTGGCCTTGGCGTTGTGCATCGCAACCTGACGGTCGATGAGCAAGCCAACCAGATCCGCCGCGTGAAACGGTTTGAAAGCGGCACGGTCTATTCCCCGATCACCCTGCACCCCGACCAGACGCTGGCCGACGCGCGGGTGATGCAGGAACGCTATAAGATCACCGGCTTTCCGGTGGTGGCCAAGGACGGCCGCGTGGTCGGCATCCTGACCAACCGCGACATGCGGTTTGCCGACAGCGACGACACTCCGGTGCGCGCGCTGATGACCACTGAAAACCTAGCCATGGTGCGCGAACCCGCGGACCCTGACGAAGCCAAGCACATGATGAAGTTGCGCCGCATCGAAAAGCTGCTGGTGGTCGATGAAGCTGGTCGCCTGACTGGGCTGCTGACGCTGAAAGACCTGGAAAAGGCAGTGCTGAACCCCAAGGCGTGCAAGGACGAACTGGGCCGCCTGCGGGTCGCCGCGGCGACCACCGTGGGCGATGCGGGGTTTGAGCGGTCCTGCGCCCTGATCGACGCCGGGGTTGATCTGGTGGTCATCGACACAGCGCACGGGCATTCCGCGTCCGTGGCCGAGGCCGTGCGCCGCATCAAGGCCCACGCGCCCCATTCGCAGGTCGTGGCCGGCAACGTCGCCACCGCAGAGGCAACCCGTGCCCTGATCGAGGCTGGCGCCGATGCGGTGAAGGTCGGCATTGGTCCGGGATCCATCTGCACCACGCGCATCGTGGCGGGTGTCGGCGTGCCTCAGCTGACCGCGATTCTGGATTGCGCGCGCGCGGCCGAAGAAATGGGCAAGACCATCATCGCCGATGGCGGCATCAAGTTCTCAGGCGATCTGGCCAAGGCCATCGCGGCGGGCGCCCATTGCGCCATGATCGGGTCGATGCTGGCCGGCACGGATGAGGCCCCGGGTGAGCTGATCCTGTTCCAGGGCCGCAGCTACAAGGCCTATCGCGGCATGGGGTCCGTGGGCGCCATGGCGCGCGGCTCGGCCGATCGGTATTTTCAAAAAGAAGCCGCAACCGACAAACTGGTCCCTGAGGGCATCGAAGGTCAGGTCCCCTACAAAGGCTATGCCGCCAACGTGCTGCACCAGTTGGTCGGGGGGCTGCGCGCCTCAATGGGGTATACCGGGCACAAGACCATCGCGGCCATGCAGGGCGGCTGCAAATTCGTGAAGATCACCAATGCGGGGCTGAGCGAGAGCCACGTGCACGACGTGCAGATCACCCGCGAAAGCCCGAATTATCGCTTTGGCGGCTAGCGGCTTTTGGCGTCTGGCTGCATTCGTCTGAACCGGGCCGGCAGTGCGATCATACCGATTTACCCGGTGCAAAACAGATACGGGCCCGCTTCGGTGGGCCCGTATCTTTTGTGGGGGCAAAATGCGTCTGTTGCCTGATCTGGGCAGATTTTGACCCGGCTGAGGTTATGGGTGTCTGCTGCCAGCGCCTTGGCGATGTCAGGTTTGGCGGGCGCATGGGGATCGGTCGTGGCCACAATCTTCACCAAGAGCCGCCCTTTGACTGTGGCTGCGTGAACGAGGTGCGGCTTTTTAAAGGGCTACTTGTTCAGCGATTTTTCGTGGGTCTCCGCCTCGCCCGCTTTGCGCCGCCACCGACGCAGCAGATTGGGGGCCACGCCATTGGGGTGCGCGCTGACCAAGCTGCTGGCACCGCACTGAAGCGTGTCCGCAGCAGTGATCGCCATCTATGGCGCTCTCAATGTCAGACACAGTTGCATGTTTGGGAAAATCGCTGGCCTGCCGAGGTTCGACTTGGGCGCTGGGTTAGACGAAGGGCAGGTCGCGCACCTTACGGAGGGAGAAGACAGTCGCGATCTGGGATATGTGCGCAAGATAAGATGGCCGTGAGCAAAAGGTTAATCCTGCCGGCGCCAACCGGGCTGCAAAAACCAGATGTCCCCAGATGAATGCGGCGAAGGCAAGCCGTTGCGCAGATGGGAAAATCCTCAGCGTTCCTCCGCAAGGCCGAAGGCGGCGTCGCCGTTGCTGATCTGGCACCGTGCATGAAACCCCGCAGGCGGCCAAATTGGGGCAAGCCCGATGCTTTGGGGGGCCCGACCCGCCAAACTTGGTCTGGTCGATCGGCACCTTTCGGGGACATTTAATGCGCCCTGTCAGGCGATGGGGGCAACCATCACGAACGCCCAAACACCCATCTCATGGTTTGCAGCCAAGCCATGAGATGGGCATCGGCGGGGTTGCCCTCATTCCCCTGCCTGGTCAGGACGCCGGGCAGTTTGGCCCACCGGGCAGGGCACCCGTCAGCAGCAACGAGCGCCACATTTGCACAGTGAGGTTTTGGGTATCAGGCCTCGTGAGCGTCAGGTGCATCAGGTCCGCGATCGGGTTCAGCTAGACCTGCGTCCAGTGATTGCAGCAGGCTTGCCTGCCCTTGTCCGGGGCAGGGGCGGCGACACTGTGATCACCCATCTGCGTCTCGGCGACCACCGGGGGGATGGGGCTTTTTCCCCTCAGCGGTGATGCCGTCCCTCATGTCCGGCCCCTATGGACCAGCGAGGATTGAGCGATGGCTACGCGCGCGTGTGGACCACCAATTTAGCCCGCACCGTGCCGAAGACGGCGAGGTCCATGACGTTTCGTTTCCTCAGCCAGCTGCCAGTCAAACCCGCTCCACCGGGCCAAGCACCCTGAGGCTGAGCCGCAGCAGTGCGCCGCCCACCCGATCTTGCAGCCGCGTGTGCATTCCGCGCGGTGGGTGGTTGGGTGTTTTGCCCCTGAGGGCGCGGCGCAGGCCACGGGTTCCGCAGCGGCCCGGAACACAGGCCGCCGCCGCAGGCATCATCGAATGTGGCGTCAGCCTTTGATGTAAGGCCTGTGGGCGGCGCGCAGATACGGGTGCGCTGATCACCGCTCAACCGCCTCAGGGCCGTGTGGGGGGTGAGCAGGGCGCGCTTGAGCCACGCGCGGCCCTCGGTCAGGTCCGTGCGCAACATAATGATGTTGCCCAGCCTGCCTGCGCCGATGATCTGACCGCGAAGATCACCGTCTTTCACCATCTGGCTGGCACGCGGCATGCCCTCACCAAGCGGTATGGGCAGTGTGCGGACCTTGAAGGCCACAACTGGCAGCGAATTGGCCTTGCCGTCCAACGCAACCGTCGTCGCCGCTGCGAAAGGGCGATGATCAGCCCGGCCTTGATGGTGACCCGCGCAGGGCGGCGACCCTCAGGGGGTATGCCGGTTTCAAACACGCTTGATGTCAGCGACATGTGCCTGATCGGGCTGCGCCCCCTTGGATCATGTCCGCCTGCGGTCAGATCCCGGCGGCCAGCGCCGTGCCTTGCGCGATGGCCCGCTTGGCGTCCAGCTCAGTGGCCACATCGGCGCCGCCGATCAGATGCACCTTGGCCCCTGCGGCGCTGAGCGGCCCAAGCAGATCGCGCAATGGGTCCTGCCCGGCGCAGATCACGACCGTGTCGACCGCCAGAACCTGATCCTTTCCGCCGACGGTGATGTGCAGGCCGTCGTCGTCGATGCGGCGATAGTCGACGCCGGGCATCATCTGCACCTTTTTGGCGGCCAGACCGGCGCGATGGATCCAGCCGGTGGTCTTGCCAAGGCCCGCGCCGACCTTCTTGGCCTTGCGCTGCAGCAGCCAGATGTCGCGCGCCGGGGCCTCAGGCTTTGGCGTGGTGATCGCGCCGGGGTCGGTGGGGTCGGTGCTCACGCCCCATTCGGCGTAGAATTTGGCGGGGTCCATGCTGGGGCTGATCCCGTCATGGGCCAGATATTCGGCCACGTCGAACCCGATGCCCCCCGCGCCGATGATTGCCACGCGCTGTCCCACCGGCGCCTTGTCGCGCAGCACATCGAGATAGCCGCGCACGGATGGATGATCGATCCCGTCAATCGCGGGCATGCGCGGGGCGACGCCTGTGGCCAGCGCGACCTCATCATACCCGGCCAGATCGTCGGCCGTGACGCGGGCGCCGAGGCGCAGGTCCACGCCGGTCAGGTCAATCTTGCGGCGGAAATAGCGCAAGGTTTCAAAGAATTCCTCTTTGCCGGGGATCTGCTTGGCGATGTTGAACTGGCCGCCGATCTCCGCGCCGTCGTCAAACAGGGTGACGTGGTGGCCGCGCTCCGCCGCCGTGGTGGCAAATGCCAGGCCCGCGGGGCCTGCGCCGACCACAGCGATGCGTTTGGGGGTTTGGGTCGGGGTGATGACCAGCAAGGTTTCGTGACACGCGCGCGGGTTCACAAGGCAGCTGGTGATCTTCATGGAAAAAGTGTGATCGAGGCACGCCTGATTGCAGCCGATGCAGGTGTTAATCTCATCCCCGCGGCCGGTGCGGGCTTTTTCGACGAAATCGGCATCGGCAAGGAACGGCCGCGCCATTGAGATCATGTCCGCTGCGCCGCCTTCCAGCAATTCCTCAGCCAGTTCGGGGGTGTTGATGCGGTTGGTGGCGATCAAGGGAATGGAAACCTGGCCCATCATCCGTTTTGTCGCCCAGGCCCAGGCGCCGCGGGGCACCTTGGTGGCGATGGTCGGGATGCGGGCTTCGTGCCAGCCGATGCCGGTGTTGATGATCGTGGCGCCCGCCGCCTCAACCGCTTTGGCCAGCTGGGCGGTTTCATCAAAGGTCGATCCGCCATCCACCAGATCGAGCATGGAGAGCCGGTAGATGATGATAAAATCGGGGCCGACCGCCTCGCGCACGCGTTTGACGATTTCGACCGGGAACCGCATCCGGGCCGCGTAATCGCCGCCCCATGCGTCGGTTCGCTGGTTGGTGCGCGTGGCGATGAATTCGTTGATCAAATACCCTTCGGAGCCCATGATTTCGACCCCGTCATAGCCCGCGCGTTTGGCCAAAACGGCGCAGCGGGCGAAGTCAGCAATGGTGTCTTCGACCTCATCACTGGTCAGCGCATGGGGCTTGAACGGGTTGATCGGCGCTTGGATGGCCGATGGCGCGACAAGGTCCTTTTGGTAGGAATAGCGCCCGAAATGCAGGATCTGCATGGCGATCTTGCCGCCTGCCGCGTGCACTGCATCGGTGACGACGCGGTGCTTGTCGGCCTCGTCCTCAGTGGTCAGCTTTGACCCGCCAGACATCGGCCGCCCGCGGTCATTGGGCGCGATGCCCCCCGTCACGATCAGCCCGACGCCGCCGCGCGCGCGCTCAGCGTAGAACGCCGCCATGCGCGCAAAGCCGTCTGGCGCTTCTTCAAGCCCCACATGCATGGACCCCATCAGGATGCGGTTTTTCAGCGTTGTGAACCCAAGGTCCAGCGGTCGGTTCATATGGGGGAAATGGGTCATCGCAGTGCGCCTCCCTGTCTGCCTGAGGTGCACAAAAGCACGCGGTGGGGTATTTTGCAACCAGTTGCATAATGGCCTGATGGCGCCCCCCGAAACATGCTGATACCGTCCGCCGCATGTCGCTTCCCCACGCCCTTCTTGCCGCGCTTTTGGAACGCCCCCGATCGGGGCTGGCCTTGGCGCGCCAGTTCGACAAATCCTTTGGCCATTTCTGGTCCGCAAGCCATCAGCAGATCTACCGAGAGCTGTCGCGCCTTGAGGCGGACGGCCTGATCGCGTCTGAGGCTGAGGCCGACGCCCGCGGCCGCAAACGCACCTGGCGCGCGCTTGCGGCAGGGCGCGATGAACTGCGCGCCTGGATCCCCCGAGACGATCCCGCGCCGTCGTTGCGCGACACGCTGATGGTGCGCCTGCGCGCCGAAGCCATTGTCGGCCCGACAGGGCTGGAGGCGACCCTGCGCGCCCGCCTGAAGTCCCATGAGGACAAGCTGGCGCTGTACCAGGGCATTGAGGCGCGTGATTTCCCGGACCCGCGCAAAGACCGCGCCACGGCGGTGCAGCATCTGGTGCTGCGGGCGGGGCTGCGCCACGAAACCTATTGGATCGGGTTTTTGACAGACGCGCTTACGGTGCTGTGTGATCCGGGGCTGGGGTGACGCGCCCTCAGGTCCCGATCCAGCCTTGGAACAGCAGCCCCGCGGCAAAGGCGCCGGTCAGCGACAGCGCGATGTAGAGCGCAAAGACCCGCGGTTTG
Source organism: Paracoccaceae bacterium (assembly GCA_047610385.1). Lineage (GTDB taxonomy): Bacteria > Pseudomonadota > Alphaproteobacteria > Rhodobacterales > Rhodobacteraceae > JBOCEF01. The sequence continues at coordinate 98,364 of JBLGAC010000007.1, read as the reverse complement.
GCCAGCGCCCAGACCGCGACCGCGGCGGGGATCGACGTGACGCCCCCCGCCACCAGAAACGCCAGCCCGGCGCCCGGGCTCATGCCCTGATCAATCAACCCGCCGACCAGTGGCAGCGCGGCATAGCCGTTCAGATACGCAGGCACCCCGACCAAGGTTGCCACCGCGATCGGGCCCAGCCCCGATCCACCCAGCATGGCGGTGATGCTTTGGGCCGGGATATAGGCCAGCATCAGGCTTTCCAGCACAAAGGCCAGCGTCAGCCATCCGCCGAGAAACCGGGCGCTTTTCCATCCCTCATGGGCAAAGCGCGCGCGGCGGACGGGATCAGCCCAAAACCGCCACATCACCGGCTTGGGCGCGCGAACTGACGCCGCGCCGCAGCCGCCATTGCCAACGCCGTCGCGCAGCGGATTGGCCAGCGCCCCGCCGCGCGCCAGCAGATGCGTGACCAGCCCGCCAAACAGCCCGAGCCCCACGGCAGCCAGCGTCTTGGCGACCGCGAAATCCAGATCCAGCACCCCCATGGTCATCACGAACATCGACGGGTCCATAACCGGCGATGCCAGCCAGAACGCCATCACCGGCGCCAGCGGCACACCCATTGCCAGCAGCGCTGCGATCAGCGGGATCACGCCGCACGAACAAAATGGCGACAGCCCACCCGCCAATGCGGCCAGCGCGATCATCGGCAACGGCGCGCCGGCGAAGGCGCGCGCGATCAGCGCGTCCGCCCCCGTTGCCCCGGCCCATGCCGCGACGCCGACTGACAGCAACAGGAACGGTGCGACGCCGAGCAGCGCATCGCCGGTGAACGCCGCGCTTTGCACCGCCTGATCGCGCGCAGCGAGGACCAGCAGCACCAGCATCAGGGCGGCCACCGACCACGGCGTGATCGCCCCACGCAAGCGGCGCAGCAGATCGGCGGAGGGGGGTGCGGGAAGGCTCATGTCACTCATGGCGATATGTCCGGATTTATAGTTGTTTCGAGGTTAAAAAACACCGCTCAGGCCGCGGTTTCGTCTTGGTCGATGCGCACGCCTGTGCAGCATTTCGCGGTCAGAAAGCGCAAGATCCCGTGCATGGCGGGATAATCGGCGCGGTTGAACACCTCTCGCCCCCGCCGGTCCTGAAGCACCAGCTGCGCATCCACCAAGGTTGAGAGATGGTGCGACAGGGTTGACGGCGCCAAGCCCAGCAACCGCCCCAGATCGCCGACGCGCAAGCCGTCATCCCCGGCCTGCACCAGCAGGCGAAAGATTGACAGGCGGGCGTCATGGCCAAGCGCGGCGAGCGCGCGGGCCTCGGGGCTGGTGATGCTCATGGCGTCAATCATACCCGGTATTCCGGTTATGTCGATATCTTTGATGCACGGCGCGTCTGCCCCCCGCGCCACACTGGCAGGGGCGCAGGCCCATGGGCGCGCAAATGGGCGGGCGATCCCTGTCAGCCAAGACGCTGGGTTGCTGACGCGCATCGCCGCGCTCCGGGGCCTTTGCGCGGCGCGCCAAACCGCGATGTGTGGTGCGGAGGATGGCGCGGACCTTCGCCGCCCGCCCGCGCGGCCCATGGTTCAGTTGGGCGTGGCGGTCCAATCCCGCGCCAGCCGCTGCGCCTCAGCAATCTGCGCGCTGGTCATCCGTTTGGCCACTATGTCGCGGTTTTTCGATCCATTGGCGTGGCCCTGCGCCGCCGACAGATTGTACCACATGTGTGCCGCAACATAGTCCTGCGGAACACCGATGCCGTCGCCGTACATGACCCCGAGGTTGTTCTGGGCGCTCGCAATGCCCTGTTCGGCGGCGAGGCGATACCAGCGGACCGCCTCGGCATAGTCCTGCGGAACGCCGGTGCCGTTATCGTACATGACCCTGAGGTTGTTCTGGGCGCTCGCATTGCCCTGCGCGGCGGCGAGCCGATACCAGCGGACCGCCTCGGCATAGTCCTGCGGAACACCGATGCCGTTATCGTACATGTTCCCGAGGTTGAACTGGGCGCTCGCATTGCCCTGATCAGCGGCGAGGCGATACCAGCGGACCGCCTCGGCATAGTCCTGCGGAACACCGATGCCGTTATCGTACATGACCCCGAGGTTGAACTGGGCGGATACATAGCCCTGCGCGGCGGCGCGCCGAATCCAGCGGACCGCCTCGGCGTCGTCCTGTAGAACGCCGTCGCCGGTGGCGTACATGTACCCGAGGTCGAACTGTGCACCCGCATCGCCCTGTTCGGCGGCAGCGCGGGTCGCATCAAACGCATCATCCGCCACGCTAGGTCCTGCGATAGCAAGAAAAAGCGCCGTGACGCAGGCAACAATACCGGACCGCAATATATTCATTCCTAGAACCTCAAATTTTCGAAAAAACTAAGTTCCATTGGGCGATTTTCCGCCCGCCGCTGTCAAGGATTAGCGTGGCGCATATCCCTGCTGCCGCCCCACAGACTTCAGGCCGCAAGGCAATGGTGGCACCGCATCTGTGCCCGCCCCCGCGCCGCCGCCGCCGCGCCCGCGCCGCGCCGGAGGGTGCGGCGCATGGCACCTGACCCATGCCGGTGCCCTGAGGGGGCCAAGGGGCCGCCGATCATGCCACTGGGGCTGGGCCCTGCGCTGCGCCGTCAATCGCCGCCGCGATCAGCACGGTGGCGGCGGCCTTCGCATCCCCTGCCGGATCGCCGGTATGGCCCAGATGGGCGGTGACGATGGCGCCTTCTTTCAACAGCAGCAGCTGGCGCGCCAAAGCGTCTGGCGCAGGCGCGCCCGCGGCGGCGGCGATGGCGGCTATCTCCGCGAACAACAGGCGTTTGTGGTTGGCCGACTGGATGTGGATCGGGTGCGCCGGGTCGGGGTATTCCGAGGACGCCTTGATGAACATGCAGCTGCTGAACTCGGGCACCTCGAACCATTCCGCCAGCGCGTCGAACATCGCCAGCAGGCGGGCGCGGGGGGTGTCGGCCGACCGCTCCATCCGGCGGAACAGCCAGTTGCGGAATTCCTCGTCGCGCAGGCGCAGGACCGCGAGGATTAGATCCTCCTTGGTGCGGAAGTGCTTGTACATCGAGGTCTTGGAGATCCCGGTTTCAGCCGCCAGCAGGTCCATCCCGGCGGCATGAAAGCCGTCACGGTAAAAGATCGCCAGCGCCTTTCGAACCAGTTCATCGCGCTTGCTTGGCCGCATGAGTCGTTCCTTTTGTGCACTGAACAGTCAGTAATATGGCGGCGGGTCGGATTCAAGGCGCCTGTAGTTTTGCCATATATCGCAGCGGTATGGGTGTGAAGTGGGGCGCCCTGTGCAAATTTCCCATGACGCAGCGCTTGACATGGTGAACCGATCTGTCCACTTATGATCGCATAAGATGAACAGATCGGTTCACTTACTCAGATGCCCCGGAGCCGCCGCCATGACCCGACCGCCCCTGCCACCCTTTGACGACCCCGCCGCCCGCGCCAAGGTCCGCGCCGCCGAAGATGGCTGGAATTCCCGCAATCCGGCACGCGTCGCGCTGGCCTACACGCCCGACACCCGCTGGCGGAACCGCACAGAGTTCCTGGTGGGCCGCGCTGAGGTTGAGGCGTTTCTGGCCCGCAAATGGGATGCGGAGCGCGAATACCGCCTGATCAAGGAATTGTGGAGCTTTGGCGGCGCCCGGATCGGCGTGCGCTTTGCCTATGAAAGCTGCGACGCCGCCGGGCGCTGGACCCGGTCATTTGGCAACGAGATGTGGGACTTCGACGCTGCCGGCCTGATGCACACCCGCCACGCCAGCATCAATGACCAGCCGATCACTGAGGCCGCGCGGCTGATGCGCTGGCCCCTCGGCCCCCGCCCGGACGGCCATCCCGGCCTGTCCGACCTCGGCCTGTAAGGAGCCATCGCCATGCCCCGTGCCTTTGCACACATCGCCTTCACCCCTGAGGTCCGCGCCCTGCAGGCCCGCCACGGGTCCGCCGCCGCCTATGACGGGTTTCTGGCGCCCGACGCGCCCGCCGCCAACCGGCTGGGCCCGGATGAGGCCGCGTTCATCACCGCCCGCGACGGGTTCTATCAAGCCAGCGTTTCAAGCACCGGGTGGCCCTATGTGCAGTTTCGCGGTGGGCGGCCGGGGTTCCTCAAGGTGCTGGATGACCGCACGCTCGGCTATGCCGATCTGCGCGGCAACCGCCAGCATCTTAGCGCGGGAAACCTGTCCGCCGATGGCCGTGTGTCGCTGATCCTGATGGATTACCCCGCGCGCCGCAGGCTGAAGATCTGGGCGCGCGCTGACCTGACGGACGCTGCCGACGCGCCCGATCTGGCGGCGCGTCTTGCGCCCCCGGGCCGGGCCTGGCCGACCGAGCGCGCGATGATCCTGCATGTGGAGGCGATCGACTGGAACTGCCCCGCGCACATCCCCCAGCGCTTCACCCTTGATGAAATCGACGCACGGCATGCAGCGCTAGTGGCAAGCAACCGCGCGCTGTCGGCCGAAAATACCCGTTTGAACGCTGCGCTGGCTGGCAGCGCCTGATCCCGCCATCCACCCCCTCCCTTGAAAGGACCTATGTCATGAACCGCCGCGATTTTTCTGCCGCCATGCTGCTGGCCGCCGCCGCCCCCGCCGTCACCCTGCCAGCAATCGCCAGAGCCGCCAGCACCGCCAAGGCCCCGCGCACTGCCTATCGCACCGCAGACATTGATGGCCTGTCGATCGCCTATCGTGAGGCAGGCGATCCCGGCGCGCCGACGGTGCTGCTGCTGCACGGTTTTCCGACCTCGTCGCACATGTACCGCGACCTGATCCCGGCGTTGGCGGCGCGCTACCATGTGATTGCGCCTGATTATCCGGGCTTTGGCGCGTCCTCGATGCCCGATGCGGCGGATTTCGATTATTCGTTTGCCAATTTCGCCCGGCTGATGACCGCGCTGCTGGATGCCAAAGGGGTGGACCGCTACGCCGTCTATCTGATGGATTACGGCGCGCCTGTGGGGTTTCGCATGTTCGCCGCGGCGCCGGAGCGGGTGACCGGCATGATCATCCAAAACGGCAACGCCTACGCCGAAGGCCTTGCGGAGTTCTGGGACCCGATCAAGGCGTATTGGGCCGACCGCACGCCCGCCACCGCCGATCCGCTGCGCGGGTTCCTGACGCTGGACGCCACCAAATGGCAGTTCACCCACGGGGTGCGCGATCTGGAAACCGTCAACCCGGACAACTTCTGGCATGTGCAGCACCTGCTGGACCGGCCCGGCAATCAAGAGGTGCAGCTGAAGCTGTTCCTCGACTACGGGACCAATGTGGCCGAATATCCCGGCTGGCAGGCCCTGCTGCGCGAACATCAGCCGCCCGCGCTGCTGGTCTGGGGCGGGAATGACCACATCTTCCCGGCCTCAGGCGCGTATCCCTACAAGCGCGACCTGACGGATCTGGAGTTTCATATCCTCGACACTGGGCATTTCGCGCTTGAGGAAGAAGGGCCGTTCATTGCGCAGCGGATGCTTGCCTTCCTGTCGCGCACGGCGCGCTGATCTGACCATTGGGCGCCCGGAACCGGGCGCCCCTTTCGCACGAAAGGAGCCATCGGATGGCCCATGATATGACCGCCCCGCCCGAACGGATCGCCGCGTTTTGCGACGGCGCCACGGGCGGCAATCTGGCAGGCGTGGTGATCGGTGACACGCTGCCCGATCCCGCCGACATGCAGCGCATCGCGGCTGAGATTGGGTATTCCGAGACCGCCTTTGCCGCCCCCCACGGCGCAGCCTGGCGCGTGCGCTATTTTGCCCCCGTGCGGGAAGTGGCGTTTTGCGGCCATGCCACCATCGCGCTGGGCGCCGCGCTGGCCTGCCGCTTTGGTGACGGGGTCTATGCGCTCCAGCTCAATGACAGCGCGATTTTTGTTGAGGGGAGGCGCGACGGGACCGGCATCTCAGCGGCGCTGACCTCGCCGCCCACGCGCAGCGGGCCGGTTGCGGCGGGGGTGCTGAAAGACGCGCTGGCGCTGTTTGCGCTGACCGCTGCTGATCTGGCCGCGGCGCCCGCGCCCGCCATCGCCAATGCCGGGAACGACCATCTGATCCTAGTCCTGACCGATCGCGCCACCTTGGCAGCGATGGCCTATGATCTGGCCGCCGGCGCCGCGTTCATGAAGGCGCATGATTTCACCACCATCAGCCTGCTGGTCGCCCAGACCCCGCGCCTGTTTCACAGCCGCAACGCCTTTGCATCGGGCGGCGTGTCCGAGGACCCCGCCACCGGCGCCGCGGCGGCTGCCCTTGGGGGGTATCTGCGCGATGTGGGCTGGCCCCATGGCGGCGTCATCGACATCGTGCAGGGCGAGGATATGGGCGCGCGATCCTTGCTGCGGGTCGAAATTGGCGACACGCCCGGCGAAAGCGTCCGCGTGTCGGGCACCGCGCGGGTGCTGTGACGGGCCGCCCTTGTGTGTGCGCACGCCGCAGCAGCTGTTCAGCCTGCCCGCGTGCGGCGGCGCGTTGTGGCGGGGGCTGTGCAACCCGGCGATGATCGGCTTTTGATCCGTTGAAATCGGCCACATGATCTGCGTCGCTGCCGCCGCGATTTGACCGCAGGGTGCCGCAACGGGCCGATGACTGCGGGCGCAAGCCCAGCTAAGATCTCATAAAACCGATACGGAGATCGCTTATGCCCCTCGCCTTCAACACTGAGGTGTTCATCACCTGCGCCGTCACCGGATCGGGGGCCACGCAGGACCGCAGCCCTCATGTGCCGCGCAGCCCGGCGCAGATTGCCGACAGCGCCATCGCAGCAGCGCAGGCCGGGGCGGCGGTGGTGCATTGCCATGTGCGCGACCCGGTCAGCGGCGCCCCGTCGCGCGATCCGGCCTTGTACCGCGAGCTGACCGACCGCATCCGCGCCAGCGATACCGACGTGGTGCTGAACCTGACCGCAGGCATGGGCGGCGACATCGTGTTCGGCGGCGTTGAGGCCCCCTTGCCGGTCGATCCCGCGGCCACCGACATGGTCGGCGCGACCGAACGCATGCGCCACATCGCCGAATGCCTGCCGGAGATATGCACCCTCGACTGCGGCACGATGAATTTTGCTGAGGCCGATTACGTCATGACCAACACGCCGGGCATGCTGCGCGCCATGGGGGGCATGATGACCGCCCTTGGCGTGCGCCCGGAGATCGAGGCCTTTGACACCGGCCATCTGTGGTTCGCCAAACAGCTGGTTGACGAAGGTGTGCTGACCGGTCCCGCCTTGGTGCAGCTGTGCATGGGGGTGCGCTGGGGGGCGCCGGATGATCTGAACACGCTGATGGCCATGGTGAACAACGTGCCGCGCGATTGGCATTGGTCGGCCTTTGGGCTGGGGCGTCATCAGATGCCCTATGTCGCGGCCTCGGTGCTGGCGGGCGGCAATGTGCGCGTGGGGCTTGAGGACAACCTGTGGCTCGGCAAAGGCCATCTGGCGACCAACGCTGAATTGGTGACCCGCGCGCGGGCGATTATCGAAAACCTTGGCGCCCGCGTGATCGGGCCAGACGAGGTGCGCGCGCGGCTGGGGCTGGTGAAACGCATGCCGACAGGGGCCGCATCATGAAGGCCGCAATCATCGGCGGCGGCGTCATCGGTGGCGGCTGGGCAGCGCGGTTTCTGCTGGCGGGTTGGGATGTGGCGGTGTTTGACCCCGACCCTGAGGCGGCGCGCAAGGTGGGCGCGGTGCTGGCGGGCGCGCGTGCATCTGTGCCGCTGCTGACCGATGTTGTGATTGCCGAAGGGCGGCTCAGCTTTGCCGCCTCGCTGGCGGACGCGGTCGCGGGGGCGGACCATGTGCAGGAATCGGTGTCGGAGCGTCTGGCCCTGAAGCATGCAGTGTTTGCGGCCATTCAGGCCGCGGCGCCGGATGCGCCGATCGGGTCTTCAACATCAGGGTTCATGCCGTCGCAGCTGCAAGAAGGTGCCGCGGCGCCGGGCATGATCTTTGTCGCGCACCCGTTCAACCCGGTCTATCTGCTGCCCTTGGTGGAAACCGTTGGCTCGCCCGCCAATGCGCCCGGCTTTTTGGACCGCGCTGAGGCCGCCTTGCGCGCCATCGGCATGCACCCGATCCGCGTGCGCAAGGAAATCGACGCCCATATCGGGGATCGTCTGTTGGAGGCCGTGTGGCGCGAAGCCCTGTGGCTGGTCAAAGACGGCGTGGCGAGCACTGAGGAAATCGACGACGTCATCCGCATGGGCTTTGGCCTGCGCTGGGCGCAGATGGGCCTGTTCGAAACCTACCGCATCGCGGGCGGTGAGGCAGGGATGAAGCATTTCATGGCCCAGTTTGGCCCGGCGCTTCAATGGCCATGGAGCCGCCTGACCGACGTGCCCGAATTCACCGACCATCTGGTCGATCTGATCGCGGATCAGTCTGACGCCCAGTCGGGCCACCTGAGCATCCGGGAGCTGGAGCGCATTCGCGACGCCAACCTAGTGGCGTTCCTGCGCGCGCTGAAAGACCGCGACTGGGGCGCGGGGCGGGTGCTGAACGCCCATGACGCTGCGCTGGCCGCGCGGGTGGCACCAGATGGCCCAGAAATTGGCCCAGAAATTGGCCCGGTGACCGTTGCCATGACGGTGCTGCCGTCCTGGATCGATTATAACGGCCACATGACCGAAAGCCGGTATCTGTTTGCGGGCAGCGAAGTGTCAGACACTCTGCTGGCGCGGGTTGGGGCGGGGGCGGATTATGTCGCCGCGGGCCACAGTTATTACACCGCTGAGACTCATATCCGCCATTTGGGCGAGGCAAAGGCCGGGGACGCTCTGGTCGGGACCGCCCGCATTCTGGCCCATGACGACAAGCGCCTGCATCTGTGGATCAGCATCACGCGCGGCGATGCCGAGGTTGCGAGCATTGAGCAGATGCTTTTGCATGTGGACATGGCCGCAGGGCGGGCCTGCCGCGCGGCGCCGCAGGTGCTGGCGGGGATCGGGGCGCTGGCCGCATCGGCCCCGGATGCGCCATGGCCCGAAGGCGCAGGCCGCCATGTGGGGCAGAAAAGGACCGCTTGATGAAAACCGTGACCGCGTTCCCGCGCAAAACTGTCGAAGACCCCGATATGGGCATCGTGCTGGCGGATGGAACCCGGCTTTCGGCCCGGGTCTGGATGCCCGAGGATGCAGGCGGCGACCCGGTTCCGGCGATCCTTGAATTCCTGCCTTACCGCAAGCGCGACGGCACGGCGGTGCGCGATGCGCTGACCCATCCCTATTTCGCCGGTCACGGCTATGCGTGCCTGCGCGTCGACATGCGCGGCAGTGGCGACAGCGACGGGCTGATGGAGGACGAATACGCCCCGCAGGAGCTGTCGGACGCGTGTGAGGTCATCGCATGGATTGCGGCGCAGCCTTGGTGTTCGGGCAAGGTCGGGATGATGGGGATCAGCTGGGGCGGTTTTAATGCGCTGCAGGTCGCCGCCCTGAAGCCGCCCGCGCTGGGGGCGATCGTGACGTTGTGCTCCACCGTCGACCGCTACGCTGACGACATCCATTACAAGGGTGGGTGCCTGCTGAACGAAAACCTCGGCTGGGGCGCGACCATGTGGGCCTATTCCTCACGCCCGCCGGACCCGGCATTGCGCGCTGATTGGCGAGAGGTCTGGATGGCGCGGCTGGCGGCTGAGCCATTTTTGCCAGTGGTGTGGTTGGCGCATCAGCGGCGCGACGCGTATTGGCGCCATGGTTCAGTCTGTGAGGATTATTCTGCCATTGAGGCCGCTGTTATGGCGGTCGGCGGCTGGGGCGACAGCTACAGGAACGCCGTCCCGCAGCTGGTCGCCAACATCACGGCGCCGGTCAAAGGCATTGTCGGGCCTTGGGTGCATAAATACCCCCATTTTGCCGTGCCTGAGCCGCGGATCGGCTTTTTGGCCGAAGCCCTGCGCTGGTGGGACCGCTGGCTGAAAGGCGTGGACACCGGGGTCGAAACTGACCCCGCCTATGCCATGTGGCTGATGGACGGCGTGCGCCCCGCCACATGGTATGACGCGCGCCCCGGCCGCTGGATTGCTGAGGCGGCGTGGCCTGCGCCGTCCATCGCGGTGCACGACCTGGCTTTGGGGCAGGGGACGCTGGGCGCGGGTGGCGCCTTTGAAACCCGCCTCGCCTCGCCCCAGCATTGCGGGGCGGAGGGGGGGGAGTTCTGCGCCATCTGGCTCGGCCCCGAAATGCCGGGCGACCAGCGTGTGGATGATGCGTTCTCGGCCTGTTTTGACAGTGCGCCGATGCCTGAAACCGACATCGTCGGGGCACCGGTCCTGCGCCTGCGCGTGAGTGCGGACAAGGCGCAGGCGCAACTGGCGGTCCGGCTGTGCCATGTGCATCCTGATGGCGCGTCAACCCGCATCACGTGGGGGGCGCTTAACCTCAGCCACCGCAAATCCCACGCGGCCCCCGACCCCCTGATCCCTGGTGATGAGGTGGCGGTGGAGATATCGCTTGATCACATCGCGTATCGCCTGCCCGCCGGGCACCGCCTGCGCGTCGCGGTGTCGTCAGCCTATTGGCCGATGCTGTGGCCCGCGCCTGAGGCGGCTGAGCTGGTGCTGACGGGCGGTGCGCTCAGCCTTCCGGTCCGGCCCGCCGCGCAGGGTGATGAGACCGCGTTTCCCCCCGCTGAGGCGGCCCCGGCGCTGGCGCGCGTGGAAATCCGGCCTGAACGCCATGTCCGGCGCACTGAAACTGACCGCCAAACCGGGCGCGTGTCCTTGATCATCGAAGATGATTTCGGCGAGCACCGCGACCCCGGCCATGGCCTGATCGCCGGATCGGTGGCGCGGGAGCGGTGGGAGATCCACCCCGACGACCCGCTTTGCGCCAGCGCCCAGACCCATTGGACCGAGGTTGTGGAGCGCGATGGCCTGCGGCTGTCCACCGAAACCCGGACCTGGATGCATGCCGACGCCGCGAATTTCCATCTGCGCGCCCGTCTGGAGGCCTTTGAAAACGGCCGTCTCGTTCACACCCGCGACGTGTCTGAGACAGTCTCACGCGACCATGTCTGAAATGCTATAAGGGCATGGAGACGACCGCCGACTGCAAAACTTGCCACCTTGGCGGTCAGATATGTTAACTGGTGCGTCAATCAATAAAAGAACCGTCGCCGAGACGCAGGCGCAAGATCGACAGGGAACACAACCATGAATGACGAACTCCATCACCTTCTCGCCCGTACCGTGCAGGGTCGGATGAATCGTCGCGGCTTCATGGGCCGCGCTGCGGCGCTGGGTCTGACGGCGGCTGCGGCCAACACCATGCTGGCCTCTGGCCTGCAGGCGGCGACGCCGGTCAAGGGTGGCACGCTCAAGATCGGTATGCAGGGTGGCGGCTCCACCGACAGCCTCGACCCGGCGCTGGCGAACAACCAGGTGACGTTCCAGCTGCTCAAGCTGTACGGCGACACGCTGGTGGAGCTGGACCCCGCAGGCGGCCCGGTGCACATGCGTCTGGCAGAATCGGTCGAAAGCTCCGCCGATGCGTCGGTCTGGACCTTCAAGATCCGCAAGGGTGTGCAGTTCCACAACGGCGCGACCATGACCCCCGCCGACGTGCTGGCGACCTTGCGCCGCCATTCGGACGAAGATTCGAAATCCGGCGCGCTGGGCATCATGAAAGGCATCGCGTCGATGAAGGTCGAAGGCGATTCTGTCATCGTGACCTTGACCGGCCCGAATGCTGATCTGCCCTATCTGATGACCGATTATCACTTGGTGATTCAGCCCAATGGCGGGCTTGATGATGCCACCGCAGGCGTCGGCACCGGTGCCTATAAGGTCGTCGCCAACGAGCCGGGCGTGCGCCATGTGTTTGAAAAGTTCGCTGGCTATTGGGATGATTCCATCGGCCATGTCGCGGCTGTTGAAATCACGGTCATTAACGACAACACCGCCCGCAGCTCTGCCCTGCAGTCGGGCCAGGTGCACATGATCAACCGCGTTGATCCCAAGGTCGCCAAGCTGATGGACCGCGCCCCGAACCTGAGCGTCAAGAACGTGTCGGGCAAAGGCCACTACGTCTTCATCATGCATTGCGACACGGCGCCGTTTGACAACAACGACCTGCGGCTGGCGCTGAAATATGCCATCAACCGCCAGGAAATGGTCGACAAGATCCTGCAGGGCTACGGCTCGATCGGGAACGACATGCCGATCAACGCGGCCTATCCGCTGTTCGACGCGTCGATCCCGCAGCGCGCTTACGATCCCGACAAGGCCGCTTTCCACTACAAAAAATCGGGCCATGACGGCACGCCGATCACCATGAGCACGTCTGATGTCGCGTTCTCTGGCGCGCTCGATGCATCCGCGCTGTTCCAGCAGTCGGCCAAAGCGGCGGGCATTCCGCTGGAAATCAAGCGTGAGCCCGGTGACGGATACTGGTCGGACGTGTGGAACGCCAAACCGTTCTGCGCATCTTACTGGGGCGGGCGCCCGGTGCAGGACCAGATGTATTCGACGGCCTATCTGTCGACCGCAGACTGGAACGACACCCGGTTCAAGAACCCCGCGTTTGACAAGCTGTTGGGCGAGGCCAAGGGTGAGCTGGATCTGGACAAGCGCAAGGCGCTCTATTCCCGGATGGGCTATATGGTGCGGGACGAAGGCGGCCTGATCTGCCCGATGTTCAACGATTTCGTCTCGGCGATTTCCAGCAACGTGCAGGGCTGGGAAACTGATCCCAACCAGGATCTCATGAACGGCTATGCACCGCACAAGTGCTGGATCGCTGGCTGAGATTGAAGTGATGTTCAGGCATCCCCTGATCGGGTTCGTCGCCCAGCGCATTGCGCTGGGCGGCGTCCTTCTTCTTGCCGCCTCGGTGTTGATCTTTGCGGGCACGCAGATCTTGCCGGGCGACGTGGCGCAATCCATCCTCGGCCAGTCAGCGACGCCGCAGGCGCTGGCCAATCTGCGCGCGGAACTGGGCCTGAATGAGCCGGTGACGACGCGCTATTTCAACTGGCTGTTCGGCGTGCTGCAGGGCGATCTGGGCAAAGCGCTGACCAACGGGCAGGACATCGCCACGTCCATGGGCGGGCGGCTTGGCAACACGCTGTTCCTTGCAGGCTGGGCGGCGCTGATATCGGTGCCGCTGGCGATTCTGCTGGGGCTGATTGCGGTGCGCTATCAGGGGCGCTGGCCGGACAAACTGATCTCCGGCGTCACGCTGGCGACGGTGTCTGTGCCTGAATTCCTGCTCGGTTACATCGTCATGTTCATTCTGTCGGTGCAGTTCCGGGTCTTTCCATCCGTGGCGACGGTTTATGATGGCATGCCGTTTTTCGACAAGCTGAACGCCATCGCGTTGCCGGTGCTTGTGCTGGTGCTGGTGGTGTTGGGGCACATGATGCGCATGACCCGCGCCGCGATCCTTAACGTCATGCAATCGGCGTATATTGAGACGGCTGAGCTGAAGGGCCTGCGCCCGTTCAAGATCATCGCCCGCCATGCACTGCCGAATGCGGTGGCGCCGGTGGTGAACGTGGTGATGCTGAACATGGCCTATCTGGTCGTGGGCGTGGTGGTGGTCGAAGTGGTGTTTGTCTATCCCGGCATGGGCCAGTATCTGGTCGATCATGTAGCCAAACGCGATGTGCCTGTGGTGCAGGCCTGCGGGCTGGTGTTCGCTGCGGTCTATATCGGGCTGAACATGGTCGCGGACATCGTCTCAATCCTTGCCAATCCCAGACTGAGGCATCCGAAATGAAGCGTATTCCCATTTCGGCGCTGATCGGCCTTGTGCTGACGTCAGCGTATTTTCTTGCAGCCATTTTCGCAGATTTTCTGGCGCCCTACGGCATGGCCGAAGTGGTGGGCGATGTGTGGGAGCCAAGCTCCGCCGCCCATTGGCTGGGCACTGACACCATCGGGCGCGATTTGCTGAGCCGTATGATCCATGGTGGACGGGTCACCATCTTTGTGGCCACCGCGGCCACGGTGCTGTCGTTCACCGTCGGGTCGCTGCTGGGCTTTACCGCCGCGGTGGCGGGGGGCTGGGTGGATCAGGCGCTGTCGCGGATGGTCGATCTGCTGATGTCGATCCCGGCGCTGATCATGGCGCTGGTGATCCTGTCGGTGATGCCGGTGACGGTGCCGGTGCTGATCTTTGTCATGGGCCTGATTGATGCGACCCGGGTGTTTCGCCTGTCGCGCGCCGTCGCCGCCGACATCGCGGTGATGGACTATGTCGAAGCGGCGCGCCTGCGCGGCGAGGGGCTGGCATGGGTGATCTACCGCGAAATTCTGCCCAACGCCCTGTCGCCGCTGGTGGCTGAGGCTGGTCTGCGATTCATCTTCATGGTGCTGTTCATCTCAACGCTCTCGTTCCTGGGGCTTGGCGTGCAACCCCCGCTGGCCGATTGGGGCGGCATCGTGAAAGAAAACAAAGAGGGCATCGTCTACGGCATCGCCGCCGCCCTTTACCCCGCCGTTGCCATCGCGACGCTGGCGATCTCGGTCAATCTGGTGGCCGACTGGATCTTGACCCGCACCACCAGCCTGAAAGGGGGCCGCGGATGACCGACGTTCTTCTGGACATCCGCAACCTGCGCATCGAAGCCACGGTCTACCCCCCCGGCGAAGACCCCCACGACATCACGATTGTTGAGGGGGTCTCGCTGACCCTGCCGCGCGGGCGGGTGATGGGGCTGATCGGCGAATCTGGCGCTGGCAAATCAACCATTGGGCTGTCCTCAATGGCCTATGGCCGGGGCGGTGTGCGGATCACTGGCGGGCAGGTGCTGATCAACGGGATCGACATTCTGACCGCCAGTCCCGCGGCCCTGCGCCGTCTGCGCGGCACGACGGTGACGTATGTGTCGCAATCGGCGGCCGCGTCGTTCAACCCGGCGCGCAGGCTGATCGATCAGGTCATCGAAACCACGCTGGCCAATGGCGTGCCGCGGGCCGATGCGGTGGCCCGCGCCATTGCGCTGTTTGCCAAGCTGGGCCTGCCCGATCCCGAAACCATCGGCGCGCGTTATCCCCACCAGGTGTCCGGCGGGCAGTTGCAGCGCGCCATGACCGCCATGGCCCTGTGCCCCGAACCCGAACTGGTGGTGTTTGACGAACCGACCACCGCGCTCGACGTCACCACCCAAATTGAGGTGCTGGCCGCGATCAAGGAAGCGATCCGCGACACCGGCGTTGCCGCGCTTTACATCACCCATGATCTGGCCGTCGTGGCGCAGGTGTCTGACGAAATCATGGTGCTGCAGGGTGGCCGGATGGTGGAGCACGGCGAGACCGAGCAGATCATCAACCACCCGCAACAGGCCTACACGCAGGATCTGGTGTCGGTGCGCCAGAAGGAACACGTCGAAACCCCCGCCCATGGCGATCCGGTGCTGCGCATCAAAGGCGTGACGGCGACCTATGGCTCGCTTGATTTTGATGTGCTGAAGAACATCACCCTCGACATCGGGCCGGGCCAGACCTTGGCAGTGGTGGGTGAAAGCGGGTCGGGCAAATCGACCTTGGCGCGGGTGGTCACCGGCCTGTTGCCGCCAAGCGAAGGGTCGGTGGAATTTGACGGGCGGGACCTGTCGCCCGCCCTTTCAGGCCGATCACGCGACGATCTGCGCGAATTGCAGATGATCTACCAGATGGCCGACACCGCCATGAACCCGCGCCAGACGGTGGCGACCATCGTCGGTCGGCCGCTGGAATTTTATTTCGGGCTGAAGGGCGCGGCGAAACGTGCGCGGGTGCAGGAACTGCTGGATCATATTGAGCTGGGCGACGGGTTTGCCGACCGCTATCCCGCCGAACTGTCCGGTGGGCAGAAGCAGCGCGTGTGCATCGCCCGCGCGCTGGCAGCCAAGCCCAAGCTGATCATCTGCGATGAGGTGACATCCGCGCTTGATCCGCTGGTGGCCGACGGGATCCTGAAGCTGTTGATGGATTTGCAGCGCGAAGAAGACGTCGCCTACCTGTTCATCACCCATGATCTGGCCACGGTGCGCGCCATCGCCGACCGCATCGCGGTGATGTACCAAGGAAAGGTGGTGCGCGCTGGCACCCGGACAGAGGTGCTGACCCCGCCGTTTGACGATTACACCGACCTGCTTTTGTCCTCAGCGCCCAAAATGCGTCAGGGCTGGCTGGAGGAGGTGATCGCGTCGCGCAAGATGGAAAGCGCGGGGAACTGACCGCGGCTCAGCCCGCCAGATCCCTGATCGCCGCGATCAACCGGGCGAAAGCGGCGCGCGCCTTTTGCGATGAATGGCGCGCGCGCAGATGGCCGTGGACCAAACCCGGCTCGATAATGCAAGTCGTCGGGACGCCTGCGGCGGTCAGCGCGGCGGCGTAGGCGGGGGCGTCGTCGGCCAGCGGATCGCATTCTGCCGCCGCAACGAAGGTCGGTGGCAGGTGGGCAAAGGATGCCGCGTCCATCGGAAATGCGGTCGCGTCGCGCGCCGGGGCTGGGCCGCCGAAACGCCAGGTGGAATAGAGCTCCATGTCCGCGGCGGTCAGAAGCGGCGCGTTGGCGTGGTAGGTGATCGACCCGCCGGTGCGCCCCTGCGCCAGCGACGGATAGACCAGCGCCTGGCCGATCACCCCGCCTGCGCGCCCCAGCTTGGCCGCAACCGTGGCGGCCAGCGTGGCACCGCCGCTGTCGCCAACCAGCACGATTGGCCCCGATGCGGCCAATGCCGATGCAACCGCCAGCGCGTCATCATATTGCGCGGGATGGGGGTGTTCGGGCGCCAGCCGATAGTCCACGGACACCACCGCCAACCCAGCCTCAGCACAGATTTGCGCGCACACGTCATCATGGCTGTCCAGCCCGCCCAGCACAAAGCCCCCGCCATGCAGGTAAACCACCGTTGGCCCGCCACTGCCCGGCCCATCGCTGCCGCCCGGCCCCCCACTGGCCAGCCCGTAGCGGCGCACCGGCACGCCTGCGACCACGCCGTCTTCGACCCTGATCCCCGCAGGGCGCCCGGCATGGAATGCCTGCGCCATCGCGTCATAGGCCCGGCGCTGCCCGGCCAGATCAAGCGGGCTTAGATCGTGGGGATAGAACGACGCGGTCCGCGCAATAAAGGTGTGGATTTCGGGGTCGAGCAGTTGGGCATAATCGGGCGTCATCGGCGTCTGTCCGTTCGGGTGATGAGGCCGCCTGCCGCCCCCGCGTGCAGCGTCCTTTGCCCGCCAGCCAAGGTCAAGCCAAGGCGGCGGCGTCAACTGCTGCGATCGGGGTCAGGCAGCGGGGTGGGGAAGTGGGCGCGTGGCATGATCAAAGGCCAAAACCGGCACGGCAGGCGCTGGTCGGGCCGCGTTGACCTGATCGATCTGCGCCTCAGCGATGATCCAGGCGCGGAACGCTTCGGCATCGGGGTGTTCTGGCCCATCGAGGGAGGACAGAAGGTGGAACGCCTCATCAATCGGCGCCACGATGTCGAACGGTGCCACAAGGCGCCCTGCTGCGATTTCCTTGGCGGTCATCGACCGGCGGCCCAGCGCGACGCCCGCGCCTTGTGCGGCGACCTCAAAGGCCAGCAACGATGTGTCGAAATGCACGCCTTCGCCGGCGTCCATCTCCGGCGCGCCCGCCAGCCGGAACCATGAGGCCCAGCCCTCTTGATACCCCATGACGTGCAGCAGCCGCTCACTTGCCAGATCGCGGGGCGCGTGCAGGCGGGCGGCGAGGGCGGGGGCGCAGACCGGCTCCAACACTTCTCTGGTCAGCTGGTGGGATGAAAAATGCGTCCATCGCCCCAGCCCATAGCGGATGTCGAGATCAAAGCGCGCCTTTTCAAAGTCCTCGCTCCAGATCGATGACACCAGCCGCATTCTGATGCCGGGATGCGCATCCAAAAACCGTGGCAGGCGCGGGGCGATCCAGTTGACCGAAAATCCTGCGGGCGCGCGCACGGTCAGCGGCCCAGCGCGGCGGC
Organism: Paracoccaceae bacterium; assembly: GCA_047610385.1. GTDB lineage: Bacteria > Pseudomonadota > Alphaproteobacteria > Rhodobacterales > Rhodobacteraceae > JBOCEF01. The sequence goes on along the minus strand of JBLGAC010000007.1, from coordinate 80,457 downwards.
GGCCGAACACTTCTTGGGTCCCCGCCGCCAGCCGGGCAAAGCTGTCCTGCACCTTGGGCAGATAATCGGCGCCCGCCTTGGTCAGCACCACCGACCGCGCTTTTCGTTCGAACAACGGCTCGCGCAATTGATGCTCCAGCAGCTTGATCTGCTTGGACACCGCCGCCTGCGTCAGGTTCAGCTCCATCGCCGCATGGGTAAAGGACTGGGTGCGCGCGGCGGCCTCAAAGGCCCGGAGCCAGGACAAGTGCGGCAGGTTCGACGTCATCGGCAGCCTTTCAGCCAAGGGGTGGGGGACAACACCTTACGACCCGCCGGGCCCGCGATCTCGCGCGTTTGCGGCGCCTTTATGCCGCGTCCTGACCCATTCCCAAAACGATGCCTCAGCCGGTGTTTTCGTCGTTTGCCGCCATGGGGCACCATCGGCCATATGAACCTCCATTTGATCGGAGCGCCGCCCATGTTCACCATCCACCCGACCGCCCGTTTGCGCCCCTCGCCGTTCTATGAAGCGACCTTGGTGGACGGACTGGCAGGCGCCAGCGTCTACAACCGCATGATCATGCCCGCCAACTATGGCGACCGGGATGCGGAATACTGGCGCCTGATCAACGGCGTTTCCATGTGGGACGTGTCGGTGGAGCGGCAGGTGCAGCTGACCGGCCCGGACGCCGCGCGCGCCGCGCAGATCCTGTCGCCGCGCGATCTGAGCACATGCAAGGTCGGGCAGGGCAAATACATTCCGCTGTGCAACCACCGCGGCACGTTGATCAACGACCCGATCCTGCTGAAGCTAGACGAGGACCGGTTCTGGTTTTCCATCGCTGACAGCGACATCCACCTTTGGGCGCGCGCCATTCTGGGGGAACGCGGCCTGGATGTGGACGTGACAGAACCCGACGTGTCGCCGCTGGCGGTGCAGGGCCCGCGGGCCGAAGACGTGATCGCCGCGATCTTTGGCGATTGGGTGCGGGACATGAAATATTTCTGGTTCCGGGAGACAGAGATCAACGGCATCCCCGTCGCGCTCCAGCGCTCAGGCTGGTCCAAGCAGGGCGGGTTTGAAATTTACCTGAAGGATGGAACCCGCGGCGCCCAGCTTTGGAACATCGTCAAAGAGGCCGGGCGCCCGTTCGGCATCGGACCCGGCGCCCCCACCACGGCGGAGCGCACCGAAAGCGGCCTGCTGTCGGTGGGCGGCGACACTGATGAGGCGACCAATCCCTTTGAGGTCCGCTTGGGCAAATACGTCGACCTGGACGTGCCCGACGAAGTGGTCGGCATCCACGCCTTGCGCCGCATCCATGCCGAAGGCCCCAAGCGCCACCAGCTGGGCGTGATCTTGGCCGGCGACGCCCCCGCCCCCCTTGGATTTCGGTGGGAGGGCATCCACGCAGGCGGTGCCAAGATCGGCGACATGACCAACTGCGTCTGGTCGCCGCGCATGCAGGCCAATATCGGCTATGCGCTGGTGTCGCGCGCCGCGCAGCCTGGCGACATTGTTGAATTGATGCGTCCCGGCGGCCCGGTGCAGGCACATCTGGCGGAGCTGCCGTTTCTCTGATCCTGTAGCGCCCAGAAACAGGAGCGCCCATGCCAACCATCACTGAGCCCGCCCGCCAGACGCCCGTGATCCATGAAACCGACGTGCTTGTCGTCGGCTCCGGCCCTGGCGGGCTGGCCGCCGCGCTGGCAGCCGCGCGCACTGGCGCGCGGGTGGCGCTGGTGGAGCGGTTCGGGTGTCTGGGCGGCAACATCACCGTGGTCGGGGTCGAAGGCTTTGCGTGGTATCGCCACGAAGCAACGGTCGAAGCAGGCGGCATTGGCCGCGAATTTGAAGACCGCGCCACGGCCATGGGCGCCGCCGTGCCCGAAAGCCAATCGCTGAGCCATGAAATCGACAGCGAGGGTTTCAAGCTGGTCGCCGACACGCTGGCCGAGGAATCCGGGGTGCATGTGATGATGCACCGCCAGTTTGTCGCCCCGATCATGGACGGCGCGCGCATCCGCGGCATCATCGTCGAATCCAAGGCGGGGCGAGAGGCGATCCTTGGCACCGTGGTCATCGACGCCACCGGGGATGCGGACATCGCCCACCGCGCAGGCGCGCCCACCATCAAAACCCCGGTTGAGGACATGCAGGCCGCCAGCGTCATGTTTCATCTGGCGGGCGTCGACAAGCCAGCCTTCATGGCCGGGGTCGCGGCGGACCCGCAGACCTATGCCAACTGGTCGACTGGCGAATGGGTGGTTGAGACGGACGGGAAAGAGGACGCGATGTTCTCGCCTTTCCTTGCCAAACCCTTTGCGCAGGCGATCCGCGATGGGGCGATCCCGGCGCATCTGACCACCATCGGCGGCACATGGGGCGCGGTCCATGACACCGGCGAGATGACCTATATGAACCTTGTGCATCTGGCCGAATGCGACGGCACCGACCCTGACAGCATGACCCGCTTTGAAATCGAAGGCCGCCGCCAGGCCATGCAGGCCATAGAGGCGCTGCGCCGCTATACGCCCGGCTGCGCAGGCGCGCGGCTGCGAAACTTTGGCATGTCGATCGGCATCCGCGACACCCGCAAAATCGATGCGATCTACAACATGACCGAAACAGATGTGCGCGGTGAGGCGCGGTTTGACGACACGATCGGCATCTACCCCGAATTCATCGACGGCTACGGCGTGCTGATCATCCCCACCACCGGGCGCTATATGCACGTCCCCTACCGCGCCATGCTGCCCAAAGGCGTGCAGGGGCTGCTGGTGGCGGGCCGCGCCATCGGCGGCGACCGGATTGCCCATGCCGCGACCCGCAACATGGCGTGCTGCGCGGTGGCCGGGCAGGGCGCCGGGGTGGCCGCGGCGCTGGCGGTGCGTGCCGGGTGCGACGTGGATGCGGTTGACATTGCGGCGGTGCAGCGGGAATTGCAGGACCAAGGTGTGCGCATTCACTGACGCGCCCGCAAGGATACGACGAAGGGAAGACACATGAAAAGCTTCAGCGATTTTGCCCAGGAAAACCTGCGCACTGAGATGATCGAAGACGGCATCGTGACCGTCACCCTCAACCGTGAGGCCAAGCGCAATGCGCTGGACGCGGACACCATCGAGGAACTGATCGACGTGTTCGGATCTCTGCCGCGCATGGGTGCCCGCGCCGTGGTGCTGCGCGCAACGGGCACGCATTTCTGCGCCGGGCTCGATCTGGTGGAGCACCACAAAAAAGACCGCAGCGCCGAAGATTTCATGCACATCTGCCTGCGCTGGCATGAAGCGTTCAACAAGATGGAATATGGCGGCGTGCCGATCATCGCCGCTCTGAAAGGCGCGGTCGTCGGCGGCGGGTTGGAGCTGGCCTCAGCCGCCCATGTGCGCGTCGCGGACCAGACCACCTATTTTGCCCTGCCCGAGGGCCAGCGCGGCCTGTTCACCGGCGGCGGTGCCACGATCCGGGTGGCCGATCTGGTCGGCAAGGCGCGCATGATCGACATGATGCTGATGGGCCGCGTCTATGCCCGCGAAGAAGCTGAGCGCGTCGGCCTGTGCCAGTATCTTGTGGACGGATCGTCTGAGGACAAGGCCATGGAGCTGGCGCGTCTGGCCGCCCAGAACCCGCCCTTGTCGAACTTTGCCATCTGCTCAGCCATCAGCCACATGCAGAACATGTCGCCGCTGGACGCGGCCTATGCGGAATCGGTGGTGGCCGGCATCGTGAACACCCAGCCCGCATCGCGCGCGCGGCTGGCGGCGTTCGCGGACAAATCCGCCCCGCGGGTGCGCGACAACGGCTGAGGGGTTACGGGCGTCCGCCAAGGGGCGGGCGCCTGCGCGGGCCCGAGCGATTGGTGTGGTCAGACGCCTCAGCCCCCTGCCATCCCCGCCGCGCGGCCCAGCACCACCGCGGCCAGCAGTCCGTTGCCCGACAGATACCCCGCATCCCCGGCGCCTGACACGCCGCAGGCCGCCCCGCCGCCTGCGAACAGGTTGGGGAATGGGCGGGCGTCTGCGTCCAGCACCCGCGCATTTTCATCGACCACAAGCCCGCCTTGGGTGTGGAACAGCGCGCCCGTCACCCGCACCGCGCGGTAGGGCGGCGACAAGGCGCGCCCGTCGAACATGCGCCCGAACCGGTCGGGGCCTGTTGCAGGGATGCCCTCCAGCTCCGCGCGCAGCGCTGGTTCTGGCAGGCTGGTCACTGCGGCCAATCCGGCGATGTCGTCGGCTGCGCGCACGGCGCCTTGTGCCTCAGCGTCCTGGAAATCGGCGAACTGGCGGGCGATGGCCGCGATGCGCGCATCAAAGATCGCCCATGCCGTGCCGCCGGGCTGGGCCAGCACGGCGCGCGCGGCCTCAGAATACCCCTGGGATTCGTCCCAGAACCGCTGGCCATCTGCGTTCACCTGCACGCCGCCTTCGGTGATGGTCGCCCATGTGATCAGAATGCCGTGGGGATACGCGACATTGCCGTGGCCCTGATAGGCACTCAAATGCCGGGTTGCGGCGCCCAAATCCTCGCCCCAGCGCAGCGCGTCGCCATCATTGCCCGTATGCCCGAACCACAGAGCATCTGCGATGGCGGGCATGTGGGCCCGCACCAGCCCCGCGTTGCCGCCATAGCCGTTGCACGCAAGGATCAGGCGGTCGCAGCCGATCCGTTCTGTCGCGCCGTCGGGGCGCGTTGCCTCAAGGCCCAGCACCCGGCGCCCATCGGTGATCAGGCGCGTCGCGCGCATGGTGCACGCAATGTCGATGCCCGCGCCTTCGGCCGCGCTGCGCAGCGCATCGACCAATTCGCGGCCTGATCGGGTGGGCAGCCCGTGCATCCGGCGGCGCGAATGGCCGGGATAGTCAAAATCATCAACCACTGAGAACGCCAGCCCGAACCGGTCCGCCAGCCAGTCGATCGCCGGGGCAGCGCCCTTGGCCATGATGTCCACAAGGGCCGGATCGTTTTCGCCCTTGGCCTTGGCCTGAATGTCGGCGGCAAAGCGGGCGGGGTCGTCATCGATCCCCACGGCGCGCTGGACCTTGGTGCCCGCCGCCGGGATCAGCCCCGCGGACAGGGCGGTGGACCCGGCGGGGGCGGCGTTCCGCTCCAACACCAGCACGTTTTGCCCGGCCTCATGGGCGGCCAGCGCGGCGACCAGCCCGCAGGCGCCCGCGCCAATGATCAGGGTCTGGACCGAGACGTCGAACGGGGTCATCGCCCCTCGCCGTCAAAGCGTTTGCCGGTGGCCAGCATGGCGTCGGCCCCGATGCGGTCGTTCAATCCGCGAAAATCGAACATCCGGTCCTTGAACGGGCGGTTTGATCCGTTGGCGGCAAGGCTGGCGTAGTAATCCTCAGCGGTGCGGGCCAGCGCACGGACAATGCCGCCGGGAAAGATCACAATCGAAAACCCCATGGCGTCCAGATCGGCGGCCGAAGAAATCGGCGTCTCGCCGCCTTCAACCATGTTCGCGAGCAGGGGCGCCCTGCCGCGGAACCGCGCGCAGATCGCGGCCATTTCATCGCCCGTGCGCGGGGCTTCGATGAACAAGGCGTCGGCGCCTGCCTCAAGGTACATCTCGGCGCGGTCCTCGGCGGCGGCCAGCCCTTCGACCGCGATGGCGTCGGTGCGCGCGATGATCAGGGTGTCTTGGGATTTGCGCGCATCGGCCATGGCGGCGACTTTGCCAGCCATTTCGGCGGCCGGGATCAAGGTCTTGTCGGCCAGATGTCCGCAGCGCTTGGGGTAGGTTTGGTCCTCGATTTGCAACGCGGCGGCCCCGGCGCGTTCATAGATGCGCATGGTGCGCTGGGCGTTCAGCGCGTTGCCAAACCCGGTGTCGGCGTCGATGATCACCGGGATGTCCACGCGATCAGCGATCAGCGCCATGGTGTCGGCCATCTCGGACGAGGTGCTCAGCCCAATGTCAGGGCGCCCGAGGCGGGTGTAGGCCACCGCGGCGCCCGACAGATACACCGCCTCAAAGCCCGCGGCGGCGGCGAGCGATGCTGTCAGCCCGTCATAGACCCCCGGCGCGGTCAGAATGGGCGATCGGGCGATGCGTGCGCGCAGGGTCATTGGCCGTCCTCCAGCATCGCGGCCGCGTCCGCGCAGGTCATGGCATGGGTCACAGAGCCGAGCGAGATCAGCGTCGCGTCATGCACCGCCATGTCAAAGGCCGCGCATCCGTCCGACAGCAAGATTGTGTCGATGTCGCGCAGATGCGCGTCGCGCAGGGTGCTGGCGACGCCGCCATTGGTGACGATGCCGCCGATGATCAGCCGGGTGATCCCCAAGGCCCGCAGGATGTATTCAAGCCGCGTCTGGTAGAACGCTGAATACGCCACCTTTTCCACGGTGTAATCGGCAGGCGCCAGCGCATCGACCAGACTGTGGCCAAAGCTGCCGGGCGCAAAGTCACCCTTGGTCAGAAACGGGCGCAGCCGCGCCAGATGCGGCGAAATCAGCGGCGCCCCCCCCGGTCCCGGCACCAGCGTGAATTGGGCCGACACATAGACCCCGCCTGCCTTGCGCAGGGCATCGGCCACTGGCTGGATGCGCGCGGGCAAGGCGGCGATTTGCGCCGCGGCCTTGCCCGCGCGGCCATAGGCGCCTTCGGGGTGCAGAAAGTCGTTCTGCAGATCGATGGTCAGAAGGGCGGTGCGGGGGGTCATGCGGTGTCCTCAGGCGCGATGATCGTGTTGCCAAAGCGGTCGACGGTGCCGACAAGGCCCGGTTCAATCAGCACCGTGGTGTCGGGCTGTTCCAAAATGGCCGGGCCGGGGATGCGCGCGCCCTGGGGCAATTCAAGCCGCCGGTAGATCGCCGTGTCGTGCCATGCATCGCCGAAATGCACTTGGCGGGTTCCTATGCGCGCGGCCTCCGGATCGCCCGATGCCGGGGGGGCCAGCGCCGTCAGATCAAATTTTGGCCGCCGCCCGATCACGGCGGTGCGCAGGTTCATCACCCGCCGCACGCCGCCTTTCAGCAGGCGCGCGAAGGCGGCGCGATAGGCGGTGTCAAACGCGGCGTTCACGGTGTCGGGCGTTGGCGCCTCGGCCACGCCGTCTATCACCAAGACCGGGATCGGGGTGGCCACGGTGTGGGTCTGGCCGACATAGGCCATGTCCAGCTCCACCAACACTTCGCGCGCGGCAAACCGGCTGCCTGCGGCGTCCAGCATCGCCATGCCAGCATCCACATGGGCCTGGATCTGGGCGCGCAGGGCATCCGGGTCCAGATCGGCGGCCATCACGTTGATGGTCTGCACATAGTCATTGCGCATGTCCGCGATCACGCACCCCATGGCAGAGGTAACGCCGGGATAGCGCGGCACAATCGCCCGCGCGATGCCCACATCCCGCAGCAACGCGCCTGCATGCAGCGCGCCACCGCCGCCAAACGGCATGAAGGCAAAGCGCTTGGGGTCAAAGCCGCGTTCAATCGACACCAGCCGGATGGCACCTGCCATGCGCGAATTGGCAACGCGCAAGATCGCCTCAGCCGCGGCCAGATCTGACAGGCCGAGCGGCGCGCCCACATGAATGCGGATTGCGTCGCGCGCCGCGTCGACATCCAGCCGATCCAGCGCGCCGCCGATCGGGTTGTCCGGGTCGATCCGGCCCAGCACCACATTGGCGTCAGTGACGGTGGGGCGGGTGTTGCCTTGGCCATAAGCGACCGGGCCGGGGCTGGACCCCGCGCTTTCCGGCCCGATGTTCAGCAGCCCGCCCTTGTCGACCCAGGCGATCGACCCGCCGCCCGCGCCGATGGTGGTGATTTCAATCATCGGGGTGCGGATCACCATGCCGAAATCGATGCTGGTCTGGGGCGAAAGCATGCTGCGCCCACCCGCGATCAAGGACACATCAAAGCTGGTGCCGCCCATATCGCCGGTGACCACGTCGGGGAACCCGGCGCATTCGGCGATGTAGGCCGCCGCGATCACCCCCGCCGCGGGGCCCGACAGTGCGGTGCGGATCGGAAAGGCGCAGGCGGTGCCCGCCGCCATCACGCCGCCATTGGACTGCACGATCAAAAATTCGCCGCCAAAGCCGCTCTTGCGCAATGCGGTTTCCAGACGGTCGACATAGCCCGCCACCTCTGGCTGCAAATAGGCGTTGAGGGCGGTGGTGCTGAACCGCTCAAACTCACGGATCTCAGGCAGAATTTCGGCTGAGGACGACACATGCGGGTTCGGCCACATGGCGCGCACGGCGGCCACGGCGGCGGCCTCGTTCGTGGCGTTGGCATAGCTGTTGGCGAACAGGATCGCGACCGCGTCGCAGCCCTCGGCCAGCAGGTGGCGCGCCGCGGCCCGCACCGCATCCAGATCGACCTGCGTGCGGATCGTGCCGTCGGCCAGGGTTCGCTCGGGCACCTCTAGGCGCAGGTTGCGCGGAACCACGGGGGTGAATTCACCGCGCAGGCCCCAGGTATGAGGGCGGTCGCGGCGGCGCATTTCCAGCACGTCGCGCAGGCCCATGGTGGTGATCACGCCGATGCGCGCGCCCTTACGCTCCAACAACGCGTTGGTGCCTGCGGTGGTGCCGTGAACCACCGACGCGACGGTGGACAGATCGCCGACCTGCATTGCGATCCCCGACAGAAACCCACCTGATTGGTCAGGCCGAGAGGTCGGAACCTTGGCGACCCGCGCCTGTCCCGTCGCGTCATCAAGCACGAAGACATCGGTAAAAGTGCCGCCGACATCAACGCCGATCATTGTTGCGCCGCTCATGTGTCGTCTCCGGTCTTGGGGTAGTGGCGGGCGGCGGCGGCGGGGGTCAGATACCCCAAGGCCACGTCGCGGGCGACGGCGTCGGCGCTGCGTTCAGCCGCGGGGCCATAGCCGCCGCCGCCGGGGGTTTCAAGGCGCACGGACTGGCCGCGCGTCAGCTTGATGCCGCGCATCTTTGATGTCAGGGGCGGTTCATGCCAGCCGTCATCCTGCTGATATTCAAAGTGGTTCATCGCCCCCTCGCCGCCGCCGACGACGCCTTGGGGGGCAAAGCGCCCGCGCTCACCGAACAGGAACGCCTCAGCGCTGTCATCCAGCAATTCGATCTCATAGACCGCGCCAAGCCCGCCGCGATGGCGCCCGGGGCCCGCACTGTCAGGGCGCAGGGCCCATTGCTTGAACATGACCGGATAAGCGGCCTCCAGGATCTCCATCGGGGGGATGGTGGCGGTGCTGATCGGCGCGTTGCCGTGGTTCAGCCCGTCGCTTTCCAGCGATCCGCCATGGCCGCCGCCATAAAAGCTGAACATCACCCACGGCTTGCCGTTCGCGCGCTTGCCCGCGATGGAAAGAGCATTGATCGTGCCATAGGCGTTGGCAACCGCGCGGTCTGGCGCGAATTGGGCGGCGGTGGAAAAAATCACGTCGATCATGCGCAGGATGGTTTCGGTATACCCGCCGACCGGGGCGGGAAATTCAGCGGCCAGCAACGACCTTTCGGGCACGATCACGTCGATCGGGCGCATGACCCCGGCATTGGCTGGCAGGTCGGGAAACATGTGCTTGATCGCCACATAACAGCACGCCACCGCGGTCGGCAGCGCGATGTTCACCGGGCCTGCGGTGGCGGGCGCCGTGCCGGTGAAATCTATGGTCAGGCGGTCGCCTTTGATGACCAAGGCCGCGCGGATTGCCAGCGGCGTGTCGGTGATCCCGTCATTGTCGAGGAAATCTTCCGCCTCCCACCGCCCGTCGGGCAGGGCGGTCAGTTCGGCGCGCATCAGCGCCTCAGCCCGATTGGCCAGAGCGTTGAGCGCGGCATGCACCGTGGTGCCGCCATATTCGTCCAGCAGCTCCTCCATGCGCCGCACGCCCAGATCGAGGGCACCGAGCTGGCCGTTCAGATCGCCCTGCGCTGATTGCGGCAGGCGGGTGTTGCGCATCAGGATGTCAACGATGTCGGTCTGGATCACCCCCGCGCGGGCGATGCGCACCGGGGGCAGCACGAACGCTTCTTGGAACGCATCGGTGGCGGCGGGGTTGTAATTGCCCGGCACCGCGCCGCCGACATCGTGCCAATGCCCGACTGAGGCGAGATAGCAAAACACCTCTCCATCGCGGAAAAAGGGCTGCACCAGCCGCATGTCCGACAGATGGGTGCCGCCGATATGGGCGTCGTTGAAGATGTAGATGTCGCCATCGCGCAGATCGCCGTCCAGCGCCGCCTTTTCGATCACCGCTTTCACCGCAAAGCTCATGACCCCGACAAAGATCGGCAGCCCGCTTTTGCCCTGCACCAGCGTGTCGCCGGTCCTTGCATCATAGATGCCATGGGACGCGTCATGCGCCTCAGCAATGATCGGGTTGAACGCGGAGCGGAACAGCGTGGCGTCCATCTCATCGGCGATCTGCTCCATCCGCCCGGCAAGGACGGCGAGGGTGATCGGATCGATCGAAGCGTCGGTCATATGGCGTCAGGTCCTTTCGGGCGGCTGCGGGGGGGGGCAGGTCCGACATTGCGTCCGTCCGCGCGATCAGCGGGCCGCGGTCTCTGCCTCAGCCCATCCCAAACAGCTTGTATCTTTTATAAGACCGGTTTCGGGCGGTGTGAAAGACAAATCTTTGTAACATCAGCAATCTGAAACTTGCATTATCTGCAAACGCCGATACGCTTGGCGTGCATTTGCTGAAAAGGAGCGTGCGTGCACCCTATCGCCAGTTCATCTCTGCCCGAGGGCGGTAAGGCGCGCCGCGTGTATCTGCTGCTGCGCGACCGGATCGCCAGCGGCGCCCATCGCGCAGGCGACGTGCTGCCGGGGGAGCAGCGGCTTGCCGACAGCTTTGGCGTCTCGCGGGTCACCGTGCGCCGGGCGCTTGAGGCGCTGGCCGCCGAAGCGCTGATTGAAAAGCGTCCGGGTGCCGGGTCGGTGGTGATCGCGCAGCCCGGCGGTGACGCGATTTCGGCCAATTTTGCCACGCTGATCCCACATCTCGAAGAAATGGGGCGTGAAACGACGGCGCGGCTGTTGTCGTTCTCCTACGGGCCGGCGCCTGATCTGGTGGCCCGCGCCATGGGGTTGGATGTCGGCGCGCGGGTGCAGGCTGCGGTGCGCGTGCGTCTGTCAGGCGGGCGGCCGTTTTCGCACCTGACCACCCATGTGCCCGAAGACATCGCCCGCAGCTTTGGTGAGGCGGATCTGGCAACCACGCCGCTGTTCAGGTTGCTGGAGCGCAGCGGCGTCGTGGTTGAGGCCGCGCGCCAAAGCGTGACCGCCACCCTCGCCGCCCCCGACGTTGCGGAGGCGCTGGAGGTGTCAGTGGGCGCGCCTTTGCTGGCGATCCGCCGCGTGGTGCGCGATGGGGCCGGGCGGGGGGTGGAACACCTGTCGGCGCTGTATCGCCCTGAAATGTTCCGGCTGGAGATGACCTTGAACCGCGTTGGCCACGGTGATGCCCGCCATTGGGAACCGGTGATCGGCCCGGCGGAGGACGTCTGATGCCCGCACCCGCAACGCTTTTGTCCAAGCTGTGGTCGGCCCATGAAATCGTGCGCCACGCGGATGGTGCATCGCTTTTGTGGATCGACCGGCACCTGGTGCACGAAGGGTCCCATCACGGGTTTGCCAAGCTGGCGGCCCGCGCCCTGCCAGTTGTGGCGCCGGAGCTGACCTTTGCCGTTGTGGACCATTACGCCCCCACCCGTGGGCGCGGGCACATCGCGGATCCGGCGGTCGCGCGGATGATCAAAACGCTTGAAGACAACGCCGCCGCCCATGGCATCACCTGTTTCGGGCTGACCGACCCGCGCCAAGGCATCGTGCATGTGCTGGGCCCCGAACAGGGCCTGACCCTGCCGGGGCTGCTGGTGACCTGCGGCGACAGCCATACATCGACCCACGGTGCGTTCGGCGCGTTGGCGTTCGGCATCGGCGCGACTGAGGTCGCCCATGCGCTGGCGACGCAAACCGTGTGGCAGACGCAGCCCAAGACCATGCGCATCACCGTGGATGGCGCGCTGGGGCCGGGGGTCGGGGCCAAGGATGTTGCGCTGAACTGGATCGCAAGGCTTGGCGCTGATGGCGCGCGCGGCCATGCGGTGGAATACGCCGGATCGGCGGTGCGCGCATTGTCGATGGAGGGGCGGATGACCCTGTGCAACCTGTCCATCGAAGGCGGCGCGCGCTTTGGCATGGTGGCACCCGATGCGGTGACGCTGGATTATGTGAAGGGCCGTCCTTTTGCACCCGCGGGCGCTGATTGGGACCGCGCGGCGCAGGCCTGGGCCATGCTTGCCACCGACCCCGGCGCCGAATTTGACCGCGAAGTGACCCTGCACGCAGACGACATCGCCCCGACCGTCACCTGGGGTGATAGCCCTGAGGACGCGATCGCGATCAACGCGGTGATCCCCGACCCTGCGGGCGCCGATCCGGCAAAGGCGGCGCGGATGCGCGGCGCGCTTGATTATATGGGGTTGGTCCCGGGCCGCCCGATCGCGGGCACCCCGGTGGATCAGGTGTTCATCGGGTCATGCACCAACGCGCGCATCGAAGACCTGCGCGCCGCCGCCACGGTGCTGGCGGGCCGGCGCGCGGTGGTCCCGGGCCTTGTGTCGCCGGGATCCATGGTCGTGAAAGCGCAGGCTGAGGCTGAGGGGCTGGACCGCATCTTCATCGACGCGGGCCTGTCATGGGAAGGGGCGGGCTGTTCCATGTGCGTCGCCATGAACGGCGACAGCGTGGCGGCGGGCAAGCGGTGCGCGTCGTCAACCAACCGCAATTTCCGCGGGCGGCAGGGCAGGGGGGCGCGCACCCATCTGATGTCGCCCGCCATGGTCGCCGCTGCGGCAGTAACCGGCACGCTGTGCGACGTGCGCCCGATGCTGCGGGGGCGGGTCTGATGGCTGGGTGGAGCCTCCACGCCGGCCGCGCCGTTGCCCTTCCGGCCGCAAGCATCGACACCGACCAGCTGATCCCGGCGCGGTTCATGTCAACGCCGCGCGATCAGGGCTATGGGCGCTTTTTGCTGCATGATCTGCGCTATGACCCCGATGGGATGCGTGTGGTGGACATGCCGCTCAATCGCCATGATGGCATCTCGGTGCTGGTGTCGCGGCGCAATTTCGGGTCGGGATCGTCGCGCGAAGCTGCGGTGTATGCGCTGGTGGATTTTGGCATCTGCGCGGTTCTGGCACCCAGTTTTGGCGACATCTTTGCGGCCAACGCGGCCAATAACGGGCTGCTGGCCGGGCGCATTGACCCCGCGGATGCTGAGGCGCTGATCGCGCAGCTTGCTGGTGGTGCCGCTGAGGCGCGGGTGGATCTGGTGGTGGGCCAAGCGGTGATCGACGGCAAGGCCACCGCGTTTGCGTTGCCCCAAACCGACCGCGCCAAGCTGATCAACGGCTGGGATGACATCGATCTTACGCGCGCTGAGGGCCCGCGCATTGCGGCCTTTCGCGCCGCGCGCAAAGACGCGGCAGGCTGGAGCTGGCCGCGCGCCCCGGAGCCTCCGGACCCTCCGGGCTGAGAACGCCGCGCGCCCCTGCCCGGGCGTGCGCGACCCATGCGCCCCGTCCCGTGATCGGGCGCATCCAACAGGGCGGAGACCGGGATCCCGGCTCCGACATGAGGAGAGACAAGAATGAAAAACACTCTGATGTCCGCGCTTCTGGTCGGGTCCGCCCTGCTGGGCGCCCCCGCGGTTGCCATGGACACGATCACCGCGGTCCATGCCTTTCCCAAAACGCTGATCTACACCCAAAGCTTCCTGAGCTTTGTCGACAAGGTGAACGCGGCGGGAGAGGGCGTGGTGCGCATCGACGTGCGCGGCGGGCCTGAGGCAATCGGCATGTTCCAGCAGCCCGACGCCGTGCGCGACGGCATTGTCGACATGGTCTACACACCCGGTAGCTTTTACGGCGGCACGGTGCCCGAAAAAGACGCCATGGTCGCGTCGAACCTGACGGCGGTTGAGGCCCGCGCCAATGGCGGCATTGAGATGATCAACCAGATCCACCGCAAGAAAATGGGGGTGCACTACCTCGGCTGGTTCGACAGCGGCGTCAGCTATAACCTTTGGATGCGCGATGCGCCGAAACTGGACGCAGACGGCAATCTTGATGTCTCAGGCATCCGCCTGCGCGGCAACGCGGTCTACAACGCGTTCTTCACCGAATATCTCGGCGCTCAGGTGATTGATCTGCCGACCGGTGACGTGTTCTCCGGGCTGGAGCGCGGCGTGGTCGACGCCACCGGCTGGACCCAGATCGGGCTGATCGATCTGAAATGGAACCAGTTCCTGAACTATAGGGTGGAGCCGAGCTTCTTCTCCACCGACCTTGGCGTCATCGTGAACCTTGAAAAATGGGATGCGCTGACCCCTGAGGCTCGCAAGATCGTGCAGGACGTCGCCATCGCCCACGAACGCGACAGCGTTGAGGCGCTGAAGGCCAAAAAGGTCTCAGACTTTGCAGCCCTGGACGCGCAGGGCATGAAGGTCGTGACGCTGGAAGGTCAGGCCAAAGTGAACTATCTGGCCGCCGCGCGCGAAAAAACCTGGGAGCGGATGAAAGGCCTGATGGCCGCCAGCCCCGAAGGCGACGGCCAGTATGATGCCTTGATCGCGCATTTCTACGACGCCTCCCGCGATCAGTGATCTAGCCTGCGCGGACCGGTTCCCGGTCCGCGCCCCTATCCCCCCGGAGGCTGTTGATGGCATCGGCGTTCAAATTCTACACCGGCATCGTGAATGCGATGGCGCTGATCGCGGCGGCGATGCTGGTCTGGCTGATGATCTCGGTCATTGTGTCGGTGGTGATGCGCAATCTGGGGATGCAGCCGTTCGCGTGGCTGTTCACGTCGGCTGAATATGCAATTTTGTACATGACCATGCTAGGTGCCCCATGGCTGGTGCGTGAAAAGGGCCATGTGCACATCGAATTGCTGTCAGCGGCACTGCCGCGCGGGGTGCAGCGTGCGCTCAGCCGTGTGGTGGCGCTTTTGTGCGTCATGGTCTGCGTGGTGCTGGCCTGGAAAGGCGCCGAGCTGTTCATGAAGAACATCGAGCGCAATGATTTTGACGTGCGCGCCTATTATTTCCCGCGCTGGATCCTGACGATTTCGTTTCCGGTCAGCTTCGGCCTGATGGCGGTGGAATTCGCGCGGTTCGTGGGTGGACGCGACCTTATGCATTCGGGCGACGCGGGGATCCACGAGTGATGGAATGGTATGAGGCGCTGGCCCTTTTGCTTGGCGCCATCATGGTGCTGATGGCTTTGGGCATGCCGGTGGCGCTGGCGTTTCTGGCGGCCAACATCATCGGCGCTTGGGTGTTCATGGGCGGATCGCGCGGTGTCAGCCAATTGCTCAACAACGGGTTCGGATCGCTGACCAGTTTCGCGCTGGTGCCGATCCCGCTGTTCCTGCTGATGGGAGAGATATTTTTCCACACCGGCCTTGGCGGACGCATGTTCAACGCCATCGATGCGATGCTGGGCAAACTGCCGGGGCGTCTGTCTTACGTCACCGTGCTGGGCGGCACCGGATTTGCCACGCTGTCAGGGTCGTCCATGGGCGCGACCGCGCTGCTCGGATCCCTGATGGTGCCGGAGATGACAGCGCGCGGCTACAAAAAGCACATGTCCATCGGGCCGATCCTGGGCACTGGTGGGCTGGCGATCATCATCCCGCCCTCAGCGCTTGCGGTGCTGCTGGCGACGCTCGCGCAGATCGATGTGGGCGCGCTGCTGATCGCGGGCGTGATCCCGGGGCTGATCCTGGCGTCGTTCTACATGGTGACGATCTGGGTGCAGACCAGGATCGACCCCAGCGCGGCACCGTCTTACGACGTGGCGCCGCTGCCGCTGCGCGGCAAGCTGCGGCTGCTGGCGGTGGACGTGGTGCCGCTGGTCGGGGTTATGGCGATCATCGTGGTGATGATGATCGGCGGCGTGGTCACCCCGTCTGAGGCCGCTGCCTTTGGCGCGCTTGGGGCGCTGATCCTTGCCGCCGTCAAGCGGTGCCTGACGTTTGATGCAATGCGCAAATCGGTGACCGGGGCGCTGAAGGTCACGCTGATGGCGTATCTGATCGTGTTCGGGTCGGCGACGTTCAGCCAGCTTTTGGCATTCTCAGGCGCGTCATCGGGCCTGATCGGTTGGGCGACTGGGTATGATCTGGCACCAACCGCCACCTTGCTGGTGATGTTCGTTGTGCTGCTGGTGCTGGGCATGTTCATGGAGCAGATCTCCATGATGCTGCTGACCGTGCCGATCTTTTTCCCGCTGGCGCTGACGCTGGGCTTTGATCCGATCTGGTTCGGGCTGATCATGCTGCTGGCGCTTGAAATCAGCTTCACCACCCCGCCGTTTGGCTTGCTGCTGTTCGTGATGAAAGGCGTGGCGCCCCCCGGCACCACAATGCGGGAGATATATTTGTCCGCCATTCCGTTCATCGGTTGCTCATTGCTGCTTGTGGCGCTGCTGATCGTGTTTCCGGGGCTGGCGACGTGGTTGCCGGGCTTGTGAAAAACCCTCTGTCGCGGGGCGTGGCGGCGTTGCATGCTGTCGCCTTGGACGGACAGGTAGGGGGCTGGCATGGACGGACACGCAGATCAGGCCGCGCGCGGCTTTGACGCCGCCGAATACCGGGGGCGCATTGCGGCGCTGCAGGTGCGCATGGCCCGCGAAAAGATCGCCGCGCTGCTTCTGACCACTGAGCCAGACATTTTGTATGTCACGGGGTTCCTGACCCGGTTCTGGCAAAGCCCGACGCGGCCATGGTTCGTGATCGTCCCGGCCGCTGGCGATCCTGTCGCGGTGATCCCGGCCATCGGCGCCGCGCTGATGGCGGAGACATGGATCACCGACATCCGCACATGGAACGCCCCGCACCCCGCCGATGACGGCGTGACCCTGCTGGCCGACGCAGTGCAGGAACTGACCCCTGAGACCGCGCGCATCGGGCTGATGATGGGGCCTGAGACCCATCTGCGCATGCCGTTGGCCGATTTTGCCCGCCTGCGCGACATGCTGGCACCGCGCAGCTTTGTTGATTGCGCCGACATCGTCCACCGGGTGCGCGAAATCAAATCCATCGCCGAAATCGCCGCCATCCGCGCCACCTGCGCCGCGGCGGACCGCGCATTTGCGGCGGCGCCGGGCTACATCCGCGCGGGGCGGCCGCTGACGGCGGTGTTCCGCGATTTCCAGATCGCGCTTTTGCAAGGGGGCGCCGATTGGGTGTCGTATGTGGCGGGCGGTGCCGGGCCGGACGGGTATGGCGATGTGATCTCGCCTGCGTCAGACACACCGCTGATGGCCGGGGATGTGCTGATGCTGGACACTGGCGCCGTGCGGAGCGGGTATTTTTGCGATTTTGACCGAAATTTTGCCATTGGCCATGCAACCGACGTGGCGCGGCGTGCCTATGAAATTCTGTTTGCTGCCACTGAGGCGGGGTTGGCTGAGGCCGGTCCCGGCGCTGTCGCTGGCGATCTGCACCGTGCGATGGCTGACAAGATCAAGGCCATGGGCGGGACCTGCCTTGGCGGCAGGCTTGGCCACGGGTTGGGGCTGGAACTGACCGAATGGCCGTCGCTGACCCCCCAAGACCGCACCCCGATCCGCGAAGGCATGGTCCTGACGCTGGAACCGGGGCTTCAGGTCGCACCCGGCCGCATCATGGTGGCTGAGGAAAACATCGTCATCACCGCAGATGGTGCCCGCCTGCTGTCGCGCCGCGCGCCCGCCGATCTGCCGGTGCTGAAATGACCGCGCTGCCATACACGCTGACCGGGCCGATCGGCACGCGCGCCAGCCTCGGGCTGATCGTGCTGCAAGCTGATGAGGTCATCGAGCAAGATTTTCGCCGCCTGTTCCCGGACCGGGACGTGGCGGTCTATGCCTCGCGCATTCCGTCGGGTGCTGATCTGACGCCGGAAACCCTGAAGGCGATGGAAACGGCGCTGCCCCGCGCCGCTGAATTGCTGCCGCCCTCGGTCGGGTTTGACGCCATCGGCTATGCCTGCACATCCGGCGCCACAGTGATCGGGCCGCAGCAGGTGGAGGACATGATCCACCGCGCCGCCGATGCCCGCGCTGTCACCGACCCGCTGACTGCGGCGGCGGCGGCGCTGGCGCATCTGGGGGTACGCAACATCGGGCTGATCTCGCCTTATATCGAAGACGTGTCCGCCGCCCTGCGGGCCGCCCTGACCGCGCGCGGATTTGCCATCGCCCGCTTCGGGTCCTTTGAAGAACAGCAGGAGGCGCGGGTGGCGCGGATTGACCCAGCCTCCATCCGTGACGCGGCCATCGCGGTCGGGCGGCACAACGATGTGGACGCGGTGTTCCTGTCATGCACCAACTTGCGCACGCTGGATGTCATCGACGCGGTTGAAGCGGCGATCGGCAAGCCCGTGGTGTCCAGCAACCTTGCGCTGGCCTGGCATATGGGGCGGTTGGCAGACGTCCCGGCGACCGGGCCGGGGCGTCTTTTGGCGCGTTAATCTGCCAAGCGCCAATCGGCGCGTTAATCCGACAGCCGCCAATCGGCGGGATCGACGTCCAGAAACGCCTCAATCGCCGCGGTGGCGATGACATGGGCGCCGTCCGCGTCAGGGTTCGCGACGTCAAGGCCGCCGGGCACCGCCTGCACTTGCGCCCGCCCGCGGGGCAGCATCGCCGCGACGGCGTCCAGATCCACCGCATCGGGGTTCTGCACGCCGATGGTGACCATCACCCGCATGGCTTCATGCGAAAGCCCCAGCGATGAAAACAGCGTGATTGAGGAATGCCGGATCGCGTCGTCCACCGCCCGGCAGGCCGCCTTGGTGTAGTCGCGCCCGTATAGGTCCGCGCCGGTGCCCATTTCCAGAATGATGCGTTTGGTGGTCATGTGGTGGCCTCCATGTCAAACGACACTGAGATCGCGCAATTGGCGATCACCGTGCAGCCGTCCCCGTCAGGGCGCGGCACATCAAGGCCGCCATGCCCCACGGTGATGGTCGCGCGCCCGTAGGGCAGGATTTTTGCCAGCGCGGCGACATCCACCTTGTCGGGCACCTGCACGCCGATCTGCACGTCGATCAGCATGGCGTCCTTGGGGAACCCGAACAGCTCAGCCACGGAAATCGAATTGCGCCACAGCGCGTCGCGCATCGCGCGGGCGGCGGCCTCAGTATAATCTTCGCGCCTGAGGGACGTGCCCATGCCAAATTCCACCACCACGCGTTTTTTGGCCATTCGGACGTTCCCTTTTGTTGCTGTCCGCACTTTGCAGCCGCGCGGGTTTGCGCGCAAGGCGGCGCGCTGGGCCGACCGATCATGACGCTCTGGCACTACTCCGGCCGGGCGATCTGGGGCACCAATGGTGCCAACCGCGATCGAGCTAGGGAGCCGCCCCATGAAAATGACCACCGAAGAGGCCTTCGTCAAAACCCTTCAGATGCATGGCATCGACAACGCGTTCGGGATCATTGGATCGGCGATGATGCCGATTTCAGATCTGTTCCCCGCCGCGGGGATCAAATTTTGGGACTGCGCCCACGAAACCAATGCCGGGATGATCGCCGATGGCTTCACCCGCGCGTCGGGCAAGATGTGCATGGCGGTGGCGCAGAACGGGCCGGGGATCACCAATTTCGTGACCCCGATCAAGACCGCGTATTGGAACCACACGCCGATGCTGCTGGTGACCCCGCAGGCTGCCAACAAGACCATCGGGCAGGGCGGTTTCCAGGAAATTGAACAGATGAAGCTGTTCGCGGACATGGTTTGTTATCAAGAAGAGGTCCGCGACCCGTCCCGCATGGCCGAAGTGCTGAACCGGGTGATCGAAAAGGCGTGGCGCGGCTGCGCCCCGGCGCAGATCAACGTGCCGCGCGATTACTGGACGCAGGTGATCGACATCGAGCTGCCGCAGATCGTGCGTCTTGAACGCCCGAGCGGCGGGCGCGTGGCGGTGACGGAGGCGGCGCGCATCCTCTCCGAAGCCAAATTCCCCGTGATCCTGAACGGCGCGGGCGTGGTGATCGGCGGCGCAATCGCGGCGTCGGCGGCGCTGGCGGAGCGGCTTTCGGCCCCGGTGTGCTGCGGCTATCAGCACAATGACGCGTTCCCCGGCGGGCATCCGCTGTCGGTCGGCCCGCTGGGTTATAATGGCTCAAAAGCGGCGATGGAGCTGATTGCCAAGGCCGATGTGGTGCTGGCGCTGGGCACGCGTCTCAACCCGTTTTCGACCCTGCCGGGCTATGGCATCGACTATTGGCCTGCGGGCGCGAAAATCATCCAGGTGGATATCAATTCTGACCGCATCGGGCTGACCAAAAAGGTGTCGGTCGGCATTCAGGGCGATGCGAAAACCGTGGCTGAGGATATCCTTGCGCAGCTGTCATCCAGCGCCGGGGATGCCGGGCGCGATGCACGCATGGCCCTGATCGGAGACACCAAATCGCGCTGGCTGCAGACCCTCAGCTCAATGGACCACGAAGATGACGATCCGGGCACCAGCTGGAACGCGCGCGCTCGCACCCGCCAGCCTGATCGCATGAGCCCGCGCATGGCGTGGCGCGCGATCCAGTCGGCGCTGCCGCGCAATGCGATCATCAGTTCGGACATCGGCAACAACTGCGCCATCGGCAACGCCTATCCGACCTTTGATGAAGGGCGCAAATATCTGGCCCCCGGTCTGTTTGGGCCGTGCGGCTATGGTCTGCCGTCGATCCTTGGCGCCAAGATTGCCAAGCCTGAGGTTCCGGTGGTGGGCTTTGCCGGCGACGGGGCGTTCGGGATTTCGATGAATGAAATGACTGCCTGTGGGCGCGGCGACTGGCCCGCGATCACCATGGTGATTTTCCGCAACTACCAATGGGGCGCGGAAAAGCGCAACACGACCCTGTGGTTTGACGACAATTTTGTGGGCACGGAGCTGAACCTGGACGTGCACTACGCCAAGGTAGCTGAGGCGTGCGGGCTGAAAGGCGTGCAGGTCGCGTCGATGGACGCGCTGACCGCGGCGCTGTCTGCCGCGGTGAAGGCACAGATGGAGGATGGCGTGACCACCTTCATCGAAGTCGTCCTGAATCAGGAGCTGGGAGAGCCCTTTCGCCGCGATGCCATGAAGAAACCTGTGTCTGTCGCAGGCATCAACAAAGCCGACATGCAGCCCCAGCAGGGCGCCTGATTGCGGTGGGGGGTGGCCTCGCGCCCCCCCCCCCGCCCCCGCCCGCAAATCTGCCACCGATATCCCCAACTCATAGATCCCCTGCCTGCAGGAAAAAAGGCGCTTATGACCCGCTCATTCCTGCCAGCCTGGGCCGCGTTGATGCGGCGCTTGTATGATTATGGGCCGGGGATCGCCGTGTCCGTGGTGGTCGCTGCAGCGGCGAAATTCTTGTCTGAGCATTACGGCGCCCCGGCCATGCTGATGGCGCTGCTGCTTGGCATCGCGTTTCACTTTTTGGCTGAGGAGGGACGCTGCGCCGTGGGCATTGGCTTTACCTCGCGCGCAGTGCTGCGCATTGGCGTGGCACTTTTGGGCGCGCGGATCAGTGTGGATCTGCTGATCGGATTGGGGCCCGAACTGATCGCGCTGGTGGTGCTTGGCGTGGTGGCAACCATCGGGTTTGGGCTGCTCGGGGCGCGCCTGCTGGGCCGTGGCTGGCGGTTTGCGCTGTTGACCGGCGGGGCGGTGGCGATCTGCGGTGCATCGGCGGCCATGGCCATCGCCGCGGTGCTGCCGCGAAATGAGCGGTCAGAGCGCAACCTGATCTTCACCGTGCTGGCGGTCACGGTGCTGAGCACGCTGGCGATGATCGCCTATCCGGTCATCGCGCAGGCGCTGGGCCTTGATGATCTGGCCACCGGGGTGTTTCTGGGCGGCACGATCCATGATGTGGCGCAGGTGGTGGGGGCCGGGTTCTCAGTGTCTGAGCAGACCGGCGAAACGGCGACGCTGGTAAAGCTGATCCGGGTGACCATGCTGGCGCCGGTGGTGCTGATCTTTTCGCTTGGCATCCGCAGCTTTGCCGAGGCCGATCAAGGGGGTGGCCCGCGCCCGCCTTTGGTCCCGGTCTTTGTGCTGGGGTTTCTTGCGCTTGCGGCGATGAATTCGGTGGGGATGATCCCGCCGGGCGTCGGGGCCGCGCTGGGGGATCTGTCGCGCTGGGCGCTGTTGGTGTCGATCGCGGCGGTGGGGATGCGGACATCGCTGAAAAGCATCCTTGGGGTTGGCAGTCAGGCCATCGTGCTGATCGTGGCCGAAACGGTGTTTCTGGCCGGGTTCATCCTGTTCGGGATCACCTATCTGGCGGGCTGATTTGGGCTGAAAAATTATTTACCTCTCGCCCCTTTCGTGATCTTGATGATCGCGCAAAGTGACGCCAAGTGAGCATCACGGAAAAAGGCGAGAACGTTCCGGGTTGTCCCTCGCAGCGCCCCCGCCTGTCCACTGCCCCGCCGTGATACGGCGGCGCCACTTCACTGCACGCCTGACGCGCCCGCGGTCGTCCCGAACGGCCCGGTCCGCCCCAGCCCCGGTTTTTCCGGTGGCGGAGGCGGCGGCGCGCTCCGACACATCGACCCTTCGGGGGGCCGGATTGCATGACGGAGCCTTCGATATGGCCAAGAGCCAGAAGCGCAGCAACAAAGAAGTGAAAAAGCCCAAGCAGGTCAAAAGCACAGCGGCCGCCGCGCCCGCCGCTTTCGCCAAGGGGCTGACCCCGGCGGTTGCGGGCAAGAAAAAGTGATCGCCTGACCCTGCGTCAGATCTTTCTGACGCCGGACCCGCGGGCGGATCGCCCTTGCGCCCCGCCCGCGCGCCCCTCAGGTTAACTGCTTGTTCAAGCGGGAGACCTCACGATGCTGATCGTCCATCACCTTAACAACTCGCGCTCTCAGCGCATTCTGTGGCTGCTCGAAGAAATCGGCGTGTCCTATGAGATCCGCCATTATCAGCGCGACGCGGTCACCAATCTTGCGCCGCCCGCGCTGAAGGCGGTCCACCCGCTGGGCAAATCCCCGATGCTTGAGGAAAACGGCGACTTGATCGTCGAATCCGCCGCCATCGTGGAATATCTGTGCGCGCGCCACGCCCCCCAGATGATCCCTGACGCCGGTTCGGCCGCGTATCTGCGCCATATGGAGCTGATGCATTTCGCCGAAGGCTCAGCGATGATCCCGATCCTGTTGCAGCTTTATGTCGGACGGTTGCGTGAGGCTGGGGCGCCGTTGCACCCGCGCATCAAGGCCGAACTGGGCAGCCATTTCGATTATATGGAATCGGTGCTGCGCCCGTTGGGCCATTTCGTGCTCGATGATCTTTCGGCCGCGGACATCATGCTCAGCTTTCCCGCTGAGATCGCCGTGGCGCGCAGCGACGGCACGGCGCGGCCCAAGCTGGCCGCTTTTGTCAAAGCGATGCATGACCGCCCGGCATGGCAGCGTGCGTTGGAGAAATCCGGACCGTATCACCTCGCCTGAATGGGGGGCGGCCTCAGCGCCGCCCGCCCGCCAGCTTCATGGCTTCGGGCCGGGCGCGCAGGGCCAGCATGGCTGCGACGCCTATCACTGGTCCGATCGCCAGCGGCGCAAAGGCCCAGCGCCAGCCGCCCATGGCGTCAGCGAGATACGGCATGACGCCGACCGTCCCCACCGTCAGCAGGAACCCAAGGCCAAGCTGCACCGACAGCACGGTCCCCACATAACGCGGGTCCGCCAGTTCGGTCGCGGCGGCTGAAAACTGCGCGCTGTCGCCGACCACTGTGATCCCCCAGACCACCGCGATCAGGATCAGCAGCCATAGAGGCCCGTCGAACGCGAAACCGATCAGCAGCGCGCAGGCGCCCGAGGCCGCCATCAGCGCCGCGGTCACCGCGGTGCGCCCGAACCGGTCCGCCAATTGCCCCCCGGCGACGCAGCCGATCGCGCCCGACCCGATCGCCGCGAACGTGATCCAGGATGCCAGCCCCGTGCCCTGCATTGCCGGCGCCGCAGCCAAAAAGACCAGCAGCCAAGCCCACATCGCGTAAAGCTCCCACATATGGCCCAGATACCCGAGGGTCGCGAGCACCAGCGCCCGGTCCCGCACCACCATGCCGATGCGGCGCGGGTCGAACACCGCGCGCCCGAACGGGTAGGGCCCCTCGCGCGCCATGGTCAGCAGGATCAACGCGCCCACCAAGGTCGCGCCGCTGGCAGTTCCCAACACCACGCGCCAGTCGAACGTGCCCAAGATTGCGCGGAACAGATGGGGCATGGCCGATCCAAGCGTCAGCGCGCCGATCACCGCGCCCATGGCCAGCCCGCGGCCTTTCACGAACCATGTGGCGATCAGTTTCAGCGCAGGCGGGTAGATGCCCGCCAGCGCCGCGCCGGTGGCCATGCGCGCCGCGATCATCCCCGCTGGTCCCGGTTCAAGCAGCAGCGACGCGTTGGCCAGCGCAGCGATCGTGGCCGCCGCCGCCATCAGCCGGTTCAGCCGCACGATGTCCGGCAGGTTCACCAGGCTGGATGCCAGCGCCCCGATCACAAAGCCCAGCTGCACGCCATTGGTCAGCCATGCCAGCATCGCGCCTGACAGGTTCCACGCCGCCGCCAGTTCCGGCGTCACCGCGGTGGCGGAAAACCAGGTGGTCAAAGACAGGACCATGGCCGCGCAGATCACCGCCAGAGCGCGCCATCGGTTGGAAGCCTTGGTCATGGGTGTCTCGCATCGGGGCGAAATGCCCGCGCCGACCCTATCGCGGCGCGCGCGGCGGGCAAGGCGCGATCGCTTTTTTTGTGCTGCGATTGATCCGTGATCGGCGCGCGTGAAAAAGCCGCCTGGGATTGCGCCCGGGCGGCTTTTGTCATGCGCGGTGGCCTCAGCCCTTGCGGCGGCGGCGGGCCAGTCCGCCCAGCAGGCCAAGCGCACCGGCCATCAGGGCGATGCCGCCGGGCAGCGGCACGTCGGCTGCGATGCCGGTGACACGGATGGTGAAGGCGCGGCCGTCATCATACGACGCCCCGAACGCCACATAGGCGTTGAGGTTGAGGTTCACCACATCCTCGATCGGGCCGGCCAGATACCCGGCTGAGACCAGGTCCGCCTCGGCGACGGTGAACGGCGTGGTGGGGGTTGCCTCGCCCAAGTCCTCGGCGCGGCGCTGTTC
Source organism: Paracoccaceae bacterium (assembly GCA_047610385.1). GTDB lineage: Bacteria > Pseudomonadota > Alphaproteobacteria > Rhodobacterales > Rhodobacteraceae > JBOCEF01. Next base: position 55,357 of record JBLGAC010000007.1, on the reverse strand, counting down.
CCATTCGCCGTCGGGGCGCAGCCAGGCCATCAGGATCGCGTCGGTTTCTGCGTCGCCGTCATTGTCCCAGAAATACCCTTCGGGCGCGTCGGCCAGGGTCATCCAGTCGCCGAACAGGGCTTCGTAAGGCCCGTACATCGCAGTGGAGGCAATGGTGGTTCCCGCGAAGTCGGCGTTAAAGCCAGCGGTCGCGGGGGCGAAAAACCCATCAAGATCGTGGTTCGAACTGGTCGACGCATCTCCGAACAGGCCGAACGGGAACTGGGTGGCCGGATCTCCGCCCACCAGTGGGGCCAGCGTGATCTGATCCAGCAACGTCGCGGCGATGAAATCGGCACCGACGCCAAAGCCCAGTTCAGCCGTGAAGCCCGAAAGGCTGGACCCAGTGTTGTTCTTTAGCTTGGCGAAAATCTAGTAAGGCTGTTCGGTGACCGTGCCGTCAAGCGCGGAGCCCGCGCCGGTGTCAAAAACCAGATCGATCGGCGCGGCGGCGTCCATGCGCAGCTTGAAGCGCTTGCCGCTTTGGAAGTCGCCCTCACAGCTGGAGGAACTGGAGGCCATGATGCAGTTGGGAATGTCGATGCTCGGCTTCAGGTCGGGGCCGTTGGTCACGATCTTGATGCCGGGGCCGCCAGCCTCAGGCGCTTCAATTGGTTCATGTGGTAACTAACCTGAGGCGATGCCGCAGAGGGGGTGCAGAGGGGGGTGCAGAGGTTTTTCAATTTTTTGCTTGCGCGAATCGTCGGCATTGCCTAAATCACTCATGCGACTGTTTCTCTATCGACCTTCTGTGCCTTACGGCTTCAGTTCTCGACAAGACGTGACTAAGCCGGGCTGCCGCATCTTGCGGGCAGCAAAGTACAGATATGGAGATCTCACGATGGCCAATGGCACCGTGAAATGGTTCAACGCCACCAAAGGTTTCGGTTTCATCGCGCCCGAGAACGGCAACCGCGATGTTTTCGTGCACATCACTGCTCTTGAGCGCGCCGGCATCCGTCAGCTCGACGATGGCCAGGCTGTGACCTTCGACATCGAAGCTGGCCGTGATGGTCGCGAGTCGGCTGTCAACATCGCTCTGGTGTGATTTCGGCCTGCGGGCAGGGCTTTCGTCCACCGCAGTGCTGATCAAAGAATTTGGGGCTCGCCGGCAGTATGTCGGCGGGCCCTTTTCCTGTTTGGCCACCTACGGGCGCGAACGGATCGCGTAATATGGCGGAACCAGATTTCGCCACGCCATGCCGCGCGGAACCTTGTTCCGGGGTTTGACACCTGCGCATGGCTCCCGTCCCGCGCGGCCCGCGCAAGGCTTGCGCTTTGCCGTGCAAGGCGCATGTTTCTCCCAAGTTTGACACGCGCCGAAAGGGATCCGATCATGCGACACCTTCCTGCCTTGGCGATCGCCGCCGCATTTGCCTTTGGCGCGCCCGCGGCCGCGCATCATCCCGGCGGCTATGGCCCGCTGGTCGCCGCGGCGGAGCTTTACGACGATCATGACGATGCCGCGCTGCTGATTGTTGATATTCGCGCCGCGGTGCCCGCCTATGCTGGTGGGCACATTCCCGGCGCGGTATCGGCGCCCTATGCGCTGTTCCGTGGCCCCGCGGGCAATCCCGGCGAACTGCCGACCGAGGCACGGCTGACTGAGCTGCTGCGCAGCCTCGGCGCCACCAAGGATCGCCCGGTGGTCATCGTGCATCAAGGCACGGATGAGACCGATTTCGGCGCCGCCGCACGGGTCTACTGGACGCTGAAATCCAGTGGTGTCAGCACGCTGGCGATCCTCAATGGCGGTATGAACGCTTGGGTTGCAGGCGGATACGACGTCTCCCGCGATGCAGCAGTCCCGATCCGGAGCGACATCGACGTGCGCTTTTCCCACCAATGGCTGGCCACCACCGAAGACGTCGCCGCCATCGTTGACGGAACGGCTGACGGTGCGTTGCTGGACGCACGGCCTGAGGCGTTCTGGAAAGGCAACCGGGCCCATCCCGCGGCGGGCCGGGCCGGGACCCTGCCGCAATCGCAGTATTTCACCCATTCAAGCTGGTTTGCCTCTGGCCCTGCGATCATCGACGCCGCGGCGGCGCGCGATCTGGCGGTGGCGCAGGGGTTTTCGGCAGATGACCGGATCGTGTCGTTCTGCAACACCGGGCATTGGGCGGCGACCAACTGGTTTGCGTTGAGTGAACTTGCCGGGATTGACGGTGTGCGGCTTTATCCCGATTCGATGGTGGGCTGGTCGATGACCGAAGGCCCGATGCTGAACACGCCGGGCATTGCACGCAGTACGTGGAACCAGATCGCCGCGATGTTCTGATCGCCGCGGGCGTCACACTTGGCGCATGCGGTGGTCTTGCAGCAGGCGGGTCAACGCCGCGCGCGCCGTGCTGCGATGGGCGCGATGGTAGGCGCGGGCGCCGATCGCATCGCCGCGGGCGATGGCGTCAAGAACGGCGCGGTGATCTGCGTTCGATTGCAGCGGCAGCGGGCGCATGTGCAGGGTGACCGCCCGCGCCCGGCGCACCTGATCTGACATTGTTGCCACGATGGTTTGAACCCGAAGATTGCCGCCCAGCCGCACCAGTTCGGTGTGGAACGCGTCGTCCCCGGCGGCCCATGCTTCGCGGTCATTGGTTGCCAAAGCGTCCTCCATCACGGTTTGGGCGGCGCGCAGGCCGGCCAGCGCCTGCGCATCGGGCCGGGCCATGGCGGCGCGCGCGGCCGCGAGGCTTTCAAGCTCCGTCAGCACCTCATAGATCTCGTTCATGTCGGTGGCGGAAATCGCGGCGACGCGCACGCCCTTGCGCGGCCGCACCTCCAGCAACCCTTGGGCGGCGAGGGTCAGCACCGCCTCACGCACGGGGGTGCGCGACATGCCCAGACGCGCGGCCAGTTCACTTTCCAGATGGTCCGATCCGGGCGCGAGTTCGCCGTCGAAAATCAGCGCGCGCAATTGGGTCACCGCGCGCTGGGTGTTTGAGGGGTCAGCCATCGGCCTGCACCTTTTGCCTCGTGCCTGTGGTGGCGGCGCGGTAGACCGCCGCCTCCAACGTCAGCACGTTCAGATAATCACGCGCAAGGTTTTCCAAGGGCGCGCCCTTGGTCAGTCCCTCGACCACATGGGCCTGAAGCGCGCGCACGCAATCACCGCCAAAGCCGGGCCGGTCGCTGGCGGGCAGGATTTCCGTGGCCGTGATGTCCCCAAAACGGCGCAGATGCAAGGCACCGTCGCCGGTCAGGGCGATGGTGGCGCCGGTTCCTTCGACCAGCGCTTCGCCCATGGTCAGGCGCGGGGCCGTGGCTGCGTGGTCCAGATGCCGGTTGCCATCGAACATTGCGCGCCGGCCATCGCCATAGCCCAGCAGAATGTGCCCGGCATCCTCGCCCGCGATGGCGGGGTTGAGGTGCCGCAGATCCGCATAAACCGTGTCCGGCATCCCCATCAGGAACCGGAAAGTGTCGAGCCAGTGGACCGCGGTTTCATGGACCAGAAACCGCGCCATGGTCTGGAAATAGGGCTGGCGGTCCAGATAAGCGCCCGGCCCCTGGCCATCGCCCGGGCGCAGGCGGAACGTGATCTGGTGCAGATCCCCGACGCGCCCATCCGCGATGGCGGTGCGGATCGCGCGATACCACGGCTGAAAGCGAAAGTTTTCGTGGATAATCAGGGGGATGCCAACCGCCTCGGCCAAATTGGTCGCGGCGATGGCCTCAGCCCTCGTGGTGCAGAACGGCTTTTGGCAAATAATCGCCGCCACCCCCGCCGCAACCGCGTCGCGGATTGCGGCCAGATGCCCCGTGGGCGGGATCACGACATCAAGGATGTCGGGCCGCACAGTGTTCAGCATCGTGCCCAGATCGGTAAAATCGGCGCCGCGCGCGGGGTCGTGATCAGCGGTGGCAATCAGCGCCGCGCCATCAATCCGGCGCCACGCATCATGATGGAACTGCGCGAAATACCCGGCCCCGAGGCAGGCGACCCGCAACGTCACGGCGCCAGCGCGTGCATCACCGCGGCCGCGGCCTCAGCCGTGGTGGCGCGCCCGCCAAGATCGCGGGTCAGGGCCGCGGGGGTTTTCAGCGCCAGATCAACCGCAGCGCTGAGGCGGGCACCATCTGCCGCCATTTCAGGGATGTTTTGCGTCATGCCCAGCCAATCCAGCATCATCGCCGCCGACAGGATCATCGCAGCGGGGTTGGCCACCCCTTGCCCGGCGATGTCGGGGGCCGATCCGTGGCAGGGTTGGAACACCGCATATTCATCGCCAATGTCCGCAGACGGCGCCAGCCCCAGCCCCCCCATCAACCCGGCGCCGAGGTCCGACAGGATGTCGCCGAACATGTTCTCGGTCACCATCACGTCAAATTCCCAGGGCTTCTGCACCATCCAAAGGGCGGTGGCGTCGACATAAGCGTGGTCGCTGGTCAGGTCGGGGTGGCGCGCGGCCTCTTCGTCAAAGATATCGCGGAAAAACGCAAAGGCGCGGAACACGTTGGCCTTGTCGACGCAGGTCACCCGGCCCTTGCTGATGCCCGATGCCTTGCGCTTTGCCGCCTGCGCAAACGCGAACCGGAACAGCTTTTCTGACGTTGCGCGGGTGATGCGCAGGGTTTCGCGCGCCTCATTTGCGCGAACCTCGCCGGTGCCTTGGGTGAAAAACAGCCCTTCGGTGCTTTCACGGATCAGCATGAAATCGATGTCCTGCCCCGGTTTCAGCTTCAGCGGGCTGAATTGGCCGGGTCCGGTGCGCACGGGGCGCAGGCCCGCGTACAGATCAAGCGCCATGCGCAGGTCGATCTGGGGCGTGATTTCCGTGCCGTCGGCATAGCGGATGCCCGGCAGGCCCATGGCCGACAGCAAGATCGCGTCGCAGTCACGCGCGGCGGCCACTGACGCGTCGGGCAGTGCCTCGCCGCTGATCTGATAATGCGCGGCGCCTGCGGGCAGGGTGCGAAAATCCAAGCTATAGGCTGGGTTGGCGTCGGCCAGATGGCGCAGGATCGCCAGCGTGGGGGCCATAACCTCTGGCCCGATGCCGTCTCCTTCGAAGACGGCGATGGTCAGGGTGTGGGTCATGGCAGGGTCCTTTCGGCGTTGGGCGATGGACACAGATTAATGCATGCATTAAAATATACAACAATTCACTTGATGGATGCCCGCGCCCCGCCGCACTCTGATTGCCCCCGCTGTTGCCAAGGAAAGCCCGATGTACGCAGTCACTGTCACGCTCCGCATCAAACTTGGCCGTATGGCCGAGCTTCGCGCCTTGATGGAGGAGAACGCCCGCCTGTCGCTGCAAGATCCCGGCTGCGAACGCTTTGATCTTTGCACCGATCCCGAACGCCCGGACGATCTGTTCCTGTATGAATTGTACGCCGACCGCGCAGCGTTCGACGCGCACACCGCGTCTGAACATTTCAAGCGCCTCAGCCCGCAGATCGGCCCGATGGTTGAAGACCGCAAGTTGGTCCTGTGGCCGGACGCGCGGCCATGAGCGGCTGGCAGGTTCATGCGCTGAAATACGCGGAACGCAAGGATCGCGTGCGCGCCGAAAGCTTCATCGTTGATGATGATCATGCCACGCAGCACCCGATCGACTATTACATCTGGGTGCTCAGGCGCGGCGCACAGACGATCCTTGTCGACACCGGCTATGACGGTGAGGAGGCTGAGCGCCGCGGCCGCCCGATCCGCATGAATGCTGCTGAGGCGCTGGCCCCGCTGGGCCTGACCCCGGGCGACATCGACACCGTCATCGTGACCCACCTGCATTATGACCACGCGGGCGGGCTGCACCTGTTCCCCAACGCAACGCTGCACATGCAGGCGGCTGAGATGGCCTATGCCACCGGCCCGTGCATGTGCCATGGCGTGCTGAAGGTGCCCTTCACCGCGGACCATGTCTGTGAGGCCGTGCGCCGGGTCTATTCGGGCCGCGTCACCTTCCATGACGGTGACGGAGAGATCGCCGAGGGCGTCACCGTTCATTGCATCGGCGGCCATTCGCGCGGCCTGCAATGCGTGCGTGTGCGCACTGAGGCCGGTTGGCTGGTGCTTGCCTCCGACGCCGCGCATTTCTATGAAAACCTGATCCTGCGCAAGCCTTTCCCGCTGGTGGTGGACGTGGCCGATATGCTCGACGGGTTCGGCAAGCTAGAAAAACTGGCATCGTCGCGGAACCTGATCGTGCCGGGCCACGACCCGATGGTGCGCGCGGTGTTCCCCGTCGATGGCGCCCCCCATGTGTTCCGCCTTGACCGCGGTCCGACCCGCGACATCACGCTTTGACCAAAGGATCCACCATGACCAACAGCCCTCTTTCCGCCCGCGTGCCGCTGGGACCTGTGATGCAGGTGTCGCGCCTGTGCCTTGGCACCATGATGTTCGGCGACCAGACCGATGAACCTGAGGCCGCCGCGATCCTGTCTGCCTTCAAGGCCGCGGGCGGCAATTTCATCGACACCGCCGACGCCTATACCGACGGCGCGTCCGAGGACATGCTGGGCCGCCTGATCGCCGATGACCGCAAGGATTGGGTGCTGGCCACCAAGCTGGGCAACAAGATCAAGGGGCAGGGCGGCGGGCTGTCGCCTGCGTGGATTGATCAGGCGCTGGATGCCAGCCTTGGCCGTCTGGGGACCGATGTGATCGACCTTTATTATCTGCATCTGGATGATGAAGAGACGCCCCTGAAAGACACCATCGCCGCCATGGGTGCCGCGATGGCGGACGGGCGGATCAAGGCGTGGGGGTTCTCGAACTTCCGCGCGTGGAAAATTGCTGAGATCATCCGCATCGCTGACGATCTGGGGGTTGCGCGCCCCGTGGTGGCCCAGCCCTATTATCACGCGCTGTACCGCGAGATTGAAAAGGAACTGCTGCCCGCCTGCGATCATTTTGGCATCGCGGTTGTGCCCTATTCGCCGTTGGCACGCGGCGTGCTGACCGGCAAATACACCGACGGCATTCCCGAAGGGTCGCGCGGCGCGCGCGGGGATGTGCGCATCAGCCAGACCGAAATGCGCCCCGAACTGATCGCCGCCGCCGCCCGCATTGACGCCCACGCCCGTGCCACCGGGCGCAAGACCGCGGATCTGGCGCTGCAATGGGTGCTGGCGAACCGGATCATCACCAGCGTGCTGATCGGGCCGAAATCATTGGTGCAGCTGCAGGCATATCTGGGATCGATGGCCGCGACCTTCACGCCCGAAGATGAGGCGGCGTTTGAGGCCGTGGTGCCCACCGGCGCTGTGGTCGGGACCTTCAGTGACCCGCGCTATCCGTATCGGGGACGTCGGGTGGCCTGACGCCATAGCCGCCGCGCGCCAAGGCGTGTTCCGCCAGATCGGTCCACATATCGATCTGGCGGATCTGGTTGCCGTGGAATTCAAACTTCGCCGCCATGCGCACGTCTGCGAACGGGGTGCCATCGAGCCATTGGCCCGACATCGCCATACGGATCAGGACCGTGGGGCCCTGTTCGCCGGCGCTGGTTCCACTGCCGATGATCTTGAAGTCCATTTTGCGCACCCGGGCTTGGAACCAGATGATTGCGGGAGAGGTGAAGACTTCGCCTCCCGGCATGAAAATCTGGCAATCGTCGGTCAGATGTTTTTGGGCAAGGTCGAGATCTCTGCTCTCCATTGCCTTGATGTAATCTTGCAAGACGGAGATCGGCTCGCGCAGCGCGACCACTCGGCGCCGCATCGCGCCGCCGCGCATGAAATTCTCTTGTTGAAGTTCGTGCAGCAGCACGGTGATCGAGGCGGGCGGTGCCTGGATGACCATGCGGAATGCGTCAGTCATCGCATTGATGAGCCGGGTTCGCACCTGCGCTGGGTGCCCTTTGAACAGGTGCACTTCGATGATCGGCATCGGCGCGTCCTCCCAAACATTGGTGCATCATGGTTTTGCGCAGACAGCGCAGGGCCGTCATGGACTGTGGTTGGTCAGGTCTCTGGCGCAGGGGATGGAAGGTCGTACCAAAAGCCGACCGAGGCGATCTTGCCGCCCGCAAATTCATACCGGGTGATCATGCGTGTGTTTTCAAATTGGGCACCGTCGCTCCGCTTTCCAGCGAGCACGCCGCGCACGTAGACCACAGGCCCACGCTCACCAAAGGCTGTTTCAGACACCCGGTCCGAGACTTTGAAGCTGGGCATCTGCGTGCCGAGCCATTCGAGCACCTCGCTCATCTCACCAAACACGGCACCGCCGGGCATGGTGAATGTGAAATCATCGGTCAGGCAATCCTTCAACGCATCGAAATCGCTGCTCTGGAACGCTTTGATATAGGCGCTGAGCACCGTGACAGGGTCCGCATACGCGTCCTGGCGTCGGCGGATTGCACCGCCACGCATGTAGTTTTCACGATCAAATTCTTCCAGCAGAACGGTGATGGCATTGGGCGATGTGGGGATGATCATGCGGAACGCGTCCGTCAGCATGTTGGCAAGACGGGTCTTCACGCCGCGGGAATGTCCCTTAAACAGGTGCACTTTGATGATCGGCATTGAAAATCTTCTTACATGGATCAAGGGCAAAAATCTTGGTGCATACTAGTGGAAAAAGATAGAAAGATGCGGTGAATATTAGCGATATGGTGAATTTTATCTAAACAGGGGCCGCGCCCCTCATGTCTCAGGGAAATGGCAGGCCGCGCGTTGGGCACCGCCTTCAAGCACCGGGCGCGTGTGACGGCAGATGTCCTGCGCCTTCCAGCAGCGCGGGGCAAAGGCGCAGCCATCGGGGATGCCGATGGGGGACGGCAATTCCCCCTCCAGCTTGATGCGCTGCTTTTTGGCCGTGGGGTCCGCCACCGGCGTCGCTGACAGCAGCGCCTTGGTGTAGGGATGGCGCGGATTGGCGAAGATGTCCGCCTTGGGGCCGATCTCCACCGGGCGGCCCAGATACATCACCGCCACGTCGTCGGCCATGTGCCGCACCACCGAAAGATCGTGGCTGATGAACAGGTAAGCCAGCCCCATGCGGTCCTGCAGATCGACCAGCAGGTTCAGGATCTGGCTTTGGATTGACAGGTCGAGCGCGGAGACCGGCTCGTCCAGCACCAGCACTTTGGGGTCCAGCATCAGCGCGCGGGCCACCGCGATCCGCTGGCGTTGCCCGCCCGAAAACATGTGCGGATAGCGGTCGAAATGTTCCTCCCGCAAGCCAACCATGCCCAGCATCTCGCGGGCCTTGGCCTCACGCTCTGGGGGTTTGATGTTGGGGCGGTTGATCTTCAACGGCTCCTGCAAGATCGCGCCGACGCGCTGGCGCGGGTTCAGCGATCCATAGGGATCTTGGAACACGATCTGCACCGTGGTGCGCAGCTTGGCGCCGTTTTCGGGGGTCGCGGGGATCCCGTCCACCGAAAAATCCCCGGAGGTCGGCGGTTCGATCATGGTGATCAGTCGCGCAAGGGTTGATTTCCCGCAACCTGATTCGCCCACCACCGCCAGCGTCTTGCCGGGGAACAGATCGAAACTTGCCTCGGACAGCGCGTGGATGGTCTGGCCTGCGGAGAAGATGCTGCCGCCGACCTCATAATGGCGGCTGAGGTTGCGGGCGATGACGATGGGTTCGGTCATGCGGACGCCTCCTGCGCGGCAAGCAGCGGATAATGGCAGCGCGCCAGCCCCAGATCGGCGCTTGCGGGCGCGGGAGGCGTCGTGCGGCAGCGATCATCGGCGAATTGGCAGCGCGGCGAAAACAGACACCCATCGGGCCGATCGAACTGCCCCGGCACCACGCCCGGAATGGTCGGCAGCAGGCGGCCCGTCGCGCGTTCGGGCAGGGCGGCCAGCAGCGCTGAGGTGTAGGGATGGTGCGGGACGCTGAACAGATCGGTGACGGACTGTTCCTCAACCTTTTGGCCCGCGTATTGCACCGAGACACGCTCAGCCGTTTCCGCGACCACGCCCATGTCATGGGTGATCAGGATCAGCGCCATGCCGGTGTCTTTTTGCAAGCCGGTCAGCAGATCGAGGATCTGGGCCTGGATCGTCACGTCCAGCGCCGTGGTTGGCTCGTCCGCGATCAGCAGCTTGGGGCTGCAGGCGATGGCCATGGCGATCATCACGCGCTGGCACATGCCGCCCGAAAGCTGATGGGGGAACGCGTTCAGGCGCTGTTCTGGCGCGGGGATGCCGACCATCTCAAACAATTCGATGGCGCGCTTGTGCCGCTGCGCGCGGTTCATGCCCAGATGCAGGCGCAGCGCTTCTTTGATCTGGAACCCGGCGGTGAAGCACGGGTTCAGCGAGGACATCGGTTCTTGAAAAATCATCGCCATGTCTTTGCCGACGATGCGGCGACGCTGGCGCGGGCTGACGCTGCGCAGATCTTGGCCGCCGAACAACATCGCATCGGCGGTGATGGTGGCGGTCCAGGGCAGCAGCCCCATCAGCGCCAGCATCGACACTGATTTTCCAGACCCGGATTCGCCAACGATGGCGAGCAATTCACCAGCTTCGACCGACACATCCACCGCATCCACCGCCCGGAATTGGCCCGAGGCGGTGGCGAAATCGACCGAGAGATTGCGGATTTCCAACAGCGGCATCAGCTCAGCTCCGCTTCAGTTTGGGGTCAAAGGCGTCGCGCAGTCCGTCGCCCATCAGGTTGATCGCCAACACGGTGATCAAAATCGCAAGGCCGGGCAGCGTCACCACCCACCACGCGCGCAGGATGAATTCGCGCGACTCGGCCAGCATGGTGCCCCATTCGGGGGTCGGGGGCTGCGCGCCCATGCCCAGAAACCCCAAAGCGGCAGCGTCCAGAATGGCGGTGGAAAACGACAGCGCACCTTGCACGATGATCGGCGACAGGCAGTTGGGCAGCACGGTGATGAACATCAGCCGCCCCAGCCCGGCGCCAGTGACCTTGGCCGCGGTGACATAATCCTTTGACCGCTCCGACAGCACGGATGCCCGCGTCAGGCGCACGTAATGGGGTTGCAGCACGATGGCGATGGCGATCATCGCATTGGTTAGCGACGGGCCCAGGATTGCCACCAGCACCAGCGCCAGCAACAGGGACGGGAACGCCAGAATGATGTCCATCACCCGCATGATGATGGTGTCGAGCCATTTGGGCGCGAACCCCGCCAGCAGCCCCACAAGTATCCCGCCCGTCGCCGCCACCGTCACCACCACGATGCCGACATAGAACGAATAGCGCGCGCCATGCAGCAGGCGCGAAAGCATGTCGCGCCCCACCGCATCGGTGCCCAGCGGAAACGCAAAGCTGCCGCCTTCTTGCCAGAATGGGGGTTGCAGCAGGTGGGCGCGGAACTGTTCGGTCGGGTCATAGGGCGCGATCAGATCGGCCAGAATCGCCACCGCCACGAAGGCCGCAAAGACATACAGACCAAACACCGCCCCGCGGTTTTCACGGAAATAATACCAAAATTCGCGGACGCGGCCGGGACGGGCAGCGATGTCAGGTGCGGCGGTCATCAGCGTTTCCTGATCTTGGGATTGATGAAGCCGTAAAGGACATCCACCGACAGGTTCACCACCATCACCATCACGGCGATCAACAGCAGCCCGCCTTGGACGACCGGATAGTCGCGGCGGAAAATGCTGTCGACCATCCACTTGCCGATGCCCGGCCAAGAAAAGATCGTCTCAGTCAGGATCGCGCCTGCCAGCAGCGTTCCCACCGACAGCCCGATCACGGTGATCACCGGGATCAGCGCATTGCGCAGCGCATGCACCATGTTCACGCGCGTGGGCGACAGGCCCTTGGCCTTGGCGGTGCGGATGTAATCTTCGCTCAACACCTCAAGCATTGCAGAGCGGGTCTGCCGCGCGATCACCGCCAGCGGAATGGTGCCCAGCACGATGGTCGGCAAGATCAGGTGCATGACCGCCGATTTGAACGCGCCTTTTTCGCCCGACAGCGCGCTGTCGATCAGCATGAACCCGGTGGTGTCGGGGAAGTAATACAACAAGCTGATGCGGCCCGACACCGGGGTCAGCCCCAGCGTGCCGGACATCACGATGATCAGCAGCAGCGCCCACCAAAAGATCGGCATGGAATATCCGATCAGCGCCGTGGTCATCAACGCGCGGTCAAAGAACTTGCCGCGATTCACCGCCGCAATCACCCCTGCGGGCAGCCCCAGCGCCACGGCAAAGATCATCGCGCAGATCGACAGCTCCAACGTGGCGGGGAACAGCGCAAAAAATTCATCCCAGACGGGTTTTTTGGTTACAAAGCTTTGGCCAAGATCGCCGTTCAGCACGTCCCACAGATAGTTGAAATACTGCTCCAGCAATGGCCTGTCATAGCCGAGCGCGGCGCTCATCTCCGCATGTCGTTCGGGGGACACGCCGCGTTCGCCTGCCATCACCTCAATCGGATCGCCGGGCAGCATCCGGATGAAGGAAAATGAAATCAGCGTCACGCCAAAGAATGTCGGCAGGAACGTCAGAAGCCGCGACAGAAAATATCTGAGCATCAGCCAACCACCATAAGGGTTGTGGGGAAGCGGGTCAGGGACCGCGCGCCAGATGGCGTGACCAGCATGTCGTCTTCGATCCGCACGCCAAGGGCGCTGGGGATGTAAAGCCCTGGCTCATTGGTGAACACCATGCCGGGGGTCAGAACCTGATGGTTGCCGCGCATGATGTAGGGTGCCTCATGCACGTCGCGGCCAAGGCCGTGGCCGGTCTTGGTGCGGATGTATTGGGCGAAGGCAGACGCCTCCAGCACGCCGGTCACCGCGTCGTCCACATCATGGGCGGTGGCGCCGGGCACGGTGGCGGCGTGGCCCGCAAGGTTGGCGGCCAGCACGGTGGCGTAGACATCGGCGTCGCGGGCGCTGGGGTCGCCGACGAACACGGTGCGGGTGATGTCGGCGCACAGCCCGCCCTTGCGCGCGCCGAAATCCAGCAGCAGCGCGTCACCGGCCTTGATCGCATAATCGCTGCGGGCATGGGCGTGGGGCATTGCGGAATTATCGGCCGCCGCCACGATCGGCCCAAAGGCCAGGTCATCTGCGCCATGGGCGAACAGCGCGGCGGTCAGGCGGGCCTGCACGTCGGTCTCAGTCATTCCGACGCGCACGGCGTCCAGCGTTTCGGCCAACGCGGCCTCAGAAATGGCGATGGCGGCTTCAAGCGCGGCGATCTCGTCATCTGTCTTGCACAGGCGCAGGCCGGAAATGGCGGTCTCAGCATCGCGCAGCTCTAGCCCCGGATAAGCTAAGGTCAGCGCGTGATGCACGAACACCCGCATCACTTGGCCCTCAACAGCAATGGCACCCAGCTTCATATGCGCGGCCAAGGCCTTGAACGCATCGGCATAGCCGGTCTGGTCGCGCCATGAAAACACCGGGCCTTCAAAGCCCAGCTTGTCGAAGGACAGCAGCTCCAGCTCCGGCACGATTGCGGCGGGCGGGCCTGTTGCCGGGATCAGCGCCAGCAGCGGGCGTTCATGGCTGCCGAACGAGGTTTTGAACAATCTGGTGAAATTCGGCCCCGGGACCAGCGCGACGGCGTCGACGCCAAGGTCGCGTGCAAGGGTCCGGAATTGGGAATATCGGTCGGTCATGGGCCGCAAAGCTCCGATGGAACGCTGGCGAAAGCGGGCTGGCAGGATCGGGGCGTGGATGTGGATGGGGGCGAGGCCTTGCGGCCCCGCCCCCTTGCCGCGTCAGTTGGTGAGATCGACGCCATAGAAGATGTGGCCGCCCAGCGGGTGGACCTTGTAGCCGGTCACAGCGGGGTTGACCGCCATGTAGACAACCGAATGCGCGATGGTCGCCCACGGTGCCTGATCCTTGAACACGGCCTGCGCCTGCTCATACAGCTTGGTGCGCTCGGCGGGATCCGACACAATCTTGGCCTTCTGAACCAGCGCGTCGAAATCGGCGTTGCACCACTGCGCGCGGTTCGATCCGCCCACCGCATCGCAGCCCAGCAGAACCGCGAGGAAGTTGTCGGGATCACCATTGTCCCCGGTCCAGCCCAGCAGCACCGCGCCGTCGCGATCCAGGTCCTTGGAGCGGCTCAGATACTCGCCCCATTCATAGGACACGATTTCAACCGTCACGCCGATTTTGGCGTAATCAGCCTGCATCAGTTCGGCCATGCGGCGCGCATTGGGGTTGTAGGGGCGCTGCACCGGCATTGCCCAGATTTTCATGGACAGATCGGTGACGCCCTCAGCGGCCAGCATCGCTTTGGCGGCTTCGGGATCATAGGGATCGTCGACGGTGGTTTCGTCATAGGACCAGATCGTGGGCGGGATCGGGTTCTTGGCGATCTCACCGGCGCCCTGGAACACCACGTCGATGATCGACTGCTTGTCGATCGCCATGTTCAGGGCCTTGCGGACCTTGGGATTGTCGAACGGCGCGACCTGGGTGTTGTAGGCCAGATAGCCGACGTTCAGGCCTTCCTGCTCAAGCATCGTGATGGCGGGGTCGGCCTTCATCGCCGCGATGTCGGCGGGGTTGGGATAGGGCACGATGTGGCATTCCCCAGCCTTCAGCTTTTGGTAGCGCACCGACGCGTCGGGCGTGATGGCGAACACCAAGTTGTCGATCGGCGAGGCGCCGGCCCAATAGTCGGCGTTGGCAGCGTAGCGGATCACCGCGTCTTTTTGATAGGCGACGAAGGTGAACGGGCCAGTGCCGATCGGCGCCTGGTTCAGCAGCTCAGGCGTGCCGGCCGCGGCCAGCTGGGTGCCATATTCCGCCGACTGGATCGACGCGAAATCCATCGCCAGGTTCGCGATCATCGGCGCCTCAGGGCGCGTGAGCACGAATTTGACGGTGTGATCGTCGACCTTCACGATTTCCTTGATCAGCGAGGTCATCGACATCGCGTCGAAATATTCCCAGGTGCCGCCTGAGGCAGCGTGCATCGGATGATCGTCCAGACGCTGGCGGTCGAATGAAAAGATCACATCGTCAGCGTTGAAATCGCGGGTCGGGGCAAAGCTGTCCGAGGAATGGAACTTCACGCCTTTGCGCAGGCGGAACGTGTATTCCATGCCGTCGGCGGACGCTTCCCAGCTTTCCGCGAGGCCGGGAACCACCACCGTGGTGCCGGTCTTGAATTCAACCAGACGGTTGAAAATCGGGTGCGATGACGCATCGAACGTGGTGCCTGCGGTGAACAGCGCGGGGTCGAACCCTTCGGGCGACCCTTCCGAGCAATAAACCAGTGTCTTTGCCGATGCGCCGCCAGCGCAGAGGGCGGCCATCAACATGCCGGTGGCCAGAGCGTTTTTCATTTTCATAGTTTTTTGCCTTCCCCGTTAAAGAAGTTTTTTGGTGAAGCCGTCACGCCGCAGCGCGCGGCTTTTCGTCATTGCCGCGTAACACTGACCGGCCCTTGATCAACAAGTCAAGAATTGACCGGACCTTGCCGTAACGGCATGGCGCGGGCCGCGGGATTGTCCCTCCGATTGGCGCAAAATGCCAAGCATTTTCATAGGGATGGGCTTGCTGACTTGCGCCAAAATGGCATGGGTTTCCGTATGGTGGGTGGCGCTGCCGGGGCGCCGCATCCGCATGCCTCAAGCCTGGGATGGGTCTGAGCGTGCCTCGGCGTCAGCCAAATTCAACCAGCACCGCACCAAGCGCGATCACGCCCATCAGGGCGGTGCGCAGTGGCCCGACCTTTTCGCCCAGAAACGCCCAGCCGATCGCGGCGGCAAAGATCACCGAGGTCTCGCGCAGCGCCGCCGCCTCACCAACCTTATCGAGTCGTGTGGCCAGCATCACCGCGCCAAACGACATGAACGCGATCAGCGCCCCCGCGACGCCCCGTACCAGCAGCGGCGCAAATTCGGGCCGCTGGCCGCTGCGGCGCAGGCGCACCAAGGCAATCAGCGGAAAGGTCCAGCCGTCGATCACGAAAAACCACAGCAGAAACGTGAACGGATCTGCGGCCAGCCGGATGCCCCACGCGTCATAGGTGGTGTAGACCGCGATCATGCCCCCGGTCAGCACCGCCAGCCCCAGCGCCGGCGCCATGTCGCGCCAACCCAGTGGATGGCCGCGCATGTTCACCGCCGCCAGCGCCATGATTGCGCCCGACAGCAGCGCGACGCCGCCCCATTGGCCGGGGGTGAAATGTTCCGCGAACACCACCGTCGCCAGCGCCACCGTGGCCAGCGGCCCGGTGCCGCGCGCAACCGGATAAACCACGGTATAGGCGCCGCGGGTGTACGCCATGGCCTGCAAGGTTTTATAGACCACATGCAGCGCCCATGCCCCCGCCAGCGCCCACCACAGGTTTGCGTCGGGCAAGGGCACCAGCGTCAGCGCCAGCGGCAGCGCGATGATGCAATAACAGGCGTCAATCGCACCGCGCGACAGCCACGGATCATGGCGCCCCTTTTGCAGCGCGCCAAAGCTGGCATGGGCCAGCGCCGACACCAGCGCCAGGATCATCGCCAGCTGCGCGCCCGCAGGCGTGCCTTCGATCAAAAGGATATAGTCGGACATGCGTGCGGGCCTCAGCGCTTGGATCGGGGCCGGGATCAGAAGCGTCCCGCGCGCAATTTCGTTCGCATGTGAAACGGCCCCGCGTCAACGCCCGCGCGGGGCAAACCCGGTATGCGCAGGCTCAGGCGGTTCCGGTCAGGGCGGCGGCGAATTCATCGGGGTCAAAGGGGGACAGGTCGTCGATCTGCTCTCCGACCCCGATGGCATGGATCGGCAGGCCGAAGCGGTCGGCCAGCGCCACCAGCACGCCGCCCTTGGCGGTGCCGTCCAGCTTGGTCATCACCAGCCCGGTCACATTGGCGATCTTTGAGAATATCTCAGCCTGCACCAGCGCGTTCTGGCCGGTGGTGGCATCCAGCACCAGCAACGTGGAATGGGGCGCGGTGGGGTCTTTTTTGCGAATGACGCGAACGATCTTCTCCAGCTCCTGCATCAGGTCGGTGCGGTTTTGCAGCCGCCCTGCAGTGTCGATCAGCAGCAGATCGGCGCCTTCCTTCTCAGCCTGAACCATGGAGTCAAAGGCCAACGATGCCGGGTCCGACCCCTCAGGCGCGGTCAGCACGGTGCAGCCCGCGCGCTCTCCCCAGATCTGAAGCTGTTCGACCGCCGCGGCGCGGAACGTGTCGCCTGCCGCGATGACCACATGTTTCCCGGCGCCCTTTAGCTGGCTGGCCAGCTTGCCGATGGTGGTGGTCTTGCCAGAGCCATTGACCCCGACCACCAGCACCACTTGCGGCTTTTGGCCGGTCAAGGGCAGGGGGCGAGCGACGGGTTCCAGAATGCCCGCGATTTCCTTGGCCAGCAGCCCGCGCATTTCACTGCCCGACACCCGGCGGCCCATCCGCCCCTCAGCAATATTGGCGGCGACCTTCATTGAGGTCTCAACCCCCATGTCGGCGGTGATCAGCAGTTCTTCGAGCTGCTCCAGCATCGCATCATCCAGCACCCGGCGCGGTTCTGCCGGGGCACTGTCGCTGCCGCCACCACTGACCAGACGGCGCAGCAAGCTGGGCTTGGCGGCGGGCGGCTGCGGTGCGGGGATGGCCGCAGCGGGGGCCTCAGGCGCAGTGCCATCCTCAATGATCGCATCCAACCCTTCCCCGAGCTTGGAGGATGAGCGCGTCAGGCGCTGCTTGAGCTTGCCGAAAAAGGACATGGGGGCGGTCTCCGCACGTTTTGGGGGCGTGTTCGGGACATAGCCGCTGGCGGCAGGGTTTGGAAGGGTTGGGCTAGCGCAGCGCAGCGGGGCATTCCGCGGCGCTGTGTTCAGCCAGCGCGTCGAACAACGCTTTCGCATCCTCCTCCGATTGCATCCGAAACGCCATCGGCGACGGGAACATGGTTGAACCGGTCAGCAGCGTTTCAGGCGACGGCCTTTTGTCCGAGGAAATCCAAACCGCTGTCATGGCAATGGAAAATGGCGCGGGCACATCGCGCAAGCGTTCAAAATAGTGGTGAAAGGCCGGTCCGTCTTCGTGCAGGGGCGGCGTGCTTCCATCCTGCGGCATCATGATCATCAACTGCGTCGTGAGTCGCCCGTTCGGCTGCGCAAGTAGCTTGCGGATGGCCTTGCGGTCAATCTGCGCAGCCGCTCCGCCCAGCGGCGCGCCGGCCAGGAACGTCTCGGCCTGATCGAGCATGGCTGCCGAGACCGGGCGTTGCTGAAATTCGAGCTGATTCACGTCCGACGGCAGTTTGCGAAAGCCCGCTTTGCGCAAGTTATAGAGGGTAAGGTCGAAACGGGTCGCGGATTGCGTGAGGCCGCCGCCAATTTGCCCGTCTTCGGGCAATGCGCGGCTTGTGGAAATGTCGAGCTGGCAGCCTGAAAGCGAAACGAGATGGGTTCCGACCGCTCCCCCTCCGTCGTGCAACTTTTCCAGCAAGGCCATCACGCGGACTGCGGGAGCTTCGGAGCACGCGGACACGGCAAGAAGCGTCACGGCCAAAGAAGCAGCGAAAAGGCGATTGACCAAGGAAGTCTCCCGAGTCTCTGTTCAGGTGCCGATCAGACGCCCGCTTTCCACGCCGACTATAGCCACGTCGACAACATTGCCAACCGTGCGATCTTCACCAAACACAACTTCCGCAAAGCTTTCCGCCCGCCCCAGACGCGGCTTTTCCATGATCGCGCGATGGGTCGTGCCGACCTGCGCGGCCAGATACTTCGCCCGCGCCGCGTCGCCGACAGCGCGCAAGCGCGCGGCGCGGTCCTTCACCACGGCTTTTTCAAGCTGCGGCATGCGGGCGGCGGGGGTGCCCTTGCGCGACGAATACGGAAAGACGTGCAGCCAAGTCAGGCCACAATCGGCCACCAGCTTCAGCGAGTTCTCGAACATCGCCTCGGTTTCCGTGGGGAAGCCCGCGATGATGTCGGCGCCGAACACGATGTCTGGGCGGGCCTTGCGCACGTCAGCGCAGAACCGGATCGCGTCGTCGCGCAAGTGGCGCCGCTTCATACGTTTCAGGATCATGTCATCCCCGGCCTGAAGGCTCAGGTGCAGGTGCGGCATCAGGCGGGGGGCCGACGCCACGGCCTCCAGCAACGCCGGATCGACCTCAATGGAATCGATCGATGAAATCCGCAGCCGTGGCAGGTCCGGGACCAGCTTCAGGATGCGCTGCACCAGATCGCCCAAGGGCGGGGTGCCAGGCAGATCCGCGCCCCATGATGTCATATCGACGCCGGTCAGCACGACTTCGTTATAGCCGCGATCCACCAGCCGCTTGATCTGTTCAACCACGACCCCGGCGGGGACCGACCGCGAATTTCCGCGCCCGTAAGGAATGATGCAGAACGTGCAGCGATGATCGCAGCCGTTCTGCACCTGCACATAGGCGCGCGCGCGGGTGCCGAAACCGTCGATCAGGTGCCCGGCGGTTTCAGTCGCGGCCATGATGTCATCAACGACGATCTTTTCCGTCTCACCAATGAAATCGGGGCCTTTGGCGATTTTCGCCCAGGCCGCAGGCTGCATCTTTTCCAAATTGCCGAGCACCAGATCCACTTCGCCCATCTTCGCGAAGGTCTCAGGTTCTGTCTGCGCGGCGCATCCGGTGACGATCAGCTTGGCGTTCGGGTTGTCGCGGCGCAGGCGGCGGATGCGCTGGCGGGCCTGACGCACGGCCTCGGCGGTCACGGCGCAAGTGTTGACGATGACGGCGTTTTCAATGCCTGCCTCAGCCACCAATTCCTTCATCGCCTCAGTCTCATAGGCGTTCAGGCGGCAGCCAAAGGTTTCGAACACCGGCGTGCCGAGGGGGGCGGCGTTGTCGTCATCATCAAGCATGTCCGAAGGCGCAGTCATCCGGTGTATCCGATCGCCAGCAGGAACGGGGCCGACAGCGCGCCCTCGAAGGTCAGCGCCGTGGCCCCGGCCATCCAGATGCCATCGGCGCGCCAGTCAATCTCAAGCTCGCCGCCATCCAGGGTCACGGTGGCGCGCCGCCCGTGCAGACCGCGACGCGCGCCTGCGGCCACGGCGGCGCAGGCGCCCGACCCGCAGGCAAGTGTGACGCCCGCGCCGCGCTCCCACACCCGCATGCGGATGTGGTCGGGGGACAGGACCTGAACGAATTCCACATTGGTCTTTTGGGGGAACAGGGCGTTCGTCTCCCATTCCGGGCCATGAACCGCGGGATCGGTCGCCTCAGCATCATCGACCCAGAACACGCAATGGGGGTTGCCCATGGAGGCCGCGCCCGGCGCGCCCGGCAAGGGCAGGGCGGCGGTGTCGCAAGCTTCGGCCAAGGGCACGCGCGCCCATTCAAATTCCGGCAGGCCCATATTGACCGCGACGATGCCATCTTCGCGGCGCAGGGCGCGCAAAAGGCCGAACGCGGTGCGCAGGGTCAGGGTGTGGGTGCCTGTTTCGGCCATCAACCGGTCGGCCACGCAGCGGGTGGCGTTGCCGCAGGCGCCAGCGATGCTGCCATCGGCGTTCCAAAAGATCAGCTCGGCATCCGCCTCAGGCCCGGGGTGGCGCAAAATCTCGACCATCTGGTCAAAACCGACGCCGCGATGGCGGTCACCAACTGCGCGCGCAAGGGCGGCGGTGGCCCGGCGGCCATGGTCGCGGGCGTCCAGCACGACGAAATCGTTGCCGAGCCCGTGCATCTTGACGAACGGAAGGGGGGAAGGGGTGATGGTCATGCTCAGGGAGATATTCCCGTGCCCAAGGCGGCGCAAGGGGCGCTGAGGCGACTTGGTCCCCGATCGGCCCGGAATCGCCACGCTCGCCGCAGGGACTGGCCAAGCAGAGCTATCCGATGCACTTCGCCGCGCGGGCGCGCGCTTTGCGGTGTGGCGCAACAGGTGGGGCGCGGCGCTCAGTGTCGTGCGATTCGGGTGAGCAGATGCTCCGCGGCGTCCTCCAGCAGGGTGAGCACATGGGCAAAGCCGTCCTCGCCGCCATAATAAGGGTCGGGCACGTCGCCGCCATCGGGCAGCATCAGCACTGGTGCAACGCCGCCCTTCGGGGCCATCCGGCGCAGATCGGCAAGGTTGCTGCGGTCCATCGCCAAAATCATGTCAAAGCGCGTGAAATCTGCGCGCTCCGTCTGCCGGGCGCGCAGATCTGCGATGTCATAGCCGCGCGCGGTGGCGGCGGCCTGCATGCGCGGATCGGGCGGCGACCCCGCATGCCAGCCCCCGGTTCCGGCGCTGGAGAGCGTGACATCAATCCCGCGCGCCGCGGCGCGAACCCGCATCACCCCCTCGGCGGCCGGAGAGCGGCAGATGTTTCCAAGGCAGACGAACAACAGGCGTGGGGCGGTCATGGCGGCTCCGGTGTCTGAACGTTTTTCAGTGAACCGCGCAGGGCAGCGGCGCGCAAGCCCCGTGGCGGTGTGTGGCCGGGGCCGCGCGCGCCGACCGCCGCGCCACCAGCGCCCGCCCGCCCGCGCGCGGAGCACCGGAGCGCGCGCGTCTATACGGCCATATTCGCGTCGTGGGCAGGCCATCTGGGGAATGCCAGCCAGGGTTGCCCAAGGTTCGTGGCGCAATTTATCGTCCAAAATCGTAAAACGGTGCACCCGATTAGGATGCGCCGCCTCTGAATTTCAAAAGGCGAAGGCTTTGGCTCTTGCGGCGACGCCCCATCAGCCCGAAAGCGCCGATCCCGGCCAACAGCAACGGCAAGGCCGCGGGCACCGGCACAGGGCTGGCCTCAAGCGCCAAAACGCGCACTCCACCAGACGAGAAGACTATGTTAGATTGGTAGGAGTATTGGTCAACCTCTACAATACCTGTAACGTAATTGAACATAGCAATGGCAATCCAGAGCCCCCCACCGTTAGGATATTTATTATAGGCAAAAAAGACTCCATAATTTGCCCCGCCAAATTGATATACTCCGGCCAGATGTGGAAGCATAATTGCAGACACTTCAGCCAATTAGATCAATAAATCCGCGTTGTCCCACCAGGATTGGCGCTGCAGCAGGGCAACATTACTATTGTAATTGATCTGGTCGGTGGTCATATTTTAGGCAACGGTGTTGGCCCTAACGGTGGCAGTCTGTGTGGCACTTGTTGCACAGAGTGACATTGCAGCGGTGATTACACCTGACATCATTATTTTAAAAAAGATATATTTCCCTTGTAGATTTATCCAGCCAAAATACACCCCAGCAGGCGTCACGTGTCAAAAAGGCCTAAACTGTTTTGGAGCCCGCTGGTGCGTATCGAGTTTCCCCATTTGAAAACACTTCGGTAACAAGCCATCTGCCAGCACGCTGAACAAGCCAATCGGTGTTCATGTGGCGAGATAAACGGTTCCCCGCGGCGAGGCGCACATGAAAACGCCGCCCTTCATCTGCAGAAGAGCGGCGTCGGGAGGTCGCTTTGGCACCAGTTTGTGCGATCGCTACATCGCGCCGTGGCCCTTCATCTGGTCATGCCCGGTCATCGGCTGATCTGGGCGGCGCTCATTGTCCACAGTCACGTTGATCTGCAGCGTCGCGCCGCTTTCGAACATGAGCGTGAGGGGGAAGCTCTCACCGCTATTGAGCGGCTGGGTCAGGCCCATGAACATGACGTGAAGGCCGCCGCGTTCGAGCGTTAAGGTTTCGCCTGCGGGAAGGGGGATGCCGCCTTCGACCTGGCGCATCTTGGCAATGCCGTTGTCGAAGATATGGGTGTGCAGCTCCACCTTGCGGGCGATGTCTGAGCGCACTTCGACCAGCCGATCGGCCTTGCCATCATTCATCAGCTGCATGAACGCGGCACCGGTTTTCTGGTTGGTGCTGCGGGCATAGGCGTCATGGGCGAGGATTTCGGCATGGGCGGGAAGGACGGCGAAAAGCGCGATGGCACCTGCGACGAGGGTGCGAAACATAGGGGGTCTCCTTGAAACTGAATTCGATCCGGGGGGGCCGGTCATGGTTCAGATCAAGGTCGGAGGGCCGCGTGCCGGTGGGCGCTGTGTGGCGGCGCGCCGGGGCACCTCAGCGCCTGCACCCACGGCGCGGTGCAGGGCATAGGGCGCGGCGCGGCGTTGGGGGATGTCTGCAAGGCGCAAGATGGCGGGTGCCGTGCAACAGGCCCAGCAGGCGGCGTGCAGGCTGCGGTCGCCACTGTCTTCGGGGCTAGGAAGCGTCGTGCCGAGACAGCTGACCGCCGCGGGCCCGCCCGTGCCCCCCGCCATGGCGGGGGTGGCGGCCTGGAGGACCAGAATCGCAAGGACCAAGCCCCGCACTATGTCGATCAGCATGCGCATGTGCGGTATCAAGGCGTTCGCGCCGGGTTTCGCCATGCGTCCCCGCGGCGCAGGTGCCTGACTGCGCACAAGCCAAAACCCGCCTTGGCATACGCCAAAGCGGGGTTTTGCCTGAACACCGATTGCATCGCCTACCCCTCAGGGCAGGTGGCGCATCAGGCTGCGGCGGACGCCACAGCCGCGACGGCCTTTTCGATCGTCCGCTTCACCTTCAGCGCGCGCGGGGACAGTTCCTCGTCACGGGCTTTGGCGAGGAAGGCGTCAAGGCCCCCACGGTGATCCACGCTGCGCAGTGCGTGCGCAGTGACCCGGAAGCGGAACGACTGGCCGAGCATTTCGCTCTGCAGCGTGGCCGCATTCAGGTTCGGCAGGTACCGACGGCGGGTCTTGATGTTGGAATGGCTGACCCGGTTGCCCGTGAGCACGCCCTTGCCGGAGAGTTCGCAGCGACGAGACATGACGGCCCCTTTTACGTACGTGTTTGCAGTGATCTGAGCTGCGCAGCGATCGTGCCTGCAACTATGAATTCGAAGCCGCGTCTATAGTGGGCGCCGCGCGGCGCGTCAACAGCGCCCGAATGCATTTTGCGGCGCGATTTGCGCAAGCGGGCCGCGCGGCGTGTCCCACCCGGTTAACCCAGACGCAACGTTGCGCAGCGAAGCTTCAAGTTCAACCGTGTTGGTTGATGAGGAGAACGCGGTGAAAACTTCCACCCTTCGATGGGCAGGCGGCGCAGCATTCGTGTGCGCCGCGGCGGCTGCGGTGCTGTCCGTGGCTGAGCTTGCGCCTTGGGGTGGCCCATGGTCCGGCGTGGTTTCGGCCGCTTTGGCGTTGGTGGGCGTGTGGATCTGGGCGCACGCATCGCGGATTGCCGGGCGGGGCGCAGACGCCGCGCGCGCGGCCCGCGACGCCGCAGACAGCGATGCGGCGGCCGAAGCTGCGCATGCGGCGCGGGACGAAATTGCACAGGTGGCGCACGCCCGGGACGCCGCGCTGGCAGAGGCGGCGGCCCTGGGCGCACGCCTTGCTGCGTTGGAGCAGGGGGACTTCACAGGGCGCCTTTCGCCTGAGATCTGCGCGGTGCATGCCAGCGGCGCCAATGCCGGCCTGACCGCGCTCCAGACCGCGGTGGATGAGGTTCTGGCGCTGGCCAGCCTTTTGGCCGAAGGGGATCTGTCGACCGCCGCAAGCGGCCGTTATCAGGGCAATCTGGGGCTGCTGCGCGACGCGGTGAACGAAATTCTGACCGGCCTGCGGGCGATCGTCGAATCAGCGCTCGATTCGGCCGAATCGATTGCCCACCGCACGGGAGAGATGCGCGGCGCCGCTGAGGAAAGCCTCGCCAATGCGGCTGAGCAGGCGCGTGCCGTCGCCGCCGCGCGCGCGGCGAATGGCACCCTCGGCGCCGCGATTCGCGTTGGGGGCGACGCGGCCCATGCCATGCGCGAACAGACGCGGGAAACCGAACAGGTGGCACGCACGGGGCGCGAGGTATCCTCGCGCGCTGAGGAGGCGATCGCACGCATGAAGACCGATTCGCGCGACATTGCGCGGATCCTTGATGTGATCAATTCCATCGCCCAGCAGACCAATCTGCTGGCGGTGAACGCTTCGGTCGAAGCCGCGCGTGCGGGCGATGCTGGCAAGGGATTCGCCGTGGTCAGCGCAGAGGTGCAGGCCCTGTCCGGGCGCACCGCCAAGGCCGCCGCCGACATCCGCGCCATCGTCAAACACAGCGCTGAAACCGTGGACGACTGCGCGCGCCATGTGGGCGACTGCTCAACGCTGCTTGCGCGCATTACCGCACGGGTGGAGGAAGCCGAAGCCGCCTCTGAGGCCATCGAGGACGCCTGCGCGCGCCAGCACGAGGCGTTGGCCGAAGGCGCCGCCCAGATGGACGCGCTGTCACGCAACGCAGAAATTGGGGAGCGTCTGGGCCGTCAGGGAGAGACCACGGCGCGGCTGCTCGACGATGTGGCCGGCGCGCTCGAATCGCAACTGCTGCGATTCCGCCTGAGCGATGCGCGCATGTCCACTGAGGCCACCGACCGCGCCGCCGCCATTGGCACCCTGTTCGAAAAGGCGGTGGCTGAGGGTCGCGTGACCATGGAGGACCTCTTTTCCAAAGACTACGTCACGCTCAACGGCGCTGAGCCGCCGCAAATCATGGCTCCGTTCACCAAAATCACCGACGCGCTGTTGCCCGAAATTCTGGAAAGCGCGCTCAAGATCCACGACGGCGTTGCCTTCTGTGCTGCGGTGAATGTCGACGGGTATCTGCCGACGCATAACAAGAAATTCTCCAAGCCCCCGCGCGGCGATGCGGCGTGGGACATGGCCAACGCCCGCAACCGCCGGTTCTTCGTCGATCGGGTGGGGTTGGCGGCGGGGCGCTCCACCTCGCCGGTGCTGATGCAGGCCTATCGCCGCGACATGGGCAGCGGTGTGTTCGCAACCATGAAGGACGTGAGCGCGCCTATTTATGTGCGCGGACGCCATTGGGGCGGGCTGAGAATCGGCTACCGCCCGGTGATTGAGGCCGAGGCCACACAACCCACCCCGCGCAGCGCCCGCGCCTAGAACGGACAGGGTGCCGTGAAGCGCGTCAGCCGCCCGTCCTGCGGGCGCCGCAGCGCCAGTTCAGCCGCATGCAGCTGCAACCCCGGCGCCGCCGACAGCGCGGGGCCGGTCGCGTAAAGCGGGTCGCCCAAAATCGCATGCCCCAGCCACAGCATATGGACCCTGAGCTGATGGGTCCGCCCGGTCATTGGACGCAGCCGCACGCGGGTGGCATGGGGTTCGTGCCACATGACCTCCCAGTCGGTGACGGCCCAGCGTCCGGCCTCGGGGTCGTGCTTTTGCCGTGGCCGGTTGGGCCAGTCGCGGCCAAGCGGCAGCGACAGCCGCCCGACGGCATGGGCCATGCGTCCGTGCACCCGCGCCTCATATGTCTTGCGCAGGTGCCGCCGTTCAAATTGCAGGCCCAGATGGCGATGCGCCGCGCCGTTCAGCGCCAGCACCATCACGCCCGATGTGTCCATGTCCAACCGGTGCACCACCCGCGCGCCAGGCGCGATTGCCTCGGCGCGGGACACGACCGAATCGCGCATGTCAGGTCCGTTGCCGGGGGTCGACAGCAGCCCCGCAGGCTTATCGATGATCACGATCGCTTCGTCGCGGTAAATCACCCGCAATTTTCCCGGCGGCGGGGCGTAGACCCGGGGCGGCGGTGGCCCGAATTCGGGCGGGGGAACGAGGCGCATCGACATTGCCCCCCTCTAGCCGACCGACGCGCGGGCGTCGAGACGCGCTGGCCCCCCCGCGCTGCCCCCTCCCGCGCATTGCCCCCTCTGTTGGCCCCACGCACCGCCGCCTGCAGCGCGCCGCGGGCGCCACGCGGGGTCCGGCCAGCGCACCCGTTGGCGCGGCGCTTCGCGCAGCCTCTTGCCCCCGGCACCTGCGTCTGTAGAGTGCGACCCGCGCGTCCCGTGAAACGCTGTTCCGCATCACGCGGCGCGCCAAAGCCCCCCGCCGTCCGCGCCCTTCGTGCGTGAGGCGTAGCGGGATGGGCGGATCTAGGGAGGTTCCATGACCGGCGCCATGCATCGCATTGCTCTCGCCTCGCGCCCCACCGGCGCGCCGACGGCTGACAATTTCAGCCTCGAAACCGGCCCCATCCCCAGCCCCACGGCTGGCGAAGTGCTGGTCGAGGTGCTGTGGCTCTCGCTCGACCCCTACATGCGCGGCCGCATGGATGATGCAAAATCCTACGCCGTCCCCGTGCCCATTGGCGGCACCATGGAGGGCGGCGCCGTGGGCCGCGTGCTGGAAAGCAAAGCCGATGGCCTTGCGGTTGGCGACATCGTCTCGGGCCGCTTTGGCTGGTGCAGCCATGCCGTCGCCTCGGCGGCTGAGCTGAGCAAGGTCGACGCAGGCCTCGCGCCGATTTCCACCGCACTTGGCGTGCTGGGCATGCCCGGTCTTACGGCCTGGCACGGCTTCGTCCAGATAGGTGCGCCCAAAAAGGGCGAGACCCTCGTCGTGGGCGCGGCCACTGGCGCAGTTGGCAGCCTTGTCGGCCAGCTTGCCAAGGCCCGCGGTCTGCGCGCTGTCGGCGTTGCGGGCGGCGCTGAAAAATGCCGTTATGCGGTGGAAGAACTGGGCTTTGACGCCTGCATCGACCACCGCGCGGCCCCCGACGCCAAGACCCTGCGCGCGCAGCTTAAAGAAGCCTGCCCCAACGGCATCGACATCTATTTCGAAAACGTCGGCGGCAAGACCACCGAAGCCGTGCTGCCGATGATGAACGTGCACGGGCGCGTCCCGATCTGCGGCATGATCAGCTATTACAGCGGCGCAGGCATGGATGCGGCACAGGACAACTTTCCCAAAGCATGGCGCACCATCTTGGTGAACCGGCTGAAGATGCAGGGCTTCATCATTTCCGACCACTGGCACGAATACGCTGAATTCGCCGCTGAGGTCGCTCCGATGCTGAAAGACGGCAGCGTGATTTATCGCGAAAGCATCGCTGAGGGGCTGGAAAACGCGCCTGAGGCGTTCATCCAGCTGCTCAAGGGTGGCAATTTCGGCAAGCAGCTGGTGCGCGTGAAAGCGGAGACTGCGTGATGAAAGACTTTCCGGGTCTTCCCGGCCCGGGCGCGCCGACGATCGGCGCGCCCATGGCGCTGGCCGACTTTATGGCCAGTGCCGGGGCCGATCTGGGGGTCTCAGGCTGGGTGCGCGTCGATCAGGACATGATCGACGCGTTCGCCCAGCTGACCGGGGACCTGCAATTTATCCATATTGATCCGGTGCGCGCTGCGGCCGAAGGGCCGTTCGGCGGCGCTGTGGCGCACGGATTTCTGACGATGTCGCTGCTGCCGCGTATGGTCGTTGAGGTGATCCGCCCCGTTGAGGGCATCGCCGCCAAGGTCAATTACGGCTTTGACCGGGTACGGTTCCTGTCGCCCGTGCCATCGGGCGCCCGCATCCGCGCCCGCGTGCGCCGCGAAAGCGTTGAGGAAAAAAAGCCCGGCCGCCTGTCGATCCTGCACACGATCACCGCAGAAATCGAAGGCCAGGACCGCCCTGCGCTGAGCGCTGAGTGGCTGTCGTTGTGGACACTGGCGGAGGGCGCATGACTGAGATCTACCTGATCCGCCACGGACAGGCGAGCTTTGGTGCCGCCAATTATGACGCGCTGTCGGACCATGGCCGCCAGCAGGCGCGCTGGTTGGGTGAGCATTTCGCCAGCCTCGGGATCCGGCCTGCGCGGGTGCTCAGCGGCACGCTCAGCCGTCAGATCGACACGGCGGATGAGATTTGCGCCGGCATGGGTGCCGCTGCGGGCGAATGGCCTGTGCGCGACGAACATCCCGGCCTCGACGAATATGATGCCGAACTGATGGCCGCCAACTGGTGGGGGGATCGCCCGCATCCGGGCCATGACGACCGCAAGGCCCATTTCCGCGGTCTGATGCAGGCGCTGGCCGCCTGGCAAAAGGATGAGGTTGAAGCCACCGAAACCTGGGCATCTTTTGAATCGCGCACCAGCGCTGCACTGACTGACGCCATCAAACAGGCCGACGGCCCGGTCTTCGTGTCCACCTCCGGCGGGGTGATCGGAGAGATCCTGCGCAAGGTGCTCGGCGCGCCTGAACCCACATGGATCAAGGTCCATATGCAGGTCAGGAATGGTGGGTATTCGCGCCTGATCGCCGGGCGCTCAGGCATCTCGATGGCCAGCTTTAACGAGACGCCGCATCTGGACACGCGGCCGGGGGCGGTGACCTACAGCTAGGCCGGGCGCCCAGATTTTTCGCAGAAAAATCTGCCCCCCGTGATCATGGACCCGCTTATGGCCCGCATCAGACACGACCGGCCTCAGCTGTGGCATGGCAGCGGTTGGGGCCGCGAAATGTGTGGGGCGTCAAAAGCGGATCGGCCGCATACGCAATCTAAAATGCGCTGACGCTGCGTTAACTTTGACCCAGCCCGCGGACAGCGTCCGCGGGCCTGACCTTATTCCGGGTCGCCCATCGGGTCGCCGCCATTGCCGCGCCAGCGCATGGTGGCGATGGCGTTGGCGACCGGGTTGCCCAGATCGTCCTTCAGTTCCACCGCTGAGAAGAAGCTTTTGCGCCCCCCCCCGGTCACCCGGCCTTCGGCGATCAGGCGCGTGCCTTTGACCTGGCCCAGATAATTGATGGTCAGCGACAGGGTCATCGCCAGCCGTTTGCGCCCGGGATACGGGCAAAACGACCCGCAGAACCCCGCCGCCGTGTCGATCAAGGCGGCGTGGACCCCGCCATGGGGCAGGCCATAGCGGTTGCCGTGTTTGGCGGTCAGGTCCAGCTCCACCCGCGAATAGCCCTGCGCCCAGCCGGTGATCTGGAACCCGATCAGCTTCTGGAATTCATAGGGGTCTTCGTCGGCAAGCGGGTCATACCCCTTGGGCGGGGCGGGCAGTTCAACATTCACAAGGCGGTCTCCGGAGACATGGGACGGGTGAGCGACAGGTCCCGCGCGGCCATCGCCAGCTTGGGGCCGATCTTTTCGATCAGGTCCTGGGGCGAGATCAGAAAGGACGGACCGCCGACATTCATCGCAAAAATCCGCTCCCCATCGGGGGACAAGATCGGGGCGGCGATGCCGTTGATCTCAGGCTTCCAGTCGCCAAACGAGGTGACGTAGCCTTTCTCGGCCAATTCTTCCTGCGCGCGCATGACCATGGCGCGGGTTTCAGCGTCATGTTCGGGGTAAAGGCGGCCCAGATCGGTCAGAACGCTGTCACGCTCCGCCGCGGGCATCGATGCCAAGATTGCGCGCCCGATGGCTGATGCGCCCAGCGGCAGCCGCGCGCCGACCTCCAGCGTCAGGGACACGGTCTGGGGCGACCGGCGCACAGCGACATAGACCGCTTTCAGCCCATGGCGTTCGGCCAGCGCCACCGTGATCGTGGGGGCAATGCCCGGCGTGCGGGCCAGATCGTCCATCACGGGCAGGGCGCGTTCACGCATCTCCATGCTTGCCAGCACGGAATATCCAAGGCCGAGAATGCCCGGCCCAAGTTGATAGGCGCCCTTATGATCGGAATAGATCAGATACCCGAGGGTGCACAGCGTGTAGGTCAGGCGCGTGACCGTTGGTTTGGGCAGCCTGGTGCGTTCGGCAAGCTGCTGGTTGGTCAACGCGTGTTCCCCGGCGCGGAAGGCGCGGAGGATCTCCAGCCCCCGCGCCAGCGACGTGACGAATTTGCGGTCCGTCCCGTGGTCGAACGCGGCGTCCTCCAACGCCTCGTCCGACATGCCCTTGGATCTTGCCTTGTCGTCTTTCATCCGGCGGCCTCCTGAGGGCGCGTGACGGCGGCCACGCTTCCCTGTCTACGCGCCGATAGCAGGGGAAGCGCGGACAACGCCAGACCCACAGCCACCAGCGACCAATGGGAAATTCCTGTCTCGCCGCCACCTGGCATGGCGAGGCAGAACCCTCCCGCGAAAAGCATGACCCTCAGAATGGCACCCGTGAAGCCGCCCGGAAGGTCGCCCACAAGGCTGATATGGCTTTGCAGCGCGGCTGCGATGAACCACACGCCGACCAGCGCGGTGCTGAGCGCAACGGTCACTTCCCACGCCGGGGCCTGCCCGATCAGCGCCGGGTTCAGCACAAAGAAGAACGGCGCGAGGTAAATCACCCCGCCCAGCTTCATCGCCTCAAAGCCCGCACGCATCGGCCCGGTGCCTGCCATGGTGGCGGCGGCAAAGGCCCCCAGCGCGACGGGGGGCGTGATGTAGCTGACCATGCCCCAGTACAGAATGAACAGATGCACCGCCAGCACGTTCAGGCCAGCCTGTGTCAGCGCGGGTGCCAGCACGACTGCAAGGAAGATGTAGCAAGCCGTGACCGTCATCCCCATGCCGAAGATAAAGGCGGTCAGTGCGCCCATCAGCAACAGCGCGATTTTGCTGTCGCCGGCGATGAAGATCAGCTCATTGACCAAAGTGCCCGCAAGGCCGGTGGCCGAGAACGCGCCAACGATCAGCCCGACGCCCAGCAGCACCGCCACCAGTTCGGCCAAGGATCGGCCGACGCCGATGATCATGTCCATCGCGCCGGTCAGCGTCAGACGCTTTTTGGGCAGGATCTGGTTGATCACCAGCAAGATCGCGGTCGCGTAGAACGGCGCCAGCGTGTCCATCCTGAGCGCGGTCATCATGTAGATCAGCACCGCAAACACGAGGATGTAGGGCCAGCCATCCTTCATCGCTTCGCGCATGGTCGGGGCCTCGCCCGGTTCAAGCCCGCGCAGCCCGCGTTTGGCCGCATAG
Organism: Paracoccaceae bacterium; assembly: GCA_047610385.1. GTDB lineage: Bacteria > Pseudomonadota > Alphaproteobacteria > Rhodobacterales > Rhodobacteraceae > JBOCEF01. The sequence goes on along the minus strand of JBLGAC010000007.1, from coordinate 23,840 downwards.
GCGTCGATCTGCGCGAACAGGCCGAAATAGAACAGCAGGCTGGGGATGATCGCCGCCAGCGCGATTTCGACATAGGGCATCGACAGAAAGCTGGCCATCACGAAGGCGGTCGCGCCCATGATCGGGGGCATCAGCACGCCGCCCGTGGATGCGCAGGCCTCAGTCGCCGCCGCATAGCGGGCGGAAAATCCAGTGCGTTTCATCGCCGGGATCGACACCGCGCCGGTGGTCAGCACGTTCGAAATCACTGATCCGGACATGGACCCCATGAAGCCACTGGCAAAGATCGCCACCTTGGCCGCGCCGCCGCGGTAATTGCCGACCATCGCCAGCGCCAGATCGTTGAAAAACTGACCGCCGCCCGTGCGTTGCAGCACCGCGCCGAACAGGATGAACCCGATCACCAGGTTGCCGAACGCCTTCATCGGGATGCCGAACGAGCTTTCGGATGACAGGATATGATACGGGATCGCATCCATGAACGGGGAGGCGAAGCCCGACAGCGGATCGGGGATCACGTCCGCGAAGGTCGGGTACAGCGAGAACACCGCCACGATCATGAACAGGATCAACCCGCCCGCGCGGCGCGTCGCCTCAAGGATCAGCAGCCACAGCACGACCGACGCGTATTGCGCGCTTTCAGGTGCCGCGTATTCCCAACCCGATTCCAGCGATTCCCCGGCATGCGCGGCGAACCACATCGCCGACCCCAGCGCGGCTGCGGCCAGCGCCCAGTCGATCAGCGTTACGCCGCGCGACTTGAAGGTCGGGAACACCAGAAAGCTGGCCCCCAAAAACAGGCCCGCGAGGACATAAAGGTAAAGCCCCTCCAGCAGCACGATGCCGAAAGCTTGGAAGTTGAACAGCTGGTTCGCCGCCAGCGCGATCGCGAGCAGCGTCGCGGCACCGACGGCAATGCGCGCGAGCGCCGGCATTGCGGCGACCGGCTCGGGTGCGAGCTCCAGTTTTTTGCGGGGGTCAGTCATGGGCGGGAACGCTCCGGTTGGGCTGATGCGGGGGGCAGGCACCTTGCGCGCCGGGCGGCCCCATGCAAGGGGCTGCGGCGCGGGCTTGGGCGCGGCTGCCGCGCGGTCGCGGCGGGGAAAGGGCATGAGGGGGGCCGCCCTGCGTCTTCGCGCCCCGAAACAGGGGGCGCGCAGAGGCAGGGCAGAGGCAGGCCAGAAGCTAAGAAGCGTGGGCGGCGAAACCGAAGTTTCGCCGCCCGGCAGAGCCATCAGAAAGTGACGGTGAACCCACCGGCCTTCAGCGCCTCATGGCGCTTGGTGGCCCAGGACGCTTCCCAGTCTTCGGGATTGGCGGCCATCAGGTCATCCCAAGCGGCCTTCAGTGCGGCCTGACGCTTGATCAGGTTGTCGTTGTGGGCCTGGGCTTCGGCAGTCCAGACGCCGATCTCTGTGTAGTACCGGATCGCGCCGACATGGTACGGGGCAACCCAGGTGAAGTTCTGGTTTTCAATCGCCCAGCCATTGATGCCCGGAGCTTTGTCTTTGTACTGGGGGAACAGCTCAACCATCGCTTTGGTCATCGCATAGGCCAGATCGGGATCGCCGTCGCCCATGCCCATCAGCACCGGATAGGCGTAGGTCGCCGTGTGAATGCCGTCGGTGCCGTCGATGGTGGCGCCCACGGTGGCCTTGAACGGCGAGAAGAAGGGCGCGATGTCCTGCATGCGTGCAAGACCTTCGGCATTGGCCGGGTCGATCGGCGGCCATGTCAGCCCGCGCGGGCCGGACGCCGCTTCGTAGGCGCTGCCTGAGTTGGTGGAGGCGAAGGCCGCGTCCACCTGGCCGTTGGTCAGCGCTTTCCACGAATCACCGAAGCCGCCAAATTCGACCACGGTCACGTCGTCCCAGGTCAGCCCGGCATAGGCGAGGTAGGCCTGAACGTTGACGTTGAGCGCGGGGGACCCTTTGACGTAAGCGACCCGCTTGCCCTTGAGGTCGCTGTAGTCAGCGACGCCGAGGTCGCCGGCCACGCCGACCGAAAGGCCCGTGCCGCCGCCGGCATTGGCGATCAGCACGCGCACCGGCTGCGGACCCCAGTTCTTGGCGCCGAAATCGAACACGGCCTCTTGGCTCATGTATGAGCCGCCAACACCATTGGCCGAAAACGGCACTTTGCCCTGGCGGATCGGCTCAGTGCGGCTGATGTCGTTCTTGCCCGGCAGCACACGCAGGTTCACACCGGCGGTTGCCTTCAGCGCGGCGCCGATGGCGACCGCCTGGTTGTAGCCCGCAGACCCGGTGCCATAGGCCGTCCAGGTCAACTGACCCGGCAGCTCCTGCGCCGCGAGGGGTGCGGCAAGGCCGGCCCCGATGGTGACGGCGAGCAACGCTCGTGAGATGGTCATGGCTCTCTCCCTGAGATTAGATCCCCCCAGGTCAGGAGGGGATTTCTTTTTGGTTGCGAAACATGGTTTCGCAAGCGATTGTCCCCGTCAACACCTAAACAAGGAACTCCGGGACTATCCCCCGTGAAATGTTCCGACAGGAGGAATATTATGGCGCGTGCCGCCGATCTCGCCGCCGATTGCCTTGTTGGCCTTGGCTTTGACCGCTTGTTCTGCGTTCCCGGGGAAAGCTATCTGGCGCTGCTTGACGCGCTGCATGGGCGCGATGACATCGATCTGGTGATCTGTCGCCACGAAGGCGGCGCCGGGCTGATGGCGGTGTGTGATGCCAAGATCACCGGGCGTCCCGGTCTGGCCGCGGTCAGCCGTGGGCCGGGGGCGTCCAACGCCGCGATCGCAGTGCATGCAGCCCAGCAAGATGGTGTGCCGCTGGTGCTGCTGGTCGGGCAGGTGGCCCGGCACGAACGCCATCTGGGCGCGTTCCAAGAGGTTGATTACACCCAGTTCTTCGGCAGCATGGCCAAGGGCGTGTGGGAAGTGAACGACGCCTCACGGCTGCCCGAAACCCTGGCGCGCGCCTATCAGGTGGCAATGTCCGGGACCCCCGGTCCGGTGGTGATTTCATTGCCCGAGGATATGCTCGAAGACCAGACCGACGCGCCGGTGCTGCCCGCGCCCGCCATTGCGCGGTCCGCGCCTGCAATGGCTGATCTGGACCGCGCCGCCGATCTGATCGCGGCGGCCAAACGCCCGCTGATCATCGCGGGTGGTGGCTGTGCATCCCCTGAGGGACGCAAGGCATTGGCCCGCGCTGCTGAGGCGCTGAACGCGCCGGTGACGCTGACCTTCAAGTTCCAGCACATCTTTGACAATGACAGCCCCCAATATGGCGGGCATCTGGGCTTCAAGATCCCCAAAGCGCAGGTTGAGGCGTTGCAAAACGCTGATCTGATTTTGGCAGTTGGCACCCGACTTGGTGACACGCCCACCCAAAATTACACGCTGCCCAGGGCGCCGATGCCGGATCAGACGCTGATCCATGTCCATGCCGACCCCTCGGTGCCGGGGCGCGTATATCATGCGGCGCTGCCCATCGCTGCGGATGCCGCCCTGTTCCTGACCGCGCTGGCGGAGCGCAACCTGCCCCAACCGGCGGAGCGCGCAGAATGGACCGCGGGCATTCACGCGCTGGCCAAGCAGATCGCTGACCGTCCGCCCCAGCCGCGTGCGGACGGGGTTGAATTTGGCCATATGGTCAATGCGCTGGCCGCGGTGGCGCCCAAGGGCGTGCCGCTGGCGCTGGATGCGGGCAACTTTTCCGCCTGGGTGCATTGCCTGTGGCCGTTTGACGGCAAAAGCGACTGCGTTGGTGCCGTGGGCGGTGCCATGGGCATGTCAGTGCCGGGCGCGGTTGCCGCCTGCCTTCGCCGCGAAGACAAGCGCGCGATTGCCTTTGTCGGCGATGGCGGCGTGCTGATGACCGGCAATGAATTGGCCACCGGCATCGCCGCAGGCGCCAAGCCGATTGTGGTGATTTCCAACAACGGCACCTACGCGACGATCCGCATGCATCAAGAACGCGATTATCCTGCGCGCGTTTCGGGCACCGATCTGGTGAATCCCGATTTTCAGGCATGGGGCGCGGCGTTTGGCGCTTTGGCCCTTAAGGTCACAACCCCTGAAGAAGCCCCCGCCGCCGCCGCCGCCGCCTTTGCCCATGACGGGCCGGTGGTGATCGAAGTTCTGTCTTCGGCTGAAGCGATCTCTCCCTTCGCGACCATCACCCAGCTTAGGGGCATGAAATGACGTCGATTGCAGATCTGCTTGCGCCGCAATCCGTGGCCATCATCGGGGCGTCGGACGACCCGACGCGCATCGGCGGGCGGCCCATCGCCTATATGAAGGCCGCCGGATATGCCGGTCGCCTGATCCCGGTGAACCCCAAACGCGACATGGTGCAGGGGCTGCCGGCGGTGCCGTCGGTGCTCGACATTGACGGGACCATTGATTTCGCGCTGATCGCGGTGCCTGCGCGCCATGTTGTGCAGACCATCACCGATGCCGGGGCCAAGGGCGCCAAGGCGGCGCTGTGCTTTTCCTCAGGCTTTGCGGAAATGGGCCCTGAAGGCGCCGCGCTGGAGCTTGAGGCAGCCGCCGCCGCACGCAAGGCCGGGGTGCGGCTGATCGGGCCGAACTGCCTTGGGGCCTTCAACGCCGCGACCGGGTTCATCCCGTGCTTTTCCTCAACGCTTGAACGGGGCGCGCCGCTGTCTGGCGGGCTGGCGATCGTCAGCCAGTCGGGCGCCTATGGCAGCCATATCTATTGGCTGGCACGCCAGCGCGGTCTGGGCACGCGCTATTTCCTGACCACGGGAAATGAGGCCGATGTCGGCGTCGCCGAGGTGATCGGCATGATGGCTGAGGACCCCGAAATCCACACCATCATGGCCTATGCTGAGGGGATCCGCGACGGTGCCCTGCTGATCGAAAGCCTTGAAAAAGCCCGCGCTGCGCGCAAGCCGGTCTTTATCATGAAGGTCGGCCGGTCTGAGGTCGGGGCCGCGGCGGCGTCCAGCCACACCGCATCTTTGGCGGGTGAGGACGCCGTGTGCGACGCGATCCTGCGCCAGCACGGCGCGGTGCGCGTGCGCACCACCGAAGAAATGATCGACGCTGCCGATGCCGCCCGCTCCCGGATCTATCCGGCGGGCAACCGGCTTGGCGTCGTCACGATTTCGGGCGGCGCAGGCGTGCTGATCGCGGACGAAGCTGACCTTCGCGGTCTGGATGTCGCGCCGATGCCTGACGACGCGCAGGCTGAGCTGAAGGAAATCCTGCCCTTCGCCGCGCCCCGGAACCCCGTGGACGTCACCGCGCAGGCGTTCAACGACATGAGCCTTGTGACCAAGTTCCTGCAAAAGATGATCGAACGCGGGGATTATGACAGCTTGCTGTGCTTCTGGACCTCGGTCGCGGGGTCAAAAACGATCTCGGGCAAGCTGTTGCAGGCGATGCGCGATGGCGTGGCGGGCCAAGACGGCCTGCTGGTCATCCAGTCGTTGATTGCTGAGGCCGATGTGGTCAAGCAATACACCGATGACGGCTATCCGGTGTTTGAAGACCCGTCGCGCGCCGTCGCCGCCATCGACGCGCTGACCCGCGCGGGCATGGCCTTTGCCGCCGGTCGGCCTGAAACCCCGCCGGTTCCCGCGCCGACCGCGCTGCCCGATGGCCCGCTGACCGAAGCGGTGGCCGCCGCGGTTCTGTCTGCGCTGGGCATCGGCATGGCAACGTCTGAGCTGGCGCGCAACGCAAGCGACGCAGCCGCCATCGCCGCCAAAGCTGGGCGCCCGGTCGCCATCAAGATCGCGTCACCTGACATTGCCCACAAAACCGATGTGGGCGGCGTTGCGTTGAACGTCGCCGCCGATGATGCGGGCGCAGCGTTCGATGCGATGCTGGTCCGGGTGCGCGCCGCGGCGCCTGACGCGGTGCTGGATGGCGCGCTGGTCTCGCCAATGGTGCCCGCGGGGGTTGATCTGATCCTGGGGGCCAAGCTGGACCCGGCCTTCGGGCCGGTGGTGATGGTCGGTCTGGGGGGCGTGTTCACTGAGGTGTTCAAAGACGTCGCCTTCCGCCGTGCCCCGGTGACCGAAGCGGTCGGCCTTGAGATGTTGCGCGAATTGCGCGGCTGGCCGCTGCTGGATGGTGCCCGCGGTGCTGCCAAGGCCGATGTGGCTGCGGCTGCTCGGGCGGTCAGCGCGATCTCGGTCTTTGCCGCGTCCCAAGGCACCGCGATGGAGAGCGTTGAGATCAACCCCCTGCGCGTGCTTGGCGCTGGGGAAGGGGCCCTTGGGCTTGATGCATTGATCGTGCGCGCGATCTGATACTGGCGTGGGCCGCGCGCCCCCGCCGCCAAGACCCCGCCACCAAGACCTCGACGGCAGGCCCGCACGAACGAGGCCGCCGCGACCCATCCCGGAGGATACGCCCATGACCGCCGCCGCCCGCCCTTTCCCGTGGGAAAAACACTATGCCAAAGGCGTCGTCTGGGATGCGCCGATCGCGCCGATGACGCTGCCGCAGATGCTGCGCGGCGCCATTGAGGCATACGGGCCGCACGATCTGTTCGACTGGCGCGGGACCCGGATGACCTACGCCGAATTCGGCACGCTGGCCGGGCGGGTTGCAAGCGCGCTGGCCGCGCTGGGACTGTCGCGGGGCGATGCGGTGGCGCTGCACATGCCCAACCACATCTACCACCCGGCGTTCTTTTTCGGCGCCATGGCGCTGGGCTGCCGGATCGTGCACCTGTCGCCGCTCGATGCGGTGCGAGAGCTGGAGCATAAGCTGAACGACAGCGAGGCGAAACTGCTGGTGACGCTGGACCTGCCGGACATGCAGTCCAAGGCAGAGCGTTTGCTGGCCGCGGGCGTCGTGCCGAAACTGGTGATCTGCGATGACGTGCGCTTTGGCGCGGCGCCGCTGCCCAAGGCTGATTTCCCGGACATGGCCGGGGCGCTGTCTTTTGCCGACTTCATCGCGGGGGCGACCACCGACGTGCTGCCCCAAAGCGACGGTGGCGCAGTCGACGACGTGGCGCTGCTGCAATACACCGGCGGCACCACCGGCGCGCCCAAAGGCGCGATGCTGAGCCACGGCAACCTGACCTCTGCCATCGGCATCTATGATGCGTGGTATGAGGGCGTGGAGCCCAAGCTGGTGGGCCGCGAGGTGGTGCTGTGCGTGCTGCCGCTGTTCCATATCTATGCGCTGACCGTGGTGCTGCTGCGCCAGATCAGACATGGCGGGCTGATCTGCCTGCGCATGCGGTTTGATGCAACTGAAACGCTGAACGACATCGAAACCCAGCGGATCACCGCCTTTGCCGGTGTGCCGACCATGTGGATCGCGCTGGTGAACCACCCTGAGATCACGACGCGCGATCTCAGCTCCATGCGCATCGCGTCGTCGGGCGGGGCGCCTTTGCCGAATGCAGTCGGGCGGTTGTTCCGCAAACAGACCTCAACGCCGCTGCTGGGCGGCTGGGGGATGACGGAGACGTCGCCCGCCGGGACCGCCGTGTCGGAATGGGGGCTGGACCACAAAGAAGGCTCGATCGGGGTGCCGCTGCCGCAGATCGAAATGCGGGTGGTCAGCCATGACGACCCGACCGCCGTGCTGCCAGCCGGAGAGATCGGCGAGATCGCCGTGCGCGGGCCGAACGTCACCAAGGGCTATTGGAACCGCGACAAGGCCAATGCGGAAAGCTTTGCGGACGGGTTTTTCCTGACCGGCGATGTGGGCCGGATGGATGAAGACGGGTTTTTCTATCTGGTGGACCGCAAGTCGGACCTGATCCTGTCGGGCGGCTTCAACGTCTATCCGCAAGTGGTTGAACAGGCCCTGCATGAACACCCCGCGGTGGCCGCCGCTGGGGTGATCGGCATCCCGGACGATTACCGCGGCGAAAGCGCCAAGGCGTTCATCGTGCTGCGTGCCGGCGCCACCGCCCCGACGCTGGAGGACATGGTGGCCTTCTTGCAAGACCGCCTGGGGCGCCACGAAATGCCCCGCGCCATGGAAATCCGCGACACGCTGCCGGTGACCGCCGTGGGCAAGCTGTCGAGAAAAGACCTGCGCGCCGAAGAAACCGCCAAACGCGAAGCCGCCCTTGCGGGTTGAGCCGTTCGTGATGAAAAAACTGATGGAAGGAAGACCCAGATGGCATTCAAGAACCCGTTCGACCTGACCGGCAAAGTCGCCGTGATCACCGGATCCAGCCGCGGCATCGGGCGTTCGATCGCTGAGACGATGGCAGGGCTGGGCGCGAAGGTGGTGATCTCCAGCCGCTCTATGGAGGCATGTGGGCCGGTGGCCGACGCGATCAACGCGGCCGGGGGCACCGCCATCGCCATCGCGTGCAACATCGGCCGCAAGGATGAGGTGGCGGCCCTGATCAAAGGCGCCGAGGCCGCGTTCGGCACCGTCGACAGCATGGTGTGCAATGCCGCGATCAACCCGGTCTATGGCCCGATGTCAGACCTGCCCGACGCGGCGTTTGAAAAGATCATGAAGTCGAACGTGCTGTCGAACATGTGGCTGTCCTGCGCCGTGGCGCCGGGGATGAAAAAGATCGGCGGCGGGTCGATCACCATCGTCAGCTCCATCGCCGGGCTGCGCGCTGCGGGCATGATCGGTGCCTACGGGATCTCCAAGGCGGCGGACATGGCGCTGGCGCGCAACTATGCTCAGGAATGGGGCCCCGACAACATCCGCGTGAACTGCATCGCGCCGGGTCTGGTGAAGACCGATTTCGCCAAGGCGCTGTGGGAAGACCCCGATCGGATCAAGGCCGTGAACGACACCGTGCCCCTGCGCCGCATCGGCGATCCGGCAGATATCGGTGGGATCGGGGCGTTCCTGGCCTCAGACGCCGCGCTGTTCATCACTGGGCAGGTGATCGTGGCCGATGGCGGCGTCACCATCGTCTGAGCGCCTGAGGAAACGGAGCGCCCCCAAGCGGGGGCGCGCGCCATTTCCCCTCGGCCCCAGGGGCCGAGGGCGCCGCCCCATGGCGGCCCGTGTTCAGCCTGCCATAACGGCGGCGTAAAGCGCCCGGTGCCGGCCTGCCATGCGCGCGGGGGCATAGCGCGCGCGGCACCTGTCATGCAGCGCGTCGGCGAGGGTTTCGCGCTGCGTGTCGTCGGCCAGTAGCCCTTTGACCACGTTCGCCAACGCGGCCGGGTCGGGGGGCGTCAGGCACGCATCGCTTTGATCGCCGAGGATTTCGGCCAGCGGCGCGATGCGGTATCCCGCGACGGCGGCGCGGGACATGCCAGCTTCAATGGCCGCGGTGGGCAGGCCTTCCCAGCGCGAGGTCATGACCAGAAGCTTCGCACGCCCAAGGCGCGCCAGCGTGTCGCCGCGGGGCAGGGCGCCGGGGCGCAGGATCGGGGCGGTTTGGGCGGCAATCAGCGCATCAATTTCGGTGGCCAGTTCTCCGTCGCCGATCATTTCGATGGTCAGGCCGGGGGGCAGGAGGGCGGCTGTCTCAACGAACGCCTCAGGGTGCTTTTGACGCACAAGGCGGCCGATGAAGATCACGTCGATGTCCTTGGGGGCGCCTTGCGCAATGTCCGGCGCGTCGACGCCGTTTTCAATCACCCACGCGAGGCCCTTGTGCTTCAGCCCGTGGGCGCGCGCCAGATCGCGATCCGCGCTGGAGACGAACACCACTCCGTTGCAGACCCTTGCCAGCACCCGCTCCAGCTTGGCGCGCGCGCCAAACGGGCCGGGCTGTGCCAGCCCGTGGAACCCGTGCACCGTATAGATCAGCTTCAGCCCCGGTTGGATCAGCCGCGCAAGCGCCCCGGCCAGCGCCGCGCGGGTGCCGTGGGCGTGGATGACGTCGCCGCGCCGCGCATGGGCGGCAATGGCGCGCGCGAAGATCAAGGGGTTGGCGCGGCCATCATACCAGCCGCGCTGCACGGGCAGCCCGTCGAACAGTGCGGCCATGTCGGGATCTGCATTGCGTGGGATCAGCGCCATATGGGCACCGGGGGCGTCCGTGCTCAGTTCGCGCACCAAGCGCGCCATGATCACGGCACCGCCGCCGAGCGCGCCGTCAGGCGCCACATGCCAGATCGTCATTGCCAAGGCTCCCCCGTTTCAACCGGCACCGACCATGACCCGAAACGGTGTGGGAGGCGAGCGGGGGAGGCTGCGGCGCTCGGTCCTGTGATGAATTGATGTTCATGTGCGTGGTGCGGGGCAAATGCATGCCCCGGGCGATAATAAGGGCGCCTTTGCGTGTGAAGATGCGTTCGAAAAGGCCTCGGAACGCAAAACCGACACACGCGGGTGTAGATTAACCGTTGTCGTGGCGAGCTCATTTTGCTTTAGTCCCCTCGCAGGGCTGGGGCCAACGTGCCCCGATCTTTTCCAACGGGAGGACTACAATGGAACGTCGTCAGTTTTTGAAGGGCGCAGCGCTCGCCGGGCCGGCCGTCGCCGCCAGTGCACTCGCTGCCCCCGCGCTTGCGCAGGCGCGCGTCGAACTCAACATCGTCTCGACCTGGGGCCGGGATTTCCCGGGCCTCGGAACGTCGGCGCAGCGCCTTTCCGCGCGCATCACCGAGCTTTCGAACGGTGAGATCCAGACCAACTATTTCGCCGCTGGCGAAAAAGTCGGTGCCTTTGACAGCTTTGACACCGTCGCCAATGGCGATGCGCAGGCTTACATCGCGGCCGACTATTACTGGGTCGGCAAGCACCCGGGCTTTGCCTACTTCACCTCCGTGCCGTTCGGCATGACGGGGCCGGAGTGGAACGCCTGGATCAAGTTCCAGAACGGTCAGGCCCTGTGGGATGAGCTGTCCGGCGAATTCGGCCTGAAGGCTCTGCCCTGCGGCGCCACCGGCACCCAGATGGGTGGCTGGTTCAACAAAGAGATCGAGACCCCGGAAGATCTGCGCGGCCTGAAGATGCGCATCCCCGGCCTCGGCGGCACCGTGATGTCGAAGCTCGGCGTCTCGACTGTGTCCCTTCCGGGCGGTCAGATTTACGAAAACCTCGTCTCGGGCGCGATCGAAGCCACTGAATGGGTTGGTCCGTATAACGACTACTTCATGAAGTTCTACGAAGCGGCCAAGTTCTATTACACCGCCGGCATGCATGAGCCCGGTGGCGGTCTTGCCTTCGGCATGAACGAGGGTTTCTGGAACGGCCTTTCGGACCACCACAAAGCCATCATCACGGCTGCGTGCTACGAAGAAAACGCCAACCAGCCCGAAGAGGCGATCTCCCTGAACGGCGTCTACCTCAAGAAGCTGATCGAAGAGCATGGCGTGCAGCTGCGCTCCTTCTCCGACGAAGTCTGGGATGCGTTTGGTGAGGCTTCGGAAGAAGTGTTCGCTGAGACCCGTGAGCATTCGCCGCTGGCCGCGAAGATCAACGACGACTTCCAAGCCTCGCTGCGTGCCAACGGCTCCTACACCAAGATTGCCGAAGTTGAATTCTCGAACCAGCGCAACCGCGTGCTCGGCCTCTGAGGCCAAGCCGCAGCGTCCCCGCCGGGTATGATGGCGGGGACGCATGCGCCACAACGACCGGGCCGCGCCTTTGTTAATGAAGGCGCGGCTCTCTCCATCGCGCCGATGGGGCCCGGCAGGGCCAACGGTGCCGACCGACCCGCGAAGGGCGACTGGAAAAGGGGTGGGGCGCGCATCGCGACCACGCTAGCAGGGAGCTTTTCATGACGGACGCAACCCAGCCTTCGCCGCGCTATGGCGCCGCCGGGGGCAATGACGGACGCGACGCACTTGTGCGCGCCTTCGGCTGGGCCAACCTTGCCGCGCTGGCGGTTTTTGTGCTTCAGACCTTTTTGGTGTTCGGCGTGACGGAACTGCCTTCGCCCACCGATGCGCTGAGCGGCGAAGGCCCGATCGGGGCCTGGGTGATGCTGCTGATGTATCCCGCCGCGATCGCTGGTGCTGCCTGGTGGGTGCTGCGCACGCCACTGCGAGGGCTGCGCGAGGACAGTGATTTCATCAACAACTTCAACCTGTACCTGATCCGTGGAGCGTTCTTTGCGGTGTTCTTCGTCGGGTTCGTCGATGCCGTCATCTCGTTCCTCAGGGTCGAAGAAATTCTTGTCGGCATGGTCGGCGAGCAGATGAACTCCGATCTGTCGCGCGCCGCATGGCGCGGCCCGATGGTGCATCTACCGCTGGTTGTGCTGGGCTTCATCGCGGCGCTGTTCACGCGCACGCTGGGGTTCACGTGGTTGGCGCTGCTGATTGTGGTTGCTGAACTGCTGATCGTGCTGACGCGATTCGTTTTTTCATACGAACAGGCGTTCATGGGTGATCTGGTGCGGTTCTGGTACGCGGCGCTGTTCCTGTTTGCGTCGGCCTACACGCTGATCGAAGAAGGCCATGTCCGCGTCGACGTGCTGTATGCTGGCATGACCAAGCGGGCCCGCGGACGGGTGAACACCATCGGCACGATCTTCTTTGGCATGTCGCTGTGCTGGGTGATCATGGTGCTGGGGATGGGCGGCAAGTCCACCATCATCACTGGTGCCGTATCGAATTTCGAAGTCTCTCAGTCGGGCTTCGGCATGTATGTCAAATATCTGATGGCGGCCTTCCTCGGCGTCTTCGGGACGACCATGCTGATCCAGTTCGTGAGCTATCTGATGGACGCTGTGGCAGACCTTCGCGGTCAGCCAGGCGGCCGCGCGCACGATTCCACTGCCGCGCACTGAACCGGGAACCGCTTAGATGGAACTTTTCTTCCTCGCCCTTCTTGTCGTGACCATGGCGTTCGCGCTGGGGTCAGGCTATCCGGTGGCCTTCGCGCTGCCGGGATCTGCCATCCTGACCATCGGTATGGCGGCGCTGACGGGCTACGTGCTCGAAGGCTCCGCCAGTGCCTATTTCAGTCAGGGCGGCCCTGGCAGCTGGCTTAATGCCGGCGTCACCAACCTGCGCGGCGTATACTGGGAGGTGGAGCGAGACACGCTCATCGCCATCCCGTTGTTCATCTTCATGGGCATCATGCTTCAGCGCTCCAAGATCGCTGAGGATCTGCTGGTCACCATGGCGCGCCTGTTCGGCCCGATCCCGGGCGGCTTGGGCATTTCCGTGGTGTTCGTGGGCGCGCTGCTGGCAGCCACCACCGGCATCGTCGGTGCCACCGTGGTCGCCATGGGCCTGATTTCCTTGCCCGCGATGCTGCGCAATAATTACTCGCAGCCGCTGGCAACCGGGGCCATCGCGGCGTCGGGCACATTGGGGCAGATCATTCCGCCGTCGATCGTGCTGATCATTCTTGCTGACCAGCTGGCCTCGGCCGTTGATCAGGCCGGGACCGCGCGCAAGGCATTGCACAAGATTGCCACGGGCGAGCTGTCGATGCCGTCGGAATACGCGGTCACGTCGACCTCGGCAGGGGAAATGTTCCTCGGGGCCTTTGTGCCGGGCATGGTGCTGGTCGCGCTCTATATGCTCTACATCATGGTCTTCGCGATCCTGCGGCCCAAATCGGCGCCCGCGGTGCATTACGAAGGGTCGTGGGACCTGGCGTTCTGGGGCAAGGTGTTCGTCGCACTGGTGCCCCCGCTGGCGCTGATCTTCTTGGTGCTCGGGTCAATCATCGCGGGCGTCGCGACGGTGAACCAGGCGGGTGCCATCGGTGCCGCGGGTGCCATCGTGATGGCAGGCTATCGTTTGCGAGAGGGCGAGAAATACGCCTATTGGCCGGCGATTCTGTTCCTGGTGTCGCTTGTGGCGCTGGCGACCACGCTGTCGGTGCAGCCGGTGAACATCAAGGCGATCAACACATCCGCGGAAAGCACCGCGATGATCATTGCGATCGGGTGCACGGTCGGTCTGCTGCTTTCGTTGGTCTGGTCGGGCATCCGGGTGATGCGCATCGAAAACACGCTGCATGGCGTGATGGTCGAAACCGCCAAGACCACCTCGCTGGTGTTCATCATCCTGCTTGGTGCTGCGATGCTGACCGCCGCGTTCCGGTCGTTTGGCGGCGAGGAACTGGTCAAGAACTTCCTCGAATCTCTGCCGGGCGGCTTCTGGACGCAGTTCATCATCGTCATGGCGGTGATCTTCGTTCTGGGCTTCTTCCTCGATTTCATCGAAATCGCGGTGGTCGTGGTGCCGATCGTGGCGCCGATCCTGCTGGCTGATCCTGAAGCGAACATCACCGCGGTGTGGCTTGGTGTTATGATCGGTCTGAACATCCAGACCTCGTTCCTGACGCCGCCCTTCGGCTTTGCGCTGTTCTATCTTCGCGGTGTGGCACCGGCGATCGTGACCACGATCAACATGTACAAGGGCGTGATTGCGTTCATTGCCTTGCAGTTGCTGGCGCTGACCATCGTGGGCATGAACCCGTGGCTGGTGAACTACCTGCCCAACCGCGTCAGCCTCACAGCCTCCACCGCGTCACCGCCGAGCAACCCGCAGCTTCAGTACTGCCTTGAAGAATATGTGTGGGGGGAACTTCAGGACAATGGCGACGACGTGCGCGGTGCCATCGCGTCCGCCAAGGGCATTGATCTGGGCGCGTTCCCCAAATCCATGGCCAAGGGCGTGTCCAAAGCGTTCGTGAGCGCGGAGACAGCCCTTTTGCGGCTTGCCGAAGTGCAGGACGCAGAGGTGGTGGTCGACGAGGCTTCGGTGGCCTATCGCCCGGTTCATTCGCTGGTGCGCAAGCTTGAAAAAGACATGCGCCACCACGCCGAAGCGGTGAAGGCCGCTGCAACCACGCTGTCGCGGTTCCGTGAAGAAGACGGCGCCGAACTGCGTGCTGAGCTGGAGACCATCGTGGCCGAGGGTGAGATCGCCATCGCCGCGCTGAGCGTCCAGATGCCCGCCGACTGGAAAGAGGTCTATGAGGCGTTCAGCAAGCTTGATGACGTTGAGACCAAGCTGCGCAGCACCTACCGGCGGGCTACGGATGCCGGGTATGAGCCAGTGGCCGAAGCGCTGGTGGTGATCGACGCGCTGGACGAGCTTAAGGCGCTTGAGACCCCGCTGCGCGCCATGCGGGCCGCGATTGAGACCGGAGAGCTGAAGGCGCTGGTGGAGCAGGTCACTGATCTGCGCTCGTTGGTGTCGGGCGTTGAGGGTGCGGGCGACATCCGCGGGTTCGTGAACAAGGCGCGCTCTGCGCTGCGGTCAAACACCCCCGATCCGGCTGATGCCATGGTGCAGATGGATGCGGCTGTGGCAGCGTGGGAGGCCGACGTGGCCTGGCGCTCAGCCGCGGCCGTTTCGGTGGCACCGGGGCTGCGGACCTACACGGAGGCGATGCGCAGCACCATCGGTGCCCGCTCACAGCTCAAGATGCCGCGGAACATCGCGCTCTATGTCGCGAGCTGCCGGTCCGGACACCGGGACATCTCGATGCACTTCTGATCGGCGGAATGTCGGCTGGAATGGGGGGGCGCGGACCGCAAGGTCCGCGCCCCTTCGCGTTTCACAGCGCTTGATGGACGTGCGCCATCATCAAGCGCCGGGCCGGGGTTGCCGTGAACATGACTGTGGCACCAGACGGTTCTGCCGCCTGGGCACCGCCGCGTTTTGGGTGACCGTCAGCCGCAGCACCTTGTTCGCATGCGGGAGTTTGAGACTTTTTCGCAACAAGCCGCGGCCCGCGCCATCCGCGCGCCGACCGAGGTGATCAGCGGGAGACCCGAGATTTAAATGCCGATGGCCTTGTGTGTGTGAACGCACCACGCACCGCGCGGTGCCATGTCGCTGGCCTTCGTTGCCCTGGCGTTGTCGCAAGGCCTGAGGGCGCGCATCCCCCCCGGGCGCGCGCCTTGGGGGGATTGACCCCCGCTGCAGCGCGCCGCGGCCAAGGGGCCGCGGGCGCACCGCCCCAGCGTGGGCGCGGGTGGGTTAGGTCGCGGGCGCGTCGCCCCATGCGGCCAGTGCTGCGCGGGCGATCTGCGCGCCATGTTCCTGCACGAAATGGCCGCCTTCGGGGATCACCATTGCGGGCGGGCAGCCGCGGATTGTGGTGCGCAGATCGGCCATCACATCGGGGCCCAGCACGGGATCCTGCATGCCGACGGCCATGAAGCTGTCGCCGCGCCAATCGCGCGCCAGCCAGGCGCGGGCGGCGCGCGAGGTGTCGACCCCCTCCATCCCCGGATCGGTCATCACCAGATCGGGAAACCGCCGCACGCCCGATTTGAACGCCGCGTCGGGAAAGGGGGCGGCATAGGCGGCGGCCTCAGCCTTTGTCATGCCTGTCACCGCGCGGGACATCAGCCCTGCCACGTCCAGATCGGGTTTGGAGCGGTTGAAGGCCCGCCATGCGTCAAACCCCGCGCCTGCTGGGCGGCCATCGGCGATGGTGGTGTTCATCACCAGCAGGCGCGTGATCCGATCGGGCATGGCGTGCGGCAAAGTCAGGCCCAGCAGCCCGCCCCAGTCCTGCACCACCAGCGTCACATTGCGCAGATCCAGCCGCGCAATGAACGCGATCAGCGTGTCGCGGTGGAAATCAAAGGTGTAGACGCCCGGGTCGGTCGGCTTGTCAGAGCGTCCGAACCCGAACAGGTCCGGCGCCACAACCCGCGCGCCTGAGGCGGCGAACACCGGGATCATCTTGCGGTAAAGATAGCTCCATGTTGGCTGGCCATGCAGGCACAGGAACACGCGATTCGCATCGCGCGGCCCTTCGTCGAGATGGTGCAGGCGCAGGCCGCTGCGTCCGGGCAGGTCGTCAATGTAATGGGGCGGATAGGGAAAATCGGGCAGGGCGTCAAAGCGCGCGTCTGGGGTGCGCAGGGCGGGGATGGGCATGGCGCGGTCCTTTCGGTCAAGATCGCGCCCAGTCTGGCCCGTGGGGCCCCCGCCCCGCAACGCTTTCAGGTCCGGGCCCCCGCCCCGCAACGCCTTCTGGTCCGGGCCCCCGCCCTGCAACGCCTTCAGGTCCGGGCCGAAGCGATGGCCAGCCCGTCGATCACCGCGGTGAAGGCGTTGGAATGGCGCAGGGTGGCGCCGGGCAGCAGCCGCTCCATCGCGCCAGTGACTGCGTGCATCAAGCTTGAGCCACCGACAAAAATCACCGCGTCCACCGCGCTTGCTGGCAGGCCTGCCATGGCCAGCGTTTCAACCGCGCAGGCGGCGATCCGTGCTGCATGGGGCGCGGTTGCATGGGCCAGCGAGGCGGGGGTGATCGGCGCGCACAGCCCCCGCTCAATCTTTCCCAGATCAATCGCGGCACCGCCAGAGTGGTTTGCGGCGATCTTGCCGCGTTCTGCCGCAAACGCCAGATCATGGCCCAGTTCGTGGTTGAGCACGCGGCACAGGCGGGCGAATTTTTCCGGCTCCACCGCCAGGCGGCGCATGGCTTCGGCGTCGCGCCGCGATTGGGCGGTGTACAGAAAGGGGATCTTCTCCCAGCTCGCCAATTCGTTGAACATCGAGATCGGGGCCGCATGGACCCCCGGCCCCATGTCGCGGCGGATGTCCGTGCCCCTGCCCAGCATTGGCATCACATGTTCGATGCTGACGCTTTTGTCGAAATCCGTGCCGCCGACCCGGACGCCATTGCTGGCGAGGATCTCAATCCCATCGCCCGCAGCGCGAAACACCGAGAAATCTGAGGTGCCGCCGCCGATGTCGACGATCAGCCCGGTCTCGCCCGCCGCCAGCCCGCCCGACGACAGCGCAGCCGCCTCGGGTTCGTTCATGAAGGCGACGTCTTCGAAGCCCGCCAGCAGATAGCATTCGGTCAGGTCGGCCAGCGCGCGGGCGTCGCGCACGGCGTCATGGGAATGAAAATGCACCGGGCGGCCTGACAGCGCGCGCGGAAATGTGCGGCCCTCGGTGGCCTCAGCGCGGGTTTTCACCGCCGACAGGAATTCGGCGATGATTTCGATGAACGTAAGGGAACGGCCGGGCAGGCGCCGGGTTTCGCGCATCAAGGACGTGCCGAGCACGGATTTGAGGGCGCGCATATACCGCCCCTCCTCGCCGTCCAGCAAGGCTGCGTTGGCCGCGTCGCCCATCAAGGTGCGGCAAGTGTCGGCGTCAAAGAACACCGCCGTCGGGATGGTGGCAGCCCCCGGTTCCAGCGCGATGCGCTTTGGCGCGCCGCCGGACATGATGCCAGCGGCGGAATTGGAGGTGCCGAAGTCGATGCCAAGAGTGGCTTGGGTCACGTGCTCTGGTCCGCGATGTTGGGTATGGGAGCGCGTGGATAGAGCAGGCGCGCCGCAGGATCAACCGGGTTGAGTGTGGTCGGCGGTCGATTTTTCGCAGCCTGCGCCTGTGGCCATGGGTTCAGCCTTTGGCGCGGCGTTTTGCATCGCGGGTCAGCCGCCGCCCGCCGCCCCCCGTTGCCCGCCGCTGCCCGCGCAGGCTGACCCTGAGGCTGAGGCCGTTGCGCCCGCGCCGATTGCCCGCGGCATCAGCACAAGCTTGCCGCCACCGCGATCGCCAGCCTGCTGCGTTGGAACCCTGCCGGGAAACATGTTCTGGATGCAGGTTGCGGAGCGGGCCTGACGGGGCGGTGCAGCGGGCGCGCCCGGTTGGTCGTGCGCCGGGATGGTGCTTGCACGTGTCGCGCCGTTAAGCGCCGCCGCGCCGAACCCTGACCCAGGCCGCGTTGAATTGCGCGGCGGTCGCGCGCAGCAAGTCAGGCGCAGCTTCGCGGCAGGTTCCGCCAGCGTGTCAGCCACTATGGGTGGCAACAGATTCAGGGGTTGGCTGTTGATGATGCAATGGCTGGCCTGATCGGGCCGGGTCGCCCGCCGATCGCTCATCCCGCACCAGCAGATCGGCCAGCGCCGGGCCATGATTGCAGGGCGTGCCGCGGATCACAAAGCCTTGCGCCGCCAGGCCTCCGGGCGTGGGTCAGCCAGTCCAGATCTGCATGAAATCTGCCATGGGCGCGGTTGATCCAGATGATCGGGTTGCCGTCCATTTCCGGCTGCGTGACATGCACTTTGTGGCGGATATCGGGGCACAATTGGCCGCTGTGGATGTATTCTGACAACGCCCGGCAGGCTGCGTTGCTTTGCGGGCCGCCGGGTTTGGTGTCGTCTTTCAGGCGCATGATGCGCGGCATTGCGCGATGGCCCCCGCCTGCATGGGATCGGCCCTCCCGCCGACGAAGCGCCGCCCGGTGACGGGCGCGCTGCGATCACCGGCACAAACATCAGCGGCGCGTGTTTGCAGCGGGCTGAGGCCTATCGTGCCCACCATGCTACGCCCAGCACCACCCATGCCGCGGTGACGGTTCGCAGCACGATGATGTTGGGGCTTTGGTGCCAGATCACGCCACGCCAATTGCTCTCGCTGGGTTCACGCACCTGCAGCCGCTTTTCCCAATAAACCTCGTGGAGTGCTGGGGGCGATGACCTGCGGGTATGTGGCGCGGCCCCCGCCACCTATGGCCCCCATCACCTATGTCGCCAGTACAACCGCATCAACGGCTGGCGCGTTACGGGGGTGTTCGATCGGACATTTGCGGCGCTGGCCGCTGAGGGCACGGCAGCGGCGACCGTGATGCCTCATCCCGTCGATGGCTGCACAATGGATGCGGCCCCCCTATCAAGACCCATCGCAGCGCGGCGAGCTTGCGTAGAACTGGGCCGCTTCTCGCCGCGTCGCGCAGATCAAAGACGGGCAGAAGCCAAAGCTGCAAAAGGGCCACGATCCAAATCTGGCCCGGCACCATGCACCTGATGACGTCTGGCTGGGCGCGGTTTCAGCCCGCTGGAAATGCGTTGCGCTTGGACGAATACGCGCGGCAGGGCGCGCGCCTGCGGACATGATTGCCCGCCCCCGCGGCTGGGGGGGCGGGCCGGGGGCTCAGGGTGCGTTGGCTTGGGCTTTCAGCGCTTCGGCCACTGCGATGTCGGCCATGGCGATCACGGCCTCGCGCGATTTGGCGGCGGCGATGAAGCGGCCCTTGTGGCAAAAACCGGCGCCTTTGACGCCGCTCGCCGCCTCAAGGTCCGCGTCGGTCAGACCGGCCCAGGCGGCGGGCAGATCGGCGCGCAGCTCAAAGCCTTCGTCATGACGGCGGATCCCGCCCAGCGTCCAGTCACCGCCATCGCGGGGGGTGACGACGAACAGCAGATGGTCCGCGCCCGCCTTCACCACGGCGGGCCGGAAGGGCATGCCCATGGGCAGCACCAGAACGCGGCTTGTCCCCGCCGCCTCAATCGCTTGGTGCACCATCACTTCGGCCCGCAGCTTGGCGGCACTGCGGGCGATCCGCGCCTCAGCGAAGCTGCGCGCGATGGCGAGGGCACCGTGGAAGGCGCGCGCCTCGCCGTCCGGGTCAACGTCGTCAAACACCGGCTTCAGGGTTTCCAGCAGAGCCGACAGGGTCATCCCCGCCAGCGGCCCGGCGACTGAGGGGCTGAGCGCGCCGTTGTCGATCAGATCGATCGGCAGCACAAAGCCGGTGTCGAACGATCCAAAAACCGTGTCGGCATGCGCATCGGGCACGCCCATGGCCGCCAGATAATCACGCCCGAAATGCTTCCAGATCAGCCCGAAGGAGCTGTAGGGCTGCCCGTCATCACGCATCGGCGCGCCGCGCTGGTGATGGTCAAAAATGCGCGCGTCGGGGTCATAGGCGCCGCCCACATCATAGATGATGCGGTCCTCGGCGGGGGTGGTCCATTCCGGCGCGCGGCTGCGCACGATCCGCGCATCGGGGAAAAGCCGGGTCAGAATGACGCTGGAGAGCAGCTCATCGGCATGAAAAGCGCCGGAATGGGTGACAAGCAGACTGGGGGTCATGTCGGGTGCGCCTCGGTGCTGGGGGAGGAGGAGTGCGATAGGGTTCGCGGCAGATAGAGGGTTCGGAGGCCGAAGATCAACCGCCGCTTGGCGATGGCAGCGGTCCGCAGGGTCGCGCCGCCTTTATGTGCAGCCCCGTCCGGGTCCGGCCTGCGCCAGCCAGATTGTGCAATCGACGCGCTGAAATTTGCGTGGCGGGGCTGCGGCCTGCGCGTTTGCGGCGCAGGGGCCATCGACGCGCTGACCCTGTGCGTCGCAGGCGGGTGGCTTTGACCTGAGGGTGCGGATTGGCCAAAGCGCAAACGCCCGCAATCAGCCCCAATGCGGCGCGGCCATAACGGGTCCTGGCGGCGCGCAAGCCATGGGCACAGATTGGCCAACGGCAAAGGCGAAATCGCCGCCATGTCAGCGCCAAAGGCAAAACCGCCGCTGCGGTCAAGTCGATGAGGGGGGCAGTGGTGCACCGGGAGGGATTCGAACCCCCGGCCCCCAGATTCGTAGTCTTAAGGTGCATGGTTTCGGGCTGTTTCGCGCTGTGGCGTTTTTCCCGCTCTAGCCACTGGAAAACATAGGTTTTCCTCCCTACCTTCTATCGTGAGCTTTCGCCTGAATTCGCGTTCGGTGGAAGACAGGTGGAAGACAGGTGGAAGATAGAATGGCAACCCGCACCGCGAAGCTGACCAAGCGCACCATCGATGCAGCGGCCCCCGAAGCGGCCCGCTACGCGATCCACGACACTGAGATTCCGGGCTTCAAGCTGTTCGTCCATCCCTCCGGCAAGAAGGTGTTTCACCTGCGCTACCGCGTGGGCGGGGGCAGAGGCGCCACGATCCGCGAGCCGAAGATCGGCGATCTGGGCGCGGTGACGCCCGATCAAGCGCGCAAGATCGCTGGGGATTGGATGGCCGAGATCCGCTTGGGCGGCGACCCTGGCGGAGAGCGTCAGACCAAGCGCGAGGCCCCGCGGATGGCGGAGCTGTTCGAGCGCTACCTGACCGACCACGCCCGCCCCCATAAGCGCGCCTCAAGCGTCGCCGAGGATGAACGCCAGATCCGCGATCACCTCACCCCCTTCTTCGGCAAGATGAAGGTCGCTGAGGTGCAGCGCGCGTCGGTGATCGACTTTCACCGCAGCCTCGCCGACCGGCCCTACGCCGCCAACCGCGCGCTGGCGTTGCTGTCGAAGGCCTTCAACCTCGCCGAGTTGTGGGGCTGGCGGGATGATGGCTCGAACCCTTGCCGCCATGTCCGCAAAAACGTCGAGGCCAAGCGGAAGCGGTTCCTGAGCCCGAAGGAACTTGCCGCGCTGGGCGAGGCGTTGGCGCGGGCCGAAGCGGACGGCGCCCTGACCCTGCCGCCCAGCGTGGAGCGGGCCGAAAAGCGCGTGCCGATAGCGCCCGCCGCAATAGCCGCGATCCGCCTGCTGATCCTGACCGGCGCGCGCAAGGATGAGATCCAATCGCTCCGCTGGGATTGGGTGGATATGGAGGGCGGGCGGCTGAACCTGCCGGACTCCAAGACCGGCGAGAAGGCTGTGCCGCTGGGCGCCGCCGCGCTGGCGATCCTGAGCGTCATTCCGCGCGTCGAGGGCAACCCGCATGTGATCGTCGGCGGCAAGCCCGGCGCCGCGCTGGTGAACCTGAAAGACCCTTGGGGCGCGATCCGCGAGGTCGCGGGGCTGGAGGACGTGCGGATTCACGATCTGCGCCACTCATTCGCCTCTGTGGGGGCCGCTGGGGGCTTGTCGCTGCCGATCATCGGGGCGATCCTTGGCCACACGCAGGCCAGCACCACGCAGCGCTATGCGCACCTGTCGGACGATCCGCTGCGCGCGGCGGCGACGACCATCGGCGACCGGATCTCCGCCGCGATGGCGGGGCGGTCCGCTCAGGTGGAAAAGATTTGAAGGGGGAGCAGGCATGGGCGGGAAGACGAAGCGATTTGAGATCAACCTGAAACAACTCGCGCTTGTGCGGGCGGCGTTGGCCGAGCGGCGTGCCTACATCGACTTCCTGACGGCTATGATGTCGCTTGAGGATGTTTACCACCGCGGCGAACTCACGGCCCCGGCGGCGAGCCTTCACACGCTGTCGCTGATCACGCGGTTCGGCCCAAAGGATGACTTCGATTGGGACCGCTATGGGGAAATGGTGAAAGCCTACAATGAGCGGCTGATTCCGCTTCCAGCGTCGATCGTCTATGCCTTGGGTGAGGCATGGAACCGATATCTGGACGATCCTGATGGCGATTTGGGGGCTGCTTTCCAAACCAAGGGCGGGACGGGAAAGCGCAGCGCGAGAACCACGATTGAGAACCTGACGCATCAGTTCACGCTCGCGGGTCTGATCCAACAGGAACTTTTCCACGCGCAATTTCCGCGCTTTGGAGACCTCACTGAAGAAGAGGGGATCAAGCTGGCGGAGGCTATCGCGCGCGTCGCGGAAAAATATGCTGACGACCCGTTGGATATTTCAGAGAGGACATTGCAGCGGGCCTGGATACGTTGGGGTGAAATGGTGCAGCACATTGCGCGTTCAAGAATGAAGGGGCCGGAGTGAAACGCCACGAAGAGGGGTTCTTCGTGGCTTCGACGTTCATCAGCGGTTGTGCGAATCTACCTGCAAGCCGGAGCAATCATGCGCCGGATGCTAGTGCAGGACGCATCCATGACGAACACCCAAGCCAAACGACTTCTCAGCCGCGACGAAATTGAAGACGAATACGGGCTTTCCCGCCGATGGCTCGAACTTGCCGCCCTGCGCGGCGACGGCCCGCCGATGCGCAAGATCTCGGCCCGGATGGTCCGCTATGAGCGGGCGGAGTTCGAGGACTGGCTGAAGGCGCGCCGCGTCATCAGCACCTCGGACGTGGTGGCCTGAGCTTGACGGGCGTGAAGCCCCTCGCCGCGGTGGTGCGCGGCGAGGGGTCGGAGCGTATCGCTGCGATTGGCGGCGACACCTTCGATCATACCTCAAGCGGGCCTTTGTCGGAAACGCTTCCCGCCTGCCTCGGCCATCTTAAAGACGATCCGCGCTGGTGTGTGTGGCGTTGGACTGACCGCGTCGGCAAGGACGGGACGACCAAGCGCACCAAGCCGCCGCTGTGCGCCATCGGGGGCCGGGCGGGCGGTTTCGCCCACAACAACGACGCCGCCACCTGGGCGACCT
>JBLGAC010000006.1:0-123570 GCA_047610385.1 Paracoccaceae bacterium | reverse complement strand
CTGCGGTCTGGGCCATGGACATCCTTTGAACGCGCGCCTTGGAGCAGGAACTTAACGCGCTGCAACATAGATGCGCAAAGGTTTAGACGCGCCACGTTGGTCGCAGGGCCCCTCGCCGGGGGGGGGGGCGACAGAGAACCCAGCGATGCGCTCCCGCTTGTCGGGGACGATCAGGCGTCCCCTCCCGTTGGGCCCGGCCCGCGCGCGGGCGTTGGCGCAGGGGGTCAGGGCGGTCTTGCGCGGGCCACCACTCGACAGCGCTGGCCCCGTTCGCCCGCCCCCCGTTCGCCCGTCCCGGCGAGGGACCTCTAGCCGCCGGTATGGCTCATGTGGCGGGACATCTGGCCGCCGACCTTCTGGCGTGAATAGTTGAAGTCATGGCCTTTGGGCTTGCGCAGGATCGCCTCGCGGATCGCCCCGCGCAACGGGCCGTCATCGTCGCTTGCGCGCAGGGGGGCGCGCAGGTCAGCCTCATCTTCTTGGCCGAGGCACATGAACAGCTGCCCGGTGCAGGTCAGTCGCACCCGGTTGCAGCTTTCGCAGAAATTATGCGTGAGCGGCGTGATGAAGCCGATATCGGCGCCGGTTTCCTCAATCCGCATATAGCGCGCGGGGCCGCCGGTGCGCTTGGGGATCTCGGTCATGGTCCAGCGGGTCGCAAGTTCTGTGCGCACGTCCTCAAGCGACCAGTATTGGCCGAGGCGGGTTTCCTCGTCCATGTCGCCCATGGGCATGACTTCGATGAAGGTCAGGTCATAGCCGCGATCCCCGCACCATTGGACCATCGTGTGCACTTCGTCATCGTTCACGCCCTTCAGCGCGACGGCGTTGATCTTGATCTTCAGTCCCGCGCGGTCCGCGGCCTCAATCCCGTCGAGGACCTGCTTGAGGCGCCCCCAGCGGGTGATCTTGGCGAATTTTTCGATGTCGAGCGTGTCCATCGACACGTTCACCCGCCGCACACCGCAGGCATAAAGCTGCTCGGCATAACGGCCGAGCTGTGAGCCATTGGTGGTCAATGTCAGTTCATCCAAGGCACCTGATTCCAGATGGCGCGACATGCCTTCGAAGAAGGTCATGATGCCCCGGCGCACCAGTGGCTCGCCTCCGGTGATCCGCAGCTTACGCACCCCCAAACCGATGAAGGACGCGCACAGGCGGTCCAATTCCTCAAGCGTCAGCAGTTCCTTTTTCGGCAGGAAGGTCATGTTTTCCGACATGCAATAGGTGCAGCGGAAATCGCAGCGGTCGGTGACCGAGACGCGCAGATACGTGATCGCCCGTGCGAACGGATCGATCAAAGGCGCGTGGATGGGGTCGGCGACGAGCGTCATGGCATGTACTCCCTATACCGCAACCTAGGTCGCGGGCGCATGGCACGCAAGCGCGGGACGGCAGGACTTTTGCAGGGGGGGGCAAGGCAGTGTCTCGCTGGTTTCGCCCGCGCGGGTGCCCTGGCGGCAAAAGGTGCAGGGGTCGGCGCGCGGGCCGGGCCAAACGGGAGGGGGGCGCACAGCGTCGCCGACGGGCGGGAGCGCTGCGGTTGATGGACCAGGTGCGGCTGGGCCTGAGGGCGGGCCTCCGCCTTGCCCGCGCACGCGCCGAGGGATTTTGGCGCTTACGCGTGGCCCAGACGATGACAATGCTGATGACGATGCCGCGTGAAAGTCTGGAATTCCTCTATCCTGAGCGCCAAAGCATGGCTCATGATTGCTCAGGTGCTTGGCTTGATTTCACGCAGGATATTTGTAATTAAAATCTTTACTGTAAAAAATATATTAAATAAATAATTTTTATGTTATACGTCACATAATTACCAGATTTTTTAACATTTAGACAATGTTATCATCGGGGGCTGGATCAATCACTTGAACTTCCAGCACCCTATTTTTCGGTGCGCGGGATCGGGTCCCAGGTGTGCCGCCAAGTCGTCATCGCTTCCCAGGCCTCCTCGGCGGTGTCGACAAAGCGGAACAGCTCCAGGTCGTTCGCGCCGATGGTGCCGCTTTCCAAAAGTGCGTCCCAGTTGACGATGCTCTTCCAGAACTCCTTGCCGAACAGCAGCACAGGCACCGGGTCCATACGGCCGGTCTGGATCAGGGTCAGCGTTTCGAACAGCTCATCCAACGTGCCGAAACCGCCGGGGAAGGCGGTGACCGCCTCGGCGCGCATCAAAAAGTGCATCTTGCGGATCGCGAAATAGTGAAAGTTGAACGACAGCTCCGGCGTCACATAGGGGTTCGGCACGCTTTCGAACGGCAGCACGATGCCCAGACCGATTGACCGGCCGCCCGCTTCATGGGCACCGCGGTTGCCAGCCTCCATCGCGCCGGGGCCACCGCCGGTGACGACGACTTTGCGCTTGCCGCCGGTCTTCATGCTTTCAGCCGTGCACATGGCGGCGAAACGGCGGCCTTCGTCGTAATAATGCGACAGGGCACCCAGCGCCGGGGTCCGGGCATTTGCCGCATCCTCGGGGCGCGGGATGCGGGCGCCGCCAAACATGACCACGGTGCTTTCGATGCCTTCGTCCAGCATCATCAATTCGATCTTGTGCAATTCCAGCTGCAAACGCACCGGGCGCAGTTCTTCGCGCTTGATGAATTCATGGTCGTGGAACGCGAGCCGATAGGCCGGATGCTCAGTCTGTGGGGTGGATGGGGATTTCTCCACCGCCTGCACGTCCTGCGAGGCAGAGCGGAACACCGATTTGCGGTCATCTTTTTTGGTCATCGGGCAGGGTCCTTGCAGGGCAGGCGGCCAGGCTGACGCGGCGATAGGAACGCGCCGTCGGCCGCGGGGATGATTGCGCGTCGCGCTCCCTCCATCTATAGCCTGCGGCGCGTGACAAGACGCAAGCGGGACCATGCCCGTCCCCATGCGGCCGCAAGCCGCGCCGGGCGACCCCGCGCCAGACATGCGAGGAGAAATACCCATGAGCCACGCCCAGCTTGAGACCGCCATCGAAGCCGCTTGGGAGGCGCGCGACACCATCACCGCCGCCACCAAGGGAGAGACCCGCGACGCGGTCGACACCGCCCTGAACCAGCTTGAGGCCGGAACCCTGCGCGTGGCTGAGCCGCGCGATGGCAATTGGCATGTGAACCAGTGGGCCAAAAAGGCCGTGCTGCTGTCGTTCCGCCTGAACGACATGGCGGCCATCCCCGGCGGACCCGGCGGGTCTGGCTGGTGGGACAAGGTCGCGTCCAAGTTTGACGGCTGGGGCGAGGCTGAGTGGAAGCAGGCCGGTTTCCGCGCCGTGCCCGGCAGCATCGTGCGCCGATCTGCCCATATCGGCAAAGGCGCGGTGCTGATGCCGTCCTTCGTCAA
The DNA here is from genome assembly GCA_047610385.1 of Paracoccaceae bacterium. GTDB lineage: Bacteria > Pseudomonadota > Alphaproteobacteria > Rhodobacterales > Rhodobacteraceae > JBOCEF01. The sequence continues at coordinate 120,240 of JBLGAC010000006.1, read as the reverse complement.
CCTCGGCGCCTATGTCGACGAAGGCGCGATGGTCGACGCTTGGGCCACGGTCGGGTCCTGCGCCCAGATCGGCAAGAACGTGCACCTGTCCGGCGGCGTCGGCATTGGCGGGGTCCTTGAGCCGATGCAGGCCGGTCCGACGATCATCGAAGACAACTGCTTCATCGGTGCCCGGTCTGAGGTCGTCGAAGGCTGCATCATCCGCGAAGGCTCGGTGCTCGGCATGGGCGTGTTCATCGGCCAGTCGACCAAGATCCTCGATCGGGAAACCGGCGAAGTTGTGTATGGCGAAGTGCCTGCCGGGTCGGTGGTTGTGGCCGGGTCGATGCCGTCGAAGAACGGCGTGCATCTGTATTGCGCGGTGATCGTGAAGCGGGTTGACGCGAAGACCCGGTCCAAGACCAGCGTGAACGAATTGCTGCGCGACTGACGCGCCGCGGCTTTAGCAAGATGATGGGGGCGGTCCGGATCGGGCCGCCCCGTTTTTTGCGCCATGCGCGCCGCGAAAGTCCACGCCATGCGGCCGCCCGCGTTTCTGGCGCTGCCGGAGCAGCTGTGGTGGCCAACCCTTGTGGGGTTTCGCGGAGTGATTGAACGCATTCCCGAATTCGGGCTGTATCAGGACGGGTTCGACCTTGGTCCGATGATCCCCTATGAGGGGCACTTGTTCTGACTCGCGCCAAAGGCCGCCCCCATGACCGAAGATCCCAAGCCGAAGAAATCCAAGCGCCCGCAGCATGTCTACACCCTGTTGGTAGAGGTTGGCCGCAGCGAAGGTGATGACCTGCCCAAGACCGCCACGGGTGCCGCGCTGATGTGCTACGCGTCCGGCGTGGATGAAAATGAGGCGGTGAATGAAACTGTCGCCGTGCTAAAGCAGGCCAACCTCTCGCCGCTTGAGGTTCAGGGCTATGGCAGCCTTGAGGACCGCGAGGCCGAGGGCGAGGAAATCGACGAGGACGACCGCGCCCTGATGGAACGCGCCCGTGCTGAGAACGCCGTTCTGGTGGTCCAGGTCACCCCCTTCTACGACTGAGCCGCTGGCTGGGATGGACGACTGGGATGTTGGCGCTTTTGGCACGGGTGCGCGGCTTGGGGGGATTGACCCCCCTGCGCCGCGCCGCGGCCTGAAGGGGCCGCGCGGCGGGCTGATCAGGGCGTTGGTGCGGGGCGGCCGGGGGCGGGCGGGCCCTGATCCACGGGATCGGCGATGGCCAGCCGGTCCAGCCCCTTGGCCAGCGGGCGATAACCCGGCTGCGCCAACATCCGCGCAGCGATCGAAGGTGAGGCGCGCTCAAAGGCGTCGGACCCTGCCTGCCGCGCGGCGCGCAGCATGAAATACCGCCCGGTCCCGGCATTTGGCCCCAGCATCGGGCCATCCGCGGCGACCGTGAAACGGGCCTGCCAGCCGGGTGGCAGCGCCAGCCCGCAGGCCTCGGCACGCGCCAGCATCCAGCGCATTGAGAGGTTGCCAAGGGGGCGGCACTCAGCCCGGTCCTCGACGTGGCCGCCGATATCGGCATGGGCGCCGGGGAACCAGGTCTGTTCTAACCGGCCGTCCCATCCCGGCGCGCAGTCCCACATCACCGGCGCAAAGGCCGCGCGGTTCTCATCCGCGGCCAGCGCGTGAAAGCCCGCGCGGATGTGGCGGCCAAGCTCATGATTGTGAAATTCATGCGCCAGCGGATGGATCCACGACAGACCCGGCAGCGGCAGGCCGAGCGCCTTGACCGTGTCCCACGCGAAAATGCCATCAACATCGACATGCCGATGGCAAAATGTGCGCGAAAACGCCTGTGCCGACGGCGTATGCCCGGCCTTGTAGTGCCTGAACGCCCGCGCCACGCGCCGTTGGACCGCATGATGGCGGCGCAACAGCCCGACCTGATCGATCAACCCCGCAAGGGATCGCACCGCGTAGGCACCGCGCGAATAGCCGAACAGCAAGATCCTGTCGCCTGACCGCCAGCGGCTTGAGAGCAGTCCGTAGCCTTCGCAGATCGCGTCGTTCATCCCCTCGCCGGTGGCCGCGCGCCACCAGCCGCGCAGGCCGATCCCCTGCACTCCGGGGTGATACCCGACCGACTGGCGTGCTGAGGCGCCGTTTTCGGTCAGCATCCGCCACAGCGCGCCGCAATGGGTCTCACGCCCCGGCACCGTCGATGAAAACGTGCCATCGACGATGAAGACATGGGTGCGCGGGCGCGGAGCGGGGCGTTGCATGGTGGCTTTCATGGGGCGCGGGCGAGGCCGGCGCAATATCCGCAGGGCAAAAGGGTGAGCACCGCGCCCCGGTCAGCCTTGGATGCGGGCGGGTATCTGAGGGTCGCGAACGGTCCGGGCTTGCCCTCGGCATTGGCACCTTGGCGCGGGGCCCTGCTGCGCCATCCGCAATTGTCGTGGCGCGGTGGGACCGGGGGCAGGGCGGCAAGGGTCTCTGCGGCGATTTTCAGAAAGCGCGGCGTGGCGGTTTCGTCTGCGCTCCTTAAGCTGATTGCGGGGGTGATAGCCGCGCATGGCCGGGCCGGGTTGGCAATGGCAGACCTCATCTTCGTCAGGCAGCTTGGCGACGCTGTCCTCCAGTGCTTTGGCGATCAACCGCATGCTCGCGCCCGCCTTCATCAGGTGTGCGGTGCCAATGATGCGCAGGTCATAAGCCCCGCCTGCGGCGATCTGCAGCGCTGCGCAGGACAAGCGGGCGTAATGGTCGACCCTGCACGCAAAGGTCATGACCGTGATGCAGCCGCTCCGAAGGCCGAGGCCAGCTTGGCACCGCTGTCCCCCATCCCCCAGTGGCGTGGCGCAGCCCCGGAACGCAATCGGGATGGCACCGCCAAGCCACAGGATATCGCAAGAAAATCGGGGACATGACATCGCAATCCTCCTGCGCTGCGCCCGGCCCTGTTGTTCCGACGCGCAATTGTGGCGCCACGCGCGCGCGCCGTCGCGCACCGGCCGCGTGAGCGGGAGGGCTTGTCCCTCCCCGAACGCGGCCGGCACCGGCGCCGTCAGTCCCGCGCCTGCAACGCCTGCCAGACCTTGAAGGGCGCATAGGGCGGCTCCGGCGGCTCCGCCCCGACGGACCGCAGCGCGTCGGCCACCGCCAGCGCCGATGCGGGGATCGCGGCGACCGCTCCGGCCTCGCCGCAGCCTTTGACGCCAAGCGGGTTGGTGGTCGACGGCACCTCGTTCAGCTTGAAGGTGAAGTTGGGGAAATCCTCAGCCCGCGGCATCTGATAGTCCATGTAGCTGGCGGCCAGCGGCTGGCCGGTGTCCTTGTCCCATGCGCCCGCTTCGTGCAGCACCTGACCGATGCCCTGCACCACGCCGCCATGGACCTGGCCCGCGACCAGCATCGGATTGATGACCACGCCGAAATCATCGACGATGTCATAGCGGGTCAGATTCACCTCTCCGGTGTCCAGATCGATCTCGGTCTCAGCCACATGGCAGCCGTTGGGGTAGGTGCTTTCGCGGTCATCCACCCCGCCGGTCCCAAGGATTTCGCCGCTTTCCCCGGTCGCCTCGAACAGCGTGACACTGCGATCCGTGCCCTTGACGCGGAACAGGGCGCCGGCTTCTGCGTCAAATTCGATGTCGGCGGCTGCGGCCTCCAGCAGTTTTGACGCGCCGTCCATCGCTTGGTCGATCACGTCCTCGCCAGCCTTCAGGAACACGCGGCTGGCCATGATCAGGCTGCGCGATCCTCCGGTGCCGCCGCCTGCGGGCAAAAGATCGCTGTCGCCGGGGATCAGTTTAACGTTTTCATAGGGCACGCCGAGCTGCTGGTGGATCAGCTGCGCCCATGCGGTTTCGTGGCCCTGTCCGGTGGATTGGGTGCCGACCACGGCCTCCACATTCCCGTCGGCTTTGACGCGGATGGTCGCGCGCTCCACCGGGCCACCGCCGGTGCGTTCATAGTAATAGACCGCGCCGCGGCCCAGCGCCTTGCCGCGGGCCGCCGCATCGGCGCGGCGGGCAGCGAATCCCGCCTCGTCGGATGCGGCCATGGCGTCGGCGATGTTGCGCTCAGGGTCCACGCTGTCGAACACCATGCCGCCTTGGGCGGTGTAGGGGATCTGCTCAGGCCGGACCAGGTTCAGGCGCCGGAACGCGACCGGGTCCATGGCGAAGGCGCGCGCGCCCGCTTCGATCACATGCTCGGTGACGTTGATCACCTCAGGGCGCCCGGCGCCGCGATACGCATCGGTGGGGGTGGTGTTGCTGAACGCGCCGATGACCTGATGATACATGCACGGCACGTCATACATGCCGCCCAGAAGCGAGGCTGAAAAGATCGTGTGCACCCCCGCCCCCACGGTGGAATAATAGGCCCCTAGGTTGGATTGGCTGTGCGCGCGGATCGCGATGATCCGGCCATCCGCGTCGAACGCGCCTTCGGCGACACTGCGCAGATCGCGGGCCTGCGCGTCCGACAGAAAGCTTTCAGATCGGGTCGCGGTCCATTTCACCGGGCGGCCCAGATCCTTGGCCGCAAGGCACACCAGCGCGTCTTCGGGGTGGGCCTGCAGCTTCATGCCAAAACCGCCGCCGACATCGGGGGTGCGCACGCGGATCTGCTCTGCCGGGACGCCCAGCTGCTGGGCCAGCTTGCCGCGCAGGGAATGAGACCCCTGCGTGCCCGACCAGACCAGCCAGCGATCCCCCTCATAGCTGACATTGGTGGCGCGCGGCTCCATGGCGTTGACGATCACGCGCTGGTTGATCACCGGGACTGACACGGTTTTGGCCGCGCGTGCAAAGGCCGCCTGCGCCCCCGCCCGGTCGCCGCAATCCCACACAAAGGCGCGGTTGCCCGGTGCTTCGGGATGCAGTTGCGGCGCGCCATCTGCCAGCGCGTCATGGGAATAGGCGACCGAGGGCAATTCATCATAATCCACCCCGATCAATTCGGCGGCGTCGAGGGCGGCATCCAGCGTCTCAGCCACCACAAAAGCGATCGGCTGGCCTGCGAAACGCACCACGCCGTCGGCCAGATGCGGCATGGTCACCGGCGCGGGGGCCGATCCGTCCACCTGTTCAATCGGCATGCCCGATGCCAACGGTGCCAGGCGGCCCGCCACATCCCCATGCCCGTACACCAGCAGCACGCCTGGCGCCCCCCGCGCGGCCGATAGAACAGGCGGCGTGATCCGTGCGTGGGCCGATTGGGCACGCACCACCACGGCATAGGCCTGCCGGGGAAAGGTGATGTCATCCACATAGCGCCCCGCGCCGCGCAGAAAGCGGTCGTCTTCTTTGCGCGTGACGGCCTGGCCGATGCCGAATTTGATCATGATGCTGGTCCTTCCTTCGCGCGGTCGCGGTGCGAAGCGCCGTAGGGTGATCTGGTCGAGCGCGACGATACAATCGGTTAACGTGTTCGCGCAACGTGTGAAGCTGCCCCATGAAATCGGTTCATGCACCTGTTCCTATTTGTGATCCCATGGGCCATAGTGCGCAAGTGCGCGTGATTCAAATGGGGAGCGGTCAGTCTTGCGTGACGGCGACCGGATAGTGGCTTTTGGCGTTGGGTTCGCCCTGATGGCCGTCCTTGGGATGGGCAGTCAGGCTGTGGGCACCGCCGTGGCAGCAGGGTCCCCTGCGCAAGGATACATTCCCTCTGATGATGCCGTGGCGCTTGAGGCAGGCGGCGCCTACCTGATCGACGTTCTGGCCAATGACGCGGGCCTGCCTGTCGGGGCGGGGGATCGTTTGTTGATCCTTGTGAACCCGGCCTGCGGTGTCGCGGCGCGCCTCAACGGCAAAATTTCCTACACACTGGGCGAAGATTGCCGCGGCGCGCAGGTGCTGTCCTATTGCGTGCCTTCGGGCGACGCGTGCCCGGCCGCGACGCTGACCATCACTGTGATGCCCGCACCTGGCACCGAAACCGATCCGGTGCTGAGCGCGGGTGCCCCGACCCGGACGTTCGCACGCGATGGCGCGACCCCGGCGATGTTGCCTGACATGGGCGGGGGATTTTTTGGTGTTGGCGCGCTCGCGCCGGTTGGTGCCATTGGTGCTGATGCGCCGAGGCGCATTCCTTCGGTCGCCGCCACGCGCCCTGCGCCGGTTCTGCGCCCGGGTCCGGGGCGCCCGGTGGCTGAGATCGACGATGCCACGCCATCCTTTTCAGCCATCGCGGCCGTGTCTGCCCCGACCGACCGTAAAAAGCCCGTGCGCAAGCTGCGTTCGGTCTATGCGTCGCCTGATCTGGCCACCCCGTCGATCGCGCGTCCGCGCCGCGGTGCGGATGCCGGGGTCGTGGTGGGCGCGCCCAAAACCGACGCTGTCGCTGCGCAGGGGTTAAAGACCGCCCCGCCCGCCCGCGTGCAGCTGGCCGGGGCGGCCCGCACTTCGCCCGGTCTGCCGTCGCTCGATGATGCATCGCCGGTGGCGGTGACCACTGGCCCGCAGCCGCGGCTCAGCGTCATGGGCCTTTTGGCATTGGGGTCGCTGGCCGATCGCGACGGCGGTGTTCCTGCCGCGCCGTTTGTCTCTCCGCTGGCGGAGTTCCGCGAAATCGTCACGCTGGCTGCCGCGCCGGAGCCTGACTGGTCGCTGCCCGCGCCCGGCAATCTGGCCCGCGTTGCGGCGTTGTCTTTTGACGCGTCCGGCTGGGCGGTCGGCACGTTGCGCGATGATCCGCCCGCAGCGCTGCCGCTGGAAAGCCTTGAGCCGTTGACCGGGATCGCCGCGTCGATCACCCCGATCAACGCGCCGGAAAGCTTTTACCAGATTGTATCGCTTGATCCGCACAGCCGCCATCTGCGCCCGACGGATCCTGTTGCCGCCGATGCGCCGCGTTCGGGCGACCGCCCGGCCGATCAGGCTGAGGAACGCTCTGAGCCGCTGCCGGGGCCGCTGGTGCGTCTGACCGGCGAGGTTGCCGTGCTGGTGGATGCCAAGACCGCGATCGACTCGTATACCAACGCTGCCGCCCCCCAGACCGCAGCCCCCCAAAGCGCCGCGCGCCATGTCGCCGCCGCCAACCCGCTGCCGTTCCCGGAGCGTGAGGACCCGATGGCCGTGCAGGTGGCCGAGCTGACCGAGCCGCTGCCGCCGCTGCTGACCCGCGCTGACACGATCCCGCCCGCGCTGCCCCCCGCGGTGCTGCGCGATGCGCAGCCTGAGGGCACCGCCTTCCGGGCGTCGCTGCTGGCCGCCCCGATGGGCATGATGGCGCCCGCGCAGGCCGACCGCGCCCGCGTCGCCAGCCCCGTGCAGGAAGGCGCTGAGCCTTTGCCCCCGACGCTGGCAGACTGGCGCGCGCTGGCCGCGGACATGCCGCCGATGCGGGTGTCGGTGAACCAGACCATTTCCGGCGCGCGCAACATGCCGGGCCAGAGCCGCCGCAACTTTCAGGTTCTGTCGGGTGAGGGCGCGCAGCCGCTGCGGCTTGTGCTGCTTGACCAGCGGCCCCTTGATCTTGACCGGGCAGAGCGGACTGAGCCCCTGCCAGTCAACCTGCGCCGTCTGCGGACCTTCCCGCCGCTTTTGTCCCAGCGCGTGCGTCTGACGCCCGATTTCTACGGCGTGCCGCGCATGGGCTTCCGGGTGCGCCGCTATGAGGAACTCGCCTCGCTTGGCATCGCGTCGCACCCCGCCACGGTCTTTGAGCGTGAGATGGCCCCGCGCCACGTCGCCGCCGACGCCAATCCGCCCAGCCCCGACGACGCGCGCTTTGCAGCGCTGACCGAGGGGCTGAGCCCGTCCATCGCCATGGCGCCGACTGTGTCGCGCCGCCCGTTTGAAACCGCGCCAGCCCCGTCGGCCCCTTTCTGGCCTGAGACCGGCCTGCAACCCCCGCTGCGCGGCACACCGGCGGATGGCGCAGATGTTGCGCGGGCCGACGCTGCGGTGCAGCTCGCCTCGCTCGATCCGACCGAGGGTTCGGCAGCCGCGGTGCAGTCCGATCCCGCCGCCAGCGCGTTGGCAGCTGAGGCGCTGGCCCCTGTCGATTGCGCGCTTGATTTCTCAGCCTTCCCGGCCTCGGGCGGGATGATGCAGCTTGAAGCCACGTCGCCGTGCCGTGCAGGGCGGGTCGCGGTGCTGCACATGGACGATCTGCGCATCGCGCTGCGGTTCGACGCTGAGGGTGGGATATCTGCCAACGTGCCGGGTGCGGGCCGCGATCTGCTGCTGGATCTGGTCACGTCGGACGGCATTTCGGCCTCCGTCTCGCTCACGCTTCTCGACGCCGCAACGGTTGAACGGGTGGCTCTGATCTGGGACGGCCAGGCGGATCTGAACCTGCACGCCTTTGAATTCGGCGCGACCCCCGGCGGCGGTGGCCATGTCTGGGCCGGGGGTGCACCTGATGCCCGTGGGTATCGCCGCGGGTCCACCGGACTGGTGTCCAGCTTTCCGGCGCTTGACGGGCTGGGTCAGTCAGTGGAATTCTACAGTTTCAACCCCGGCCGCCGCTCCCCTGTGGGACGGATCGTGATGGCCGTGGAATTTGCGTCGCGCGGGCCTGTACCGCAGGCGCCTTATTGCGGGGGCGATCCGCTCGCGTCCCCGTCTTTTCGAATTCTGAGGTTCAATCGTGGTGTTGCCGACCGCGGGGTTGCGCGCCTGTTCGAAGCCGCCGCCTGCGATGCCGCGTTGACTGAGAGTGCCATCTACCTTCGGGATCTGGTCCAGGACATTCTTGTCGTGGGCCGCTGATCTCAAGTAAACTTTCCGCCGTTGATATAATAAAGTGCGTGATAACGGCGCGAACCGAATTAGCGTAAGGGAGCGAGGACCGTACCATGTTGTTTGCAAGACTTGCCCGGCTTGCCGCCGGCGTCGCCGCGATTTCTGTCGTGGCCACCGCCGCTTCGGCAGAGATCGTCACTCTCAAATCCTATGACGGCAACGTCGCTCTGACCGGCGATCTGACCAGGTTTGAGAACAACACATATTTTCTGCGCACCTTGATCGGCGAAATCGCCGTCAATGCTACCCAGGTGTCGTGCGATGGTGAGGCCTGCCCGGAAATCGAACTTGGCAGCGCGTTCTCCATCAAAGGTTCTGACACCATCGGTGCGGGCCTGATGCCGGCGCTGCTGCTTGGCTTTGCCGACCAGATTGATGCCGATGTGGTCCAGTCCCGCGGGGCGACCGAAGGCGCGATGTCGATGCAGATGCTGGCCGCCTCAGGCGATGAGCTTGCGAAAATTGAACTGGACGTTGGCGGGTCTGCGGGCGGCATTACTGCGCTGCTGGCCAACGACGTTGCGATCGCCATGGCGTCGCGCGCATTGTCAGACGATGAAATCGACAACTTCGCCGCCGTCGGGTTTCCGGACATGGCGACGCCGCAGCGCGAACAGGTTCTCGCGCTCGATGGTCTTGTGGTCATCACCTCGCCGTCCAACCCGGTCGAAAGCCTGTCGGTCATTGAGATCGCTGAGATCTTTGCTGGCGACATCACCAACTGGAACGAGGTCGGTGGCCCCGATCTGCCGATTGAGATTTTTGCGCATGAAGATGGCGCGGGCACGATGGGAGAGCTGAATTCCCAGATCCTGCGCCCGAACGGTGCCGCATTGTCGCCGAACGCCCGCCGCTTCAGCGGCAATGAAGTGCTGGCGGATGAAGTGTCCGTGACCCGCGGTGCCATCGGCTTTACCGGGCTGGCCTATGTCCGGTCGGCCAAGGCGCTGGCCGTGCGCACCGAATGCGGGCTGGTGGCGACGCCGTCCAGCTTTGCGATCAAGACCGAAGAATATCCGCTGGCCCGCCGTCTCTATCTTTACACTTCGGGCGCGCCGCAGCCTGCGCAGGTCGCGCGCCTGCTCGACTACACCCGTTCTGAGGACGCGCAGCAGGTCATCGCCGATGCCGGTTTTGTCGATCAGGGCGTGGACCACATTCCCGTCAACGACCAGGGCGTGCGTTTCGCCATGGCCTTCACTGATCCGTCGCCGGAGTTCAACTTTCCCCAGATGCGAGAGCTGATGGGCGAATTGATCAACGGACAGCGGCTGTCGACCACGTTCCGCTTTTTGCCCGGCTCCTCGCAGCTGGATAACAAGGCGCAGGGCGACGTTGAACGTATCGTGAAATACCTGATGGCCGAAGACGAGAAGGGTGCCGAAGTGCTGCTGGTTGGCTTCACCGACAGCGTCGGGCGTGCGGATCTTAACCGCGCGCTGTCCTTCCGCCGCGCTGATCAGGTGCGCCGCGCCATCGTTGATGCTGGTGGCCAGACGCTGCTTGATCAGGTCAACATCCGCGTGCTCGGCTATGGCGAACTTGCGCCGGTTGGCTGCAATGAGACGCTGCTCGGGCGCTCAATCAACCGCCGGGTGGAGATGTGGATCACCAACGGCGAATGATCCCGACCGCAGTTTGAACCGCGACGCGGCCGGCCCCTTGGGGTCGGCCGTTTTGCATTGGCGCCCTTCCGGGGCGGGCGGTTTTCGGGTAGACCCTGCGCTGCAGCGCGCCATCAGGGCCGGAGGGCTGGATTTGGATCAAATTGCTGAGATCGCCGCCGAGGTGCCCGTCGCGCTGGGGCCGGGGCCGCTGGGTGCCGCGTTCGATTTCTTGATCCTGGGTGGCCCGGCGATCTGGGCGATTGCGTTGCTGTCGCTCGTGACGCTTGCGCTGATCATCTGGAAGGCGCTGGCTTTTGCACGGCTTGGGGTCTGGCGCCGGGCGCGGGCTGAACGCGCGGTGGATCTGTGGCAGGCTGGCCGCGCTGCCGCTGCATTGACTGAGGCCGAAGCAGGCGTCGGCCTGCGCGCCCGTTTCGCCGCCGCCGCGCTGCGTGCCAGGTCCGACCCCGCGATGACCGATGATTGGGCGCGCGAAGAAACCGCCCGCGTTGGCCGCCGCAGTTTGGCCGATGCCGGGGTGGGGCTGCGTGCGCTTGAACTGATCGCCGCGATTGCGCCGCTGCTGGGTCTGCTCGGCACGGTTTTGGGCATGATTGAGGCGTTCCAGACCCTGCAATCGGCGGGCGCATCGGCCGATCCCACCGCCCTCGCGGGTGGAATTTGGGAGGCGCTTTTGACCACCGCCGCAGGCATGGCTGTTGCGATCCCGGCGTTGCTGGCGCTCAGCTGGGGCGAAAGCGTGATTGATGCGCTCAGGCTTGACCTTGAGGACATCGCCGCACGGATCCTGAACGGCCCTGCGCCGTCGCGGGCCCATGCGCCGACCTCGCTGCGCCTGAGTGGCGGCGCGGCGGCCTGATCGGCATGGCGGGGGGGCTAAATCTTGGCGCGCCGCGGCGCGCGCGGCGTCTCAGCCTCACGCCGATGATTGACGTGGTGTTTCTGCTGCTGGTGTTCTTCATGCTCGCCTCACGCTTTGGCGGCGAGGGGGCGGTTCAGATGCTGGGCGCCGGGCAGGGTGCCGGGGTCTGGTCTGGCCCGCCGCGGCTGGCCGAAGTCCGCCCCGGCGGCGCGATCACCGTCAACGGCCTGCCCGCGCCAGACCTTGCCGCCACGCTGACGCCGCTGGCCGGGGATGGTCCGGGCGGGCGGTTGGTGGTGCTGCGCGCAGCGGATGGCGCGACGGTGCAGGATGTGGTGGACGCATCCTTGGCGCTTGGCCGCGCGGGCTTTGCGGATGTGGCGCTGACACCATGATCGACCTCGCCCCCCCCCGCCCGCGACGGCGCAGCGAAAACATCACGCCGATGATCAACGTGGTGTTTCTGCTTCTGATCTTCTTTTTGATGAGCGCGACGCTGGTCACCCCGACGCCTGTGCCGCTGTCGGCCCCGCAGGCGCCTGAGGCCCCGCGCGCCGATCCCGCCCCGGTGTTGCATCTGGGCGCAGGCGGCGACGTGGCGTTTGGCGAGGCGCGCGGCGCCGCGGCCTATGACGCGCTGATCGCCGCTTTGCAGGACGGGGAGACGCCGATGATCCGCGCTGATCGCAATCTGCCTGGCGTCGCGTTGGCCGACGCGCTGGCCGCCCTTGCCGCCCGCGGCGCCCCCCGCGCCATGGTGGCCATTGAGACGGGGCGTGCGCCATGAGCATCGTCCTGCATCCCAGCGCCATGCCGCGCGCGCGCCCAAACCCCCACCTGCGCCGCAGGGTGCTGGAGGGCTGCGCCGCAGTGGCCATCGCGCTTGGGCTGCATTTGGCCGCGCTGTGGGCATGGCAAGATGCGCCTGTTGTGGGCGGCGCCGGCGCCGGGGGCGGGCAGGGCAGCGCGCCTGTGTCGGGGGGACTTAGCGCCGCGTCCGGCGATATCGCCGCTTTGACCGCCGCATGGCGCACGCCGCCCATGGTCGCGGCGGCGGCAGCCCCGGCCCCGGCGGCTGAGATGCCCGCGCCGGACCCGATCGCCGCGCTGGCTGCACCGCCGGTCTCGCAGGTGCCTGCCGCCGCCCCCGCCCTTGCGCGCGACACGCCGCTTGCGCCGCCCGCGCCGTCCGAGGCACCGCGGATCCCTGAGGCGGCATCGCCCGCGCCGCTGCCCATGGCCATCGCGCCGCCGCGCGCCACTGCTCCGATGCCCGGCGTCGCCCGATCAGGGCCAACGGCGCCTGCCGCGCCCGCGCCTGCGCGTGCGCCGCAGATGGCTGCGCCCCGCACTGATGTGCCGCCTGCGGATGCGCCGCTGCAATTTGCGCCCGAACAGTCGGTCCGGCCATCGCAGCGGCCCGCCGCGCAGCCTGCCGAAGCGCCATCTGCCCCCGCGCCATCTGCCGCAGTGTCTGGGCGTGCCTCTGATGATGCGCGGCAGGGCACCGTGGCCGCCCCCCCCGGCGGGGCGCTTGGCGATGGGGCCGCGCGCGCCGGTGACGGGGCGGCAAAGGCGGGCGCTGCCGCCTATGGCGATCTGGTGCGCGCTGCGATCCTGCGCCACCGCGCCTATCCGCGCGCGGCCCAGCGGCGCGGCTGGCAGGGCAAAGCGGTGCTTGCGCTGTCGATCGGCGCTGACGGTGGGCTGACCGGGCTGTCGCTGGCACAGTCATCAGGGCGCGCGGCGTTGGATGACGCCGCCTTGGACGCCGCCCGCGCCGCGTCGCCCTTCGCGCCGCCGCCCGCAGGGGCCGTGCGCTTTTCCCTGCCGATCGTGTTTTCGCTGCGCTGAGCGGCGCGCGTGGTCTTTTAGGCCCGATCCGCCACAGAGGCCTTTTCCGCCACGTCAGGATGGGTCAAACTGCGCTGCATTCAATTCGCGAAACGATGTTTCACATGCGTGCGCGAGACTGACCCAACGTGTGCGCGAGACTGACAAGGAAGCCCAGCCAATGACCGCCTTCACTTTCCGCACCACGCCCGCGATCCTGTCTGAACCCGGCGCCTCAGCCAAAATCGGCGCTTTGGCGGCCGAACAGGGCGTGACCAAAGTCGCCTTCGTCACCGACAAGGGGGTGCTGGGTCTGGGCCTCGCCGATGCCGCGATGGCGGGGATCGCGGCCGCGGGCCTCGGGATTTTCCTGATCGATGATGTTGTGGCCGATCCGCCTGAATCGTTAGTGCTGTCGGCGGCTGCGCGCGCGCGCGGCGCTGGCTGCGACGGGGTGGTGTCGGTGGGGGGCGGGTCCTCAATGGACACGGCCAAGCTGGTGGCGCTGCTGCTGACCTCGGATGAAAATCTGGCGGATATTTATGGTGTCGGGCTGGTCAAGGGCCGCCGCGCGCCGCTGATCTTGGTGCCGACCACCGCGGGCACCGGGTCAGAGGTGACCCCGATCGCCATCGTCACCACGGGCGCGAGCGAGAAAAAAGGCGTGGTTGCGCCGCAGCTGTTGCCCGATTGGGCCGTGCTGGACGCCGCGCTGACCTTGGGGTTGCCGCGCGAGGTCACTGCGGCCACCGGGGTCGACGCCATGGTCCACGCGATTGAGGCCTATACGTCTGCCCGCCTGAAGAACCCGGTGTCAGATTGTCTGGCGCGCGAGGCGCTGCGCCTGCTGGGCGGCAACATCCGCCGGGTCTGCGACACGCCCGATGACATGGAGGCCCGCGCCGCCATGTTGCTGGGCTCGATGCTGGCGGGCATGGCGTTCACCAACGCGCCGGTCGCGGCGGTGCATGCGCTGGCCTATCCGCTTGGTGGGCATTTTCATGTGCCGCACGGCCTGTCCAACTGCCTTGTGCTGCCCGAAGTGCTGAATTTCAACATGCCCGCGGCTGAGGCGCTGTATGCCGAACTGGCCCCCATCGTGTTCCCCGGACGCGCGGGCGGGCAGGCGCTGGTTGACGGGTTTCGTGACTTGGCGCCGGCCATTGGCCTCAAGACCCGGTTGTCGCAGGTTGGGGTTTCGCACAACCACATCCCCATGCTGGCCGAAGACGCGATGAAGCAGCAACGCCTGCTGGTCAACAACCCGCGGGAAATGACACTGGCCGACGCGACAGAGATTTACACCGCCTGCCTTTGACGGCCCGGCGCGCCGTCAGGCCCCGCCCTTGGCGAGGCGTCGGCGGCGCGCCTTGATGAATTTTTCCGACAGCGGCACCACCAGCTTGATCGGTGATTGTCCCTTGCGCGAAGGATCCTCGCGCCAGGCCATCAGGAATTTCAGATCGGTGCGCCCCATATAGATCAACGCTCCGATGAACATCACCGCGATGTAGACGAATTTCGGTCCCCTGATGTCCAGATCTGCGGGCAATGAAATCAGCGCCGCGTTCATGCCCAGCGAGATTGGCGCGATCAGCAGCACGTTGATGATGTTGTGCCCGAAATGCAGCCCCACCGCCGCGCCCAGATTGGCGGTGCGCGATGTCACGGCGGCCATGATCAGCCCGAAGACAAAGCTGAACCAGTTGAGGCCCAGCGGCTCATCCACCGATGGATGAAGGGCGGCGAACATCATGGATGGCAGCACCGACCAACCCAGGATCGACCAGGTCCGCGCCGCGAATTGTTGCAGCATGTAGCCGCGGAACAGCAGTTCCTCAGCCGCCGTCTGCACGAAGATCAGCGGCAGCCCGACCGCAAGGATCGGCAGCCACGCGCCCATGCCGCGCAGCGCGAACGCCTCTGGCCCGCTTGCGTAGACAAAGGGCATCCAAGCTGCGGCCCCAAGCGCGAGCGAGATCGCCAACCCGATGCGGAAATGGCGCCAGTTGATCCGCCCCTCCGGCCCCCACAGCGTGGCGCCTGAGCGTTTGTGCACCACCCGCAGCGTCACCCACAGCGCGGGCCAAAACCCCGCAAAGGTCGCCAGATACAGCAAGAACGACAGGGTTGAGGATGGCGCTGCCGTCTCGCGCAGCGCCGATCGCAACAAGGCCCTGCCGCTTTCCTGCGGCTGTCCGAACAAGATGGTGTCGACGCCAATGCGCATCAGCAGCGACAGCGCAATCACCATGGCAAGGGCCATCACGATTCCCAATAGCGTCCGCCATATCTGCGCGCGCGGCTTGGCCGCTTCGCTAAAGATTGTCAGCGGATGCCGGAATGTGGCCATGTGGATTGTTCTCCTTCGCGGCTAAATCTAGGGTTTCGGTGATCAGTCGTCCAGCAACTGCATTACCGTATCGTTAATTGCGGGCCTGTGATGGCGTGAAATCGACCGCTCGGGCGTCTCGGCGACGCTTGCGCCGCGCGTCGCGCACGCTTAAGCCTGTAGAACGCGCGGGAACCGGCCGCGCCACACAAAAATCAGTGATGCGGGGCGCTCCGCCGCCGCCGCCATTGCGTGCGCCGCCCAAGGCTCGGGTGCCGCCGCTCGATGCAGGGAAACGCCGTGATGGACGCCAGGATCAAACACAAAGCCAATCTGCCCAGCCGCCATGTCACTGAGGGTCCCGAGCGCGCGCCGCACCGCTCCTACCTTTATGCCATGGGTCTGACGGATGAGGAAATTCACCAGCCATTGGTTGGCGTCGCCACCTGCTGGAACGAAGCCGCGCCGTGCAACATCTCGTTGAATCGTCAGGCGCAGTCGGTGAAGATGGGCGTCAAGGTTGCCCACGGCACGCCGCGCGAATTCACCACCATCACCGTGACCGACGGCATCGCCATGGGCCACGAAGGCATGCGCTCCTCGCTCGCGTCACGCGAAGCCATCGCGGATTCGGTTGAACTGACCATGCGCGGCCATTGCTACGACGCCATTGTCGGGCTGGCAGGCTGCGACAAATCCCTGCCGGGCATGATGATGGCGATGGTGCGGCTGAACACGCCGTCAGTCTTCATGTATGGCGGGTCCATTCTGCCGGGGCGTCTGAACGGCAAGGATGTCGTGGTTCAGGACGTCTTTGAAGCCGTCGGCAAGCACCAGGCTGGTGAGATGTCCGACGCTGAGCTTGATATTCTGGAGCGCATCGCGTGCCCGACCTCAGGCGCGTGCGGTGGTCAGTATACGGCCAACACCATGGCCTGCGTGTCCGAAGCCATCGGGCTGGCGCTGATGAATTCGTCCGGCATGCCCGCGCCTTACGAATCGCGCGACCAGTATGGTGAGGCCTCGGGCCGCGCCGTGATGAACCTTATCGCCAAGAACATCCGCGCGCGCGACATCGTTACGTTGAAATCTTTGGAAAACGCCGCGCGCGTTGTGGCCTGCACCGGCGGGTCCACCAATGCGGGCCTGCATCTGCCGGCCATCGCGCACGAAGCGGGCATTGATTTCGATCTGTTCGATGTGTGCGACATCTTCCGCGACACGCCTTACTTCGTCGATCTGAAACCCGGCGGCCAGTTCGTGGCCAAGGATCTGTACGAATCCGGTGGCGTGCCGGTGGTGTTGAAAGAGCTGCGCAAAGCGGGCCTGATGCACGAAGATTGCATGACCGCATCGGGCAAATCCATGGGCGAAGAACTGGACCTGATCACCCGTGAGGCCGATGGCCGCGTGATCTATCCGGTCGCCACCCCTCTGTCGAAAACCGGTGGCGTGGTCGGGCTGAAGGGCAACATCGCCCCCGAAGGTGCCATTGTCAAAGTTGCTGGCATGTCTGCTGAAGAGCAGGTCTTCACAGGCCCGGCGCGCGTGTTCGAATGCGAAGAAGACGCGTTTGAGGCGGTGCAGAAGCGCTCCTACAAGGAAGGTGAGGTCCTTGTTATCCGCAACGAAGGCCCCTCGGGTGGCCCGGGCATGCGTGAAATGCTGTCCACCACCGCGGCGCTGTCGGGTCAGGGCATGGGCAAGAAGGTCGCGCTGATCACTGACGGGCGCTTTTCTGGCGCCACGCGCGGCTTCTGCATCGGCCATGTCGGGCCTGAGGCGGCCCATGGCGGCCCGATCGCCATGCTCATGGATGGTGACATGATCACCATCGACGCCATCAAAGGTGAGATTTCGGTCGATCTGACCGATGAGGAACTCGAAGCCCGCAAGGTCCACTGGAAGGGCCCGCGCCCGACCAACTACGCCTCAGGCGCGCTGTGGAAATATGCGCAGCTCGTCGGCTCTACCCGTCTTGGCGCCGTGACCCATCCGGGCGCGAAGGCTGAGACGCATATCTACTTCGATCTGTGACCCGGGCAGGGGGGCGGGCCTCGGCGCCGCCCCCTCGTCTGACAGCTCACTCCGGATGCGGCGCGGCGATGTGCCCCCCGGCGGCGCAGGGCCTGACAGCCTCTGCGCAGCGTCCTTTGCGCCGAAAGCCCTGATGACCCTGATCCTGCCCCGCTTCCGCTTTGCCCTTTCCCGCGGCGCCGCGGTTGCGCTTGCATTTGCGGCGCTGATGTCCGCCTGCGCCCAACCCGGCGCGCCGCGCATGTCTGTGACCGGTGGTGGCGCGGATCAAGATGGCCCGCTGGTGGTGACTGCGGGCGGGCGCGATGTGATCGTGGCCCCCCCCGCCGGGTTCTGCGTGGACCGAGAGGCGGTGCAGGACCAGGGCGCAGCGGTGTTCGTGCTGATCGAGGATTGCACGCTTCTGGGCGCGGTGCCGGCCACGGGCGAGGCAGCGCTGGTCAACGGGCTGGTGACCCTGTCCATCGGGGCTGAGCCGCTGTTTGACGCGCAAGGCGCTGACCGCCGCGTTGCCGCCGCGCGTCTGGAGCGATTCCTGCGCTCGGACGAGGGCCGCGTCACGGTGGGCATGGGCGGCGGGGCTAACGACATCTCCATCGTCGAATCGCGCAGTTTCGACGGCGTGCTTTTTATTCTGATCGAAGACCGCAGCCCCGATGCCGCCCCGATCCTCAGCCCGCGGCTGTGGCGCGCGTTCACCGAACTGAATGGCCGTGCAGCCATCGCGGCGCTGAGCGTGTTTGAAACCTCCGCCATCGGCGATGCCGCCATGCTGGCGCATCTGGCGCGGGTGGTGGCGGCGCTGAAACTGGCCAATGGTGACAAGGTCGGGCCTGAAGAAGCGCAGCTGGCCCTCGCCGCCCCGCGCCCGACCCGGCGGCCGGCGCGGAACGTGCGCGTCAGCGCCAATGGCATCTCAGTGCCGATGCCGTCTCAGCGCCCGCGGGCTGTCGGCACGGCAGCGATCCGCGCGGCGGTTCCTGATATTGAGACGCCGACCGAAGCAACTGCGTCGGATCAGGCGCCCAAAGCCGCGCCACGGGCGATGCCGCGGGCGAAGCGCAGCTGAGGCCGCGCCAATTCTTCGCAGAAGAATTTGTCCTCAGCAGATCACGCGCAGCTCATCGTCCGAGCATATGATCACCACCTGATCTCCGCTTTCGAGCATATGCCAGCCGCGGCGGCGCACCTCCCGCTCCAGCGCGGCGCGGCCCATTTCGCGGTCAACATCCTTTGCCGCGCGGCGGATCACGCCGCCGCACAGCGCCTGTTTGGAACTGAAGAGCTGCCGCACCCAGGTTTCGGGCGGCCCATGCCGTGTCAAAGTGATCATGGGTCGAATGTGCGCGGCGATGGTTAAAGTGCGCTTAAAGCCCGCCTTCGCGAATCACGAATTCCGCGATCTCATCCACCCCGTCTCCGGCGCGCAGATTGGTGAACACGAACGGCCGTCCGCGCCGCATCGCCAGGCAATCGGTCCGCATTTTGTCCAAAGATGCCCCGACATACGGTGCCAGATCGGTTTTGTTGACCACCAGCAGATCTGACCGTGTCAGCGCTGGGCCACCTTTGCGGGGAATGTCCTCACCCGCCGCAACATCGATCACATAGATCGTCAGATCCGCCAGTTCGGGGCTGAACGTGGCCGACAGGTTGTCGCCGCCGCTTTCGATCAGGATCAGATCCAGATCCGGGTGGCGCGCGCGCATCTCGGCGATGGCGGCAAGGTTGATCGACGCGTCCTCGCGGATCGCGGTGTGCGGGCAGCCCCCGGTTTCCACCGCCATGATCCGGTCCAGCGGCAGCGCCTGGCTGCGCATCAGCGCCTCGGCATCCTCACGCGTGTAGATGTCGTTGGCTATGGCCGCGAGCGAGTATTCATCGCGCAGCCGCTTGCACAGCCGGTCGGTCAACGTGGTCTTGCCGGCGCCCACAGGGCCACCGATGCCCAGGCGCAGCGGGCCGTTGGGGGATGTCATTTGGGGTGTCTCCATTGGGTCAGGATCGGAACAGGCGCGGCTCCAAAGTCTCATGGCGCATGGCGTGGATGTCGGCGCGCATGGCCGCGCCTCCGACATCCCACAGGTCGGCGGTTGCGGCATCGTGGGCCATGTCATGCGCGGTGTGCATCAAGGCGGCCAGCGCGGCCTGCGCCTCGGTCTGGCCCAGCGGGACCAGTCGTACGGCGGCTGACGCCAGATTGGCCGCGAACGCATGCAGGAACATCGGCAGCAGCATGTCCAAAGACGCGCCATGGGCTCGTGCGGCGCGCCCCAGCGCCACTGGATAAGCGGCGGGCGCCAGCTTTGGCCCCCATGTCGCGCCCGTGGTCGCGGCGAATGCGGCCCCAAGGGCCAGCGTCTCCGCCCGCCGTTCCTTGCACGGTGTCAGGGCTGCGGCCAAGTCTGCCGGGGCCTCATCGGCTGGGTCGCGCCACGCATGGGCCATCAGGATCGCGTCTGAGCGTCCGGCACCGTGGCGCAAGCAATCCTCGGCCCAATCGCGGAACGTCGCGGCATCGGTCACCAGCCCTTCGGCCACTGCGTTTTCCAGCCCGTGCGACCATGCGAACGCCCCGACCGGATAGCCGGGGGACAGCCATGCGGCCAGCAGTGCGGCAGATTTCGCGGGTGGGGTCATTCCCCGGACCCGTGGGAATGGCCGTGATGGCGGTGGTCATCTTCGTGGCTGTGGTTGTGGCCGTGGCTGTGGCCGTGCCCATGGTCAGGGTCATCTGCGCGGATATGGGCGTTTGGATCGGCATGGGCATCCTGCCCGTGGCTGTGGCCATGGGTGCGTCCCACGCCATAGGCACCGCCTTCGGGGGAAAACGCTTCGACACTGTGGTGCAGCGCACCGCCGAGCCTGCGCAGCATGTCCTCCAGCACTTTGTCGCGGCGGATCAGCAGGCGCCCCCCTTCGATCTGCACCGGCAGGTGGCGGTTGCCCAGATGCCACGCAAGTCGCGTCAGATGCAGCGCATCATTGGCGCGCACTTCGGTCAACGGCTCCGGCGCTGGGATGATCGCAATCTGGCGGCCGTCTTCCAGCACCAGCGCCATCCCAGCACCCAGTTCAGTCGCCTCAGGCAGGTCGAGCAGGAATTCGATCCCGCCGTCCGACACCATCCGCGCGCGCCGTCGCCAGCGGTCGTCATAGGCCAGGGTCGCGGTGTCGATGGGATCGGTCGCAGCAGCGATGGAGCGGGCGTGGATCATGTTTTTGCTCTACGTTTGGGCCAGATGGTTGGCAGCGAGGGCGTCATGCGCAGAAACATCGATCCGGTGGATGAGTTTCTCTACATTTCTCAGGAGATTAACCGCCTGAAGGCGCGGCGCGAGGCGCTGCGGGCGGAGTTCGTCGCCAAAGGCATCGGCGTGTTTGACGGGCCGCATGGCGTGGTCACGGTCACGCGCCGCAGATCGGTGCGCGTCGACCCCGCCAAATTGCCGGAGGCAATCCGCCATGACCCGCGCTATCTGACCGAGCGAGAGATCGATTACGTCGTTGCCAAGCCGCATGTGCCAGATCCGCATGGGCCTGAAGAAGATGTGATTGATGAGGGTTAGGCTTTGGGCTCAGCAAGGGGCGACCTTTGATAAAAGCGCATGCGCGACCAGAAACGAGATCGGCCTGCGCAAGCGGCTTTCGCCAACATCCTCGTCGCCTGACGCGCGCTTTGCAGCGAAGAGGTCGTCGTTGGCGGCATCCAAGGATGCGTCGCGCGGCGAAATCGGCATGATCAAAACATGAAATAACGCTGCGCCATCGGCAGCACTTCGGCGGGTTCGCAGGTCAGCAGTTCGCCGTTGGCGCGCACCTCGTAGGTTTCCGGATGCACCTCCATCTGCGGCGTCGCGTTGTTCAGCATCATTGACGATTTGCCGATCCCGCCGCGGGTGTTTTTGACCGCCACCAATTGCTTGGCCAGCCCCAGTTTTTCGCGCATTCCCGCATCGATCGCCGCGCCACTGACGAAGGTGATCGCGCTGTGCTCCACTGCGCGGCCCATGGCACCGAACATCGGGCGCGAATAAACCGGCTGCGGCGTGGGGATTGACGCGTTTGGGTCCCCCATCTGCGCGCAGACGATCATGCCGCCCATCAGCACCATTTCCGGCTTCACACCAAAGAATGCCGGGTTCCACAGCACCAGATCGGCGCGTTTTCCTACAGTGATTGATCCGATTTCAGCGGACATTCCATGGGTGATCGCCGGGTTGATGGTGTATTTCGCAATATAACGGCGCACGCGGAAATTGTCGTTCTCGCCGGTTTCTTCGGCAAGGCGCCCGCGCTGCCGCTTCATTTTGTCGGCGGTCTGCCAGGTGCGGATCAGCACCTCTCCGACCCGGCCCATCGCCTGACTGTCCGACGCGATGATCGAGAACGCGCCCATGTCGTGCAGGATGTCTTCGGCCGCAATGGTTTCACGCCGGATGCGCGATTCCGCAAAGGCGACGTCCTCGGGGATCGATTTGGACAGGTGATGGCAGACCATCAGCATGTCGAGATGTTCCTCAAGGGTGTTCACCGTGAAGGGCCGTGTCGGGTTGGTCGAGGACGGGATGACGTTTTCCTCGCCGCAGATCTTGATGATGTCAGGGGCGTGGCCACCGCCTGCGCCCTCAGTATGAAACGAATGAATCGTGCGCCCTTTCAGGGCCTTGATGGTGTTTTCTACGAAACCACTTTCATTCAGCGTGTCGGTGTGGATCATCACCTGCACGTCCATCTGGTCCGCCACGGTCAGGCAGCAATCGATGGCGCCGGGGGTGGTGCCCCAGTCTTCGTGCAGCTTCAGCGCGCAGGCACCCGCGGTGACCATTTCTTCAAGCGCGCCGGGCAAGGATGCGTTGCCCTTGCCCGAAAAGCCGATGTTCATCGGCACGCCATCAATCGCCTGCAACATGCGCCCGATATGCCAAGGACCGGGGGTGCAGGTGGTCGCCAGGGTGCCGTGCGCAGGTCCGGTGCCGCCGCCGAGCATGGTGGTGACCCCAGAATGCAGTGCGTCTTCAAGCTGTTGCGGGCAGATAAAGTGGATGTGGCTGTCAAACCCGCCCGCGGTCAGGATGCGGCCCTCACCTGCGATCACCTCAGTGCCGGGGCCGACGATGATGTCGACATTGGGCTGGGTGTCGGGGTTGCCCGCCTTGCCGATGGCGGCGATGCGGCCCGACCGCAGGCCAACATCGGCCTTGTAGATCCCGGTATAATCGACGATCAGCGCGTTGGTGATCACGGTGTCCACGGCGCCGCCTGCGCGGGTGACTTGGGATTGACCCATGCCATCACGGATCACCTTTCCGCCGCCAAATTTTATTTCTTCTCCGTAGGTTGTCAGGTCTTTTTCAACCTCTATCACAAGTTCGGTGTCCGCAAGGCGCACCCGGTCGCCGGTGGTCGGGCCGTACATCGCGGCATAGTCCGCGCGGGAAATCATGTGAGGCATGAAGAACGCTCCGTCAGGAAAGGCCGAGCAGCCACAGCCGGGCCGGGTGCCGCCGTTGGTACATCAGCCGCGCCCAAAGGGCGGCCACGAGGGTAAGGCGGCCTGCATCGATCTCGATCCTGTCGGTCAAGGTGCAGCCGGCCCCGGTCGGGGTCACGCGGTGGCGATGGGTCCAGGTCTTGACGCCTGCGCCATGCTCCTCGCTCAGATACGTGCGGGCGTCGTTGTCCACTTCGATCATCTCGATGCGGTAGGGTTTCCACGGCAGCAGCCCAAACATCGACACCTCAACGTTGAGCGCGTCGCCCTGCACCATCCGCCGCCGCGGCAGGCCGCGGAACGCCACCATGCCTGCGGTGACCTTTTCCAGCGCGTCATAGTCGCTGGAAACGGTCCAGACGCGATCAGCGTCAGTCGGGTAGAAAAAGGATAGGGAAACCATTTTTATCATTGGTTTACAGGTCGCCCATGATCTTTTGGTTGAAGCCAAACACCCGCCTGGCGCCCGCATAGGGGATCAGCTGAACCTCGCGCGACTGGCCCGGTTCGATCCGCACCGCGGTGCCAGCGGGGATGTCGAGCCGCATGCCGCGCGCGGCGATGCGGTCAAATTTCAGTCCGTCATTGGCTTCGGCAAAATGATAATGGCTGCCGATCTGGATCGGGCGATCACCGGCGTTGGCGACGATCATCGTGATCGCCTCGCGACCTGCGTTCAGTTCAATTTCGCCTTCGCGGGGCATTATCTCTCCGGGGATCATGATCGGCCCTTTCAGTGGCGCATCTGGCGGAACACCAGGATTGCAAGACCGACGAGCGCGGCCAGAAGCAGGCTTTCGAGCCCGTGGGGATGCGCGTGCCCCGCTGGCCCGCCATGGGCGAGGGCAAAGCTGGGCAAAAGCGATGCAACGGCGGAAAATTTAAACATATGCGTCAGATCCTTGTGGGTGTTTATTCGTGTAATATATGAAGATCAGCGGATCGGCTGATGCACCGTCACCAGCTTGGTGCCGTCGGGAAAGGTCGCCTCAACCTGCACGTCGCGGACCATCTCGGCGATGCCGTCCATGCATTGCTCTCGCGCGACAATGCTGGCCCCGGCCTCCATCAGATCGGCGACTGATCGGCCGTCGCGCGCGCCTTCGACCACAAAATCGGTGATCAGGGCGATGGCCTCGGGGTGGTTCAGCTTCACCCCGCGGGCCAGCCGTTTGCGCGCGACCTCTGCTGCCATGGCGATCAGCAGCTTGTCTTTCTCTCTCGGCGTCAGGTTCATCGTGGGGTTTTCCTCAGAGCGTCCAGACTTTGGGCAGCGGCGCACCGCGAAGCAGGGTGAGCAGCGGGATCAGGCGGCGGCGCAGCGCCATGCCATCAGGGGCGATGATGCGCACGGAGATCATGTCGTCAAAAGCGCTGAGCCCGGCGTCGGGCGCATCCCCCAAAGCCGTGAGAGCGCGGGCTTTCAGCGTCTCAGCCCCGGGGGCGGCCAGCAGCACTGACGCCACCGCGCCCGCGCCTTTCAAGGCGCCGGGGCGCGACAGCGCAGCGGGGCCGATCAGGCGAAATCCATCGGCGTAAATCAGCCGCCCCGCACGCCGGATGCGCCAGGCGTCGCTGAAATATGTCTCAGTCAACACCTCACCCATGGCGGCGCGGCCGAAGATGACCGCCTCAACCGCCAGCAGGGACGCGTCCTCGGCCAGATCGGCGGTCAGGGTGCGTGACAATGCGCAGCCGTCGAACAGGATGGTTTCCTGTGGCAGCCAGTCGATGCGCCCGCCCGCATCAATGTGCAGCGCGGCGTCGACGCGGCCGATTTCCCCGGGCTGGGCGCGATAGGCACGCTCCGCCGCCTGGGTGGTCAGGGTCAGGCGCGCGCCGATCCGGGCATGGCCGCCATAGGTCAGCCGATCGCCGCCGGTGATGCCGCCCGCGGTGTTCAGCAGAACCGCCGACAGCCCAGGGTCAGGCGTGATCGGCAAAAGCGCCTTGGCGCAGCCGCGTTGGCGCAGATCGGCCAGCACCGATATGCCGCGCGCCGCCTTGGCGCCGACCATCGCTTCGCCGATGGCGCGGGGCTGGGCGCAGGGCCGCGATTCGCGCCCAGTGCCGCCACGGCCCGCCGCCGGAGAGGTTGCGATGTGGTTTGTTTTCGGCGTCTGCGGGGCATCTTTCACCGCGTCAGGGGCGTCTTGCCCGAGGGGCTGCGTGCGCAAACTGTCCATCTCGGCCCTCCCTTCATGGTTGCCATGTTGCAGGGCACTATAGGAGCGGCGCGAGACCTTGGCATGCCCAAAGATTCCCATTTTAGCAGGTTTAAGTGATTAAATTTTCACCACTTACCTAAATCTGCCTATTTTGAGGCGAAACATCCTTGCGCACCTGCGAGATGAATGGGCGACTGACCCCAGCCGGACCTGAAGCCACGTCGCATTGAGGCGATGAGGACGGAGCGCGGGAACCGGTGTGCGACGACGGGTGACGGGTCAAAGGTCTGCCCATCGCCGCACGGGATCAAACGACAGCGGAGCCATCGACCGATCTCCTCTCACCTGACATTCGGCCACGCGCCGATCAAGGTCGGGATCGGATCCGGCGGCTTTCCGCGGCAGGAGAGACAAATGAACATCATTCGCAACACGATATTCGGCCTCGCCGCCGCCGCCGCCTTTGCAGGCTCGGCCAACGCGCAGGAAGACACCATCAAAGTCGGCATTCTGCATTCGCTTTCGGGCACAATGGCGATCTCTGAGACCACGCTCAAAGACGTTATGCTTATGCTGATCGAGGAGCAGAACAAAAAGGGTGGCCTGCTGGGCAAACAGCTTGAGGCAGTCGTGGTCGACCCTGCGTCGGACTGGCCGCTTTTTGCCGAAAAGGCGCGAGAGCTGATCGACGTCAACAAAGTGTCGGCGGTGTTTGGCTGCTGGACCTCAGTTTCGCGCAAATCGGTTCTGCCAGTGTTTGAAGAACTAAACTCCATCCTGTTCTACCCAGTGCAGTATGAGGGCGAAGAATCCCAGCGCAACGTGTTCTACACAGGTGCCGCGCCGAACCAGCAGGCGATCCCCGCAGTCGATTACCTGATGGAAACCGAAAGTGTCACGCGCTGGGTCCTCGCTGGCACCGATTACGTCTATCCGCGTACCACGAACAAAATCCTTGAGGCTTATCTGAAAGCCAAAGGCGTGGCGGACGAAGACATCATGATCAACTACACGCCGTTCGGTCATTCTGATTGGCAGACCATCGTGTCGGACATCAAGACCTTTGGGTCGGCGGGCAAAAAGACTGCGGTGGTGTCGACGATCAACGGTGATGCCAACGTGCCGTTCTATAAAGAGCTCGGCAACCAAGGCGTTTCGGCCGAAGACATCCCCGTGGTTGCGTTCTCAGTGGGTGAAGAGGAACTTGCGGGTCTTGATACCACGCCGCTGGTTGGCCATCTTGCAGCCTGGAACTACTTCATGTCGGTCAACAGCCCTGAGAATGACAAGTTCATTGATGCGTGGCAGACCTTCATCGGATCCACTGATCGCGTGACCAACGACCCGATGGAAGCCCATTACATCGGCTTCAACATGTGGGTCAAAGCGGTCGAAGCGGCGGGCACCACCGACACAGACGCAGTGATCGACGCCATGATCGGCGTGTCTGTTCCCAACCTGACCGGCGGTCTGTCGGCCATGATGCCCAACCACCACATCACCAAGCCGGTGCTGGTCGGCGAGATCCAGGCCGATGGCCAGCTTGAGACGGTGTGGGAAACCTCTGGCCTCGTGGTTGGTGATGCGTGGTCCGATTACCTGCCCGACAGCAAGATGCTGATCTCCGACTGGCGTGCGCCGATGTCGTGCGGCAACTTTAACGTTGAGACCGGCCAGTGCGGCGGCATGGGCAACTGACGCCTGCGCCCTGATGGCAGATCGGGGGCCGCGCCCCTGATCTGCCTGCGTCCCGGCGGTGGCCCTCCCTCGCCGCCGGGACACTCCCGAACCTTCGCCGCAGCTTTTGCAGCGCAAGACCGGGACCCTTGGCCACCATGCCCGAGGATCGCCCGGCCCAAGGCCAACGCGCCGGAAAACCTGAGATCATGACCTTGATGAGACCCATAACGCTTGCGCTTTTGTGCCTGATCACGCTGATCACGCCTGCTTTTTCCCAAACGCTTGAGGCCCTTACCGCGCAGCTGCCCGAAGGGTCCTACGACGATCGCGCCGCGATCGTGTCCGCCATTGCTGAGACCGGCGATCCACGCGCTGTCGGTCTGTTGGATGCGTTGGGTGCGGGCGATCTGCAGGCGTTGAAAAAAGACGGCACCGTGGTGCGGGTCGCCGCGGATGGGGCGAACTCCGTCGCCTTTGATCCGCTTTCGGGCGATGCCTTGGGTGAGATCGGGCGCCGAGATGGTGCGAAAATCAAGGTTAACAATGCTTTGCGCCGCGCGATCCGCGCCGCCACCGCCGCCCTGACGCTGCGCGCCGCTGATCCGGCCCTGCGGCTTGCGGCGGCTGAGAATATGATCAAGGCGCCTGACGCCGATCTGATCTCCGCGCTTGATGCCGCCCTGGTGACTGAGGCTGATGACCGCGTGCGCATCGCGCTGTCAGCCGCGCGGGCGGCTGCGGTTCTGGTCTCTGACCTGTCGAGCGTTGAGAAAGTCGCCGCGCTGACGGAACTGGGCGCGTCGGGCGACCGGGATGCGCTTGCGCTCATCAACCCGCAGCTGACCAATCCTGATGCGGAAATCGCCGCCGCCGCGCTGGCCGCCCATAACCAGATTGAACAATCGCGTGTCCTTTGGGATGCGGGCCAGAACATCTGGTACGGGCTGTCGCTGGGTTCGGTGCTGATGCTGGCCGCG
This sequence comes from Paracoccaceae bacterium, assembly GCA_047610385.1. GTDB lineage: Bacteria > Pseudomonadota > Alphaproteobacteria > Rhodobacterales > Rhodobacteraceae > JBOCEF01. Next base: position 92,523 of record JBLGAC010000006.1, on the reverse strand, counting down.
ATTGGCTTGGCGATCAGCTTTGGCGTCATGGGCGTCATCAACATGGCACATGGTGAGCTGGTGATGCTGGGCGCCTACACAACGTATGTGGTGCAGGAGGTCATCCGGTCCTCAGCCCCCGAACTGTTCGGCTGGTCGCTGCTGATCGCCGCGCCACTGGCGTTTCTGGTGGCGGGCGGTGTCGGCGTGATCATTGAACGCGGCGTGGTGCGATGGCTTTACGGCAGACCGCTTGAGACGCTGCTGGCCACTTGGGGCGTCTCGCTGATCTTGCAGCAGGCGATCCGGTCAATTTTTGGTCCCACCAATCAAGAGGTCGGCAACCCCCAATGGATGTCCGGCGCGTTTGAAATCGGCCAGCTGACCATCACCTGGAACCGGCTGTGGATCTTGGTGTTCGCGCTGGCGGTGTTCGCCATGCTGCAACTGATCCTGAAGCGGACGCCAATGGGCCTGCAGATGCGCGCGGTGACGCAAAACCGCGGCATGGCCGCTGCCATGGGCGTGAAAACCGGCTGGGTGGACGCGATGACCTTTGGCCTTGGGGCCGGGGTTGCGGGGCTGGCGGGCGTTGCGCTGTCCCAGATCTCCAACGTGTCGCCCAATCTGGGGCAGAGCTACATCGTGGACAGCTTCATGGTCGTGGTGTTCGGCGGGGTCGGCAACCTTTGGGGTGCGCTGGCCGGGGCGTTCACGCTGGGCATCATCAACAAGTTTCTGGAGCCGTATGCGGGCGCTGTGCTCGGCAAGGTTCTGGTTCTGGTCTTCATCATTTTGTTCATTCAGCGCCGTCCGCGGGGGCTTTTCGCCCTCAAGGGCCGGTCTGTGGAGGGCTGAGCCATGATCCTTCGCGCGCTCGACACCCGCTCCATCGCCTTTTTGCTGATCATCGCCGTGCTGGCCGTGGCGGTGCCGGCGGCCAACATGCTGGCAACACCGGGATCGACATTCCATCTGCCGAACTTCGCGGTGTCCTTGTTTGGCAAATACCTGTGCTACGCGCTGCTGGCATTGTCGGTCGATCTGATCTGGGGCTATGCCGGGATCCTCAGCCTTGGCCACGGCGCGTTCTTTGCATTGGGCGGCTATGCCATGGGCATGCACCTGATGCGCGAAATCGGCCCGCGCGGCGTTTATGGCAACCCGGTGCTGCCCGATTTCATGGTGTTCCTGAACTATGACGAATTGCCGTGGTTCTGGCTGGGCTTTGACAATTTCACCTTTGCGGTGGTGATGGCGATGCTGGTGCCCGGCGCGCTGGCGTTCGTGTTCGGCTGGCTGGCGTTCCGGTCGCGGGTCACCGGCGTTTACCTGTCGATCATCACCCAAGCGATGACCTATGCGCTGCTGCTGGCGTTCTTTCGCAACGATATGGGGTTCGGCGGCAACAACGGCCTGACCGATTTCAAGGACGTGCTGGGGTTTGATCTGCAGGCTGATGCGACCCGCGCGGGGCTGTTCGCGGCATCGGCCATCGCGCTGATGCTGGGGTTTGTGATCTGCCGCGTGGTGGTGTCATCGCGGTTTGGCAAAGTGCTGGTGGGCATCCGCGATGCGGAAAGCCGCACGCGGTTTCTGGGCTTCAGGGTTGAGGGGTACAAGCTGTTCGTTTTCGTGCTGTCGGCCATGCTGGCAGGCGTCGCGGGCGCGCTTTATGTTCCACAAGTCGGCATCATCAATCCGGGCGAATTTTCCCCCGCCAACAGCATTGAGATCGTGATCTGGGTCGCGGTCGGCGGGCGCGGCCTGTTGGTCGGCGCCGTGCTGGGCGCAATCTTGGTGAACGGCGCCAAGACCCTGCTGACCGGTTGGTTCCCTGAGGTCTGGCTGTTCGCCCTTGGCGCGATTTTCATCGGGGTGACGTTGTTCCTGCCCCACGGCGTGCTCGGGGGTCTTGGGTCCCTGCGCGCCAGATTTCACCGCGGGGACAAAGTCGCCCCCGCCGCGCGCACCCCGGCGGAGTGATCTGACATGACGGTCAAAGCGGCGAATTCCATCCTTTATCTTGACGGTGTGTCCGTCAGCTTCGACGGGTTCAAGGCCATCAACGGCCTGTCGCTGGTCCTGCAAAAAGGTGAGATGCGCGCCATCATCGGCCCCAACGGCGCGGGCAAGACCACGATGATGGACATCATCACCGGCAAAACCCGCCCCGACAGCGGCGATGTGCTGCTGGACGGGGAAATCGACCTTACGCTGGTGGATGAGGCGGGGATCGCGCGGCTGGGCGTCGGGCGCAAATTCCAAAAGCCCACCGTGTTCGAAACCCATTCGGTGGAGGACAACATCCTGCTGTCCCTCGATGGTCCGCGCGGGGTGTTTGACATGCTGTTCGCCCGGCGCACCGCGGCAGAGCAGGACCGCATCGATGAATTGCTGACCCTGATCCGGCTGTCAGAGCGCAGGGATGATCTGGCCGCCAACCTGTCCCACGGCCAGAAACAATGGTTGGAGATCGGGATGCTGCTCGCGCAGAACCCGCGCGTGCTGCTGGTGGATGAACCCGCCGCCGGCATGACCGATGCAGAGACCATGGAGACCGCCAAGCTGCTGCGCGACATCGCCGGGCGCGCCACCGTGGTGGTGGTTGAACACGACATGGATTTCGTGCGCGCGCTGGGGGTGAAGGTGACCGTGCTGAACGAAGGCTCGGTTCTGGCCGAAGGCTCGTTTGATCAGGTGTCGAACGACCCCAAGGTCATCGAAACGTATCTGGGACGATGACATGCTGACTGTGACCGACATTGATCTGCATTATGGTGCCGCGCAGGCGCTGCGCGGCGTCAGCCTTACGGCGGTGCCAGGGCGCGTGACCTGCGTGATGGGGCGCAACGGGGTCGGCAAGACCTCGTTGATGCGCGCCATCATGGGCCAGCAGAAAATCAGCCGCGGCGCGATTGAATGGGAAGGGCGGGATATTTCCGCCCTCAAACCCCATGAACGCGCGCGCAGCGGCGTCGCCATCGTGCCCCAGGGGCGGGAGATTTTTCCTTTGCTGTCCGTGCATGAAAACCTTGAAACCGGTTTCGCCCCGCTAGCACGCAAGGACCGCACGATCCCGGGTGAGGTGTTCACGCTGTTCCCGGTCCTGAAATCCATGCTCCGGCGCCGCGGCGGCGATCTGTCGGGTGGCCAGCAGCAACAATTGGCGATCGGGCGTGCGCTGACCACACGGCCACGGCTGCTGATCCTGGATGAACCGACTGAGGGCATCCAGCCCTCGATCATCAAAGACATCGGCCGTGCCATCGAAATGCTGCGTGACCGCGGCGATATTGCGATTGTGCTGGTGGAGCAGTTCTTTGAGTTTGCGTGGGATCTGGCGGACGACATCCTCGTGCTTGACCGCGGCGAAGGCGTGATCGCGGGCAAGCGCGGCGACCTTGAGGCCGCCGCCGTGCGCCGCAAATTGTCGGTCTGAGAGCGTGCAGCCGCCCTGCACGCCGCTGGGCCACGCGCCATGCCTGACCCCGGCGCGCGGTCTTGGGCCCAAGGCATCGGCGGCGCTATGCTGCCTTTTGAGCGGATGGGGTTAGAATTTTCCGGGATCGGTCAGTGTTTTTCGGGTCGCCCGCTTTGGCGCAAGCTGCCTGTAACGGCAAGGTTGATGGTCAGCGAAACCGGATTTTGCGTAAGTTCGCGCCTTGGAGTATAAAGACAATTTTATTTTAATTTTTTGTAGTTAATACTTTTTTATATAATATTTTCGTGTTTTTTTGAATTTTTAAACTGGTTTTTAATTGGTATCACAGTGAAATGCCGGGGCAATGCTTTGGCGCAGCCCACTGACCGCCCGTTTGGATCAACCCATGCTGCCGCGCTTGCGCCACCTTGCGGCAGGACGCTAGCGTTGGCGGTGCATCGGGGGCGCGAACTGCCGCCTCGTCCAGCGAAAGGATCGGGAGATGAGCGTGGGGTCTGTTGCTGGAATGCTCGAAACCATTGCCAATGTGGCCCTTGCCTTGGTGCCCCTTGCTGTATTGGCCATGCTGGCTGTGGTGCTGGAAGTGCGCGCGCCGTGGCGTTGCGGTGTGCGGCCCGATGGGCTGCGCTGGCTGCAATCTTCGGTTCTGATGATCATCGGCACGGGCACCGCACGGCTGATCCTGCCGCTGAGCATTTATTCCGCCAGCGTCTTTGCCGCCGCCGCCGGGATTGGGCTGTTTCACCGAGTTGATGCGCCGCTGTGGCTAGCTTTCATCGCAGGGCTGCTTGCGCTTGATTTCTTCGACTATGTTCGCCACCGGCTTGAGCACAAGTTCAGCCTGATCTGGCGCATTCACCGGGTCCATCATTCTGATCGACAGCTCGACGCCAGCTCAGCGCTGCGGTTTCATCCGTTGGAGGCGCTGCTGACCTCAGCGCTGCATGTCTCGGTCGTGCTGGCGCTGGGGGTCCCGATGGCGGCCGCGTTGGTGTATGCCGCGCTCACGCTTTTGTTTGACATCTGGCAGCATGCGAACATTCGCGCCGTGCCGGGGGCGAACGTGCTGGAAACGGTGATCGTCACGCCGCGGCTGCACCGGATGCACCACAGCGACGCCCCTGATGACGCAGCGGTCAATCTGGGGGCAATCCTGTCGATATGGGACCGGATGCTGGGCACATATCGGCGGCCCACCATGGCACAGGCTGAGGCGGTCATATTTGGTCTGGGGCAGGGCACCGACACGCGGTTCGACACGCTCGGGCAGCTGCTGGGCGACCCGCTTCGCCCTGATGCCACCCCCCCTGCCAACGCCTCCGCCCTCCGCGCCAGATGATTTCACTTTGGATTGCTAATTTGTTAATGTAAGATGAACTTATCGTGAGGGGCCATCTGCGCTTTCATCTGGCGTCAGGTGGGACCATTTCTGCAGTTGGGGAACTTTACAGAATGACAAAATACTATCTTGCCGCGATCGCCATTCTCGCCGCCAGCCCGGCCTTCGCAGGCGTCGTTCCAGTGCCGGAAATCGACGGTCTCAGCGGGCTGACGGCGATGGCCGCCGTTGCTGGCGTGGTCACGCTGGTGTGGGAACGCCGCCGCCGGAAGTGATCCGCAGGCGTTCCCGGTCGCCATTGACCGGGGACTGTCGCGCCTTGTGTGCAAATATATCTCAGGAAAGGCCACCTTATGAGCAAATTTTTCCTGACCGCCTATATTGCGCTGCTGGCGGGGCCTGCTTTCGCGCCGCCGCCGCTGCTTGTGCCCGAAATCGACGGGCTGAGCGGTCTGACCGCCATGGCCGCGATTGCGGGCGTCGTGGCCTTTGTGTGGGAGCGTCGGCGCTCGTGACCTCGCCCCACCGCCAATTTAACCCAAGGGATGCTTTTCAATGAATATGGTGCTCATCTCGCTTGGGATTATCCTGATGTCTTCGCCCGCTTTCGCCGGTGCGTCGATTTCGGTTCCCGAGATCGACGGCCTCAGCGGTCTGGCCGCCATCGGTGCGGTCGGCGGCATCAGCGCGCTGATCTGGGAACGCCGTCGGCGCAAATGACGGCCCGTCGGCCGCCGCTTGTCTGCGCGGTTTTCGAACAAGGGATTTGACCCACGATGATGCCATCTGTGCAGCCCGTTGCGTCGCCTGCGCCATTGGCACGGCTGATGTGGCGCGTGCTGCCGATGGTCGCGTTGGTGATGGCTGAGCTGTTGATCCTCAGCACTCTCTATCAATTCGAAAATTCGTTTGAGTGTCGTGAGAACGCACCCCCCGCGCTGTGCAAGATGATGTCGACCATGGTGCTGCGGGCGATCTCGGTGCTTGGCATGTTGCTGGTCTTTGTGTGGGCGCGGCCCGGGGTGATGCAGGCCCTCGGCGTCGCTGCCACGGGCGCAGGCCGCGCGCCTCTGGGCTGGTTGGCGATGAACATGGCGGGCGCGGTGCTGCTGGCCGCGCCTTGGGCGATTCTGGTGGCTAAGGTTCCGGCGGCGATGATGGCAGTGGCGTTCGCGGCATGGGTGGCCGGATCGGCGCTGGCGGCGGTCGGCGCGCTGATGGTGATCGCACCGCCGCGCGCCTGGGCCGCGGCGCTGCGCAGCGGTGGCCCCCTGCTGGCGGTCGGGCTGGTCGCCGCGGCGTTGTCGCCAGAGATGGCGCGCGCCTTCACGTCTCTGTGGCAGTGGGAGGTCATCAGCGAAGCAACCTTCCAGACCGTGATCATGATGCTGAACGGCATTGGCATGGACGTGATCAGCGATCCCGCCCTGCGCGTGATCGGTGCGGACGGGTTCGACGTCTCGGTCGCGCAGCAATGTTCGGGCGTTGAGGGGATTTTGCTGATCACCCTGTTCGCGGCCTTCTATCTGACCGTGTTCCGCAGCGAGCTGCGGTTTCCCCACGTGCTGGTGCTGATCCCGATCGGGCTTGCGCTCAGCTGGATGTTGAATTCGGTGCGGATCAGCGCGCTGATCTGGATCGGTGCCCATGTGTCGCCTGATCTGGCGGTGAACGGGTTTCACAGCCATGCGGGCTGGCTGCTGTTTTCAGCGCTGTCATTGGGGATGATCGCGGTGTCGCGGACCATTCCGTGGTTCTGGCGCGCGGCCACCGACGCGCCGCGCGCCGCGGCCCATGCGCCCCCGCCCATCGCCGAGGATATCAATGCGGCGCAGATCCTGCCCTTCGTGGCGTTCATGGTCACGGCGTTGATCGCCTCGACCTTTGCTGAGACGCCGGCGGTGCATTACCCGTTGCGGGTGCTGGCCATGGCGGCGGCGCTGGTGGTGTTTCGGCGGCTTTATCTGCGGTTTGAATGGCGGCTTGATCCGGTTGCCATCGGGGTCGGGGCGGTGATCGGCGCGGTCTGGCTGATGGCGCAGATCGGCGGGGGCGCAGATCAGACCCCGCTCAGCATCGCGCTGGCCGCGATGACCCCGGCGATGTTCCTGTTGTGGGCGGTCGCGCGCGTCGCTGGCACCGCCCTGTTCGTGCCGTTGATTGAGGAACTGTTTTTTCGCGGCTACCTGCTGCGGCGCCTTGATGTGGGGGGCACGGCGATGCGGATTGTGGCGATTGCCGTGTCCTCGGGCCTGTTTGCCGCGTTGCATGACCGGTGGCTGCTGGCGGGGCTGGCAGGGGTTGCCTTTGCGCTGCTGACATTGCGGCGCGGGCGGGTCACGGATGCGATCCTCGCCCATGGGGTGGCAAACGGGATCATCGCTGCCTGGGCGGCGGTCACTGGGAATTGGTCGGTGATCTGAAGGTGTGCCCCTGCGCCGCCGCCAGATCCCATCAAGCCGCGTCATGCATCCAGCGGGCAAATCCGCCCGGCGCGCCAGGACCAGCTTTTGAAGCTGTGCGCGCGGTGGTGGCCGCCTGATCTGATCACAAAGCCCGCCACAAGCTTTATGGCCCCGGATGGCGAAGGCATGCTTTGCATTGCTGCCCGTCATGCGCCGCAGGTTCGGATCATTGAGGCATGCACCCTCTGGCAGCTTGGGCTGATTGCGGTGCCCCTCCCTGACACAGTCGCGGCGGCCGCCCCCTTTGGGGACGCCCCCATCCCCGCGCGCACCTTGTCGGAGAAACTGTTGGCCAAGGGGCCTTTGGCCGTTGTTGAGTTGAAGAATGATCATTGATATTTATGGAGGTATAGTTGTTTTATGAAATATAATTTAGAATAAATTCATAATTATTTTTAAAACATAACTCATATTGGAACTATATTGTCATTACATCAAATACCCAAAGCCGCCCCTCTCTGCTGTGAAATTTGGACTGGCAAGGTCCGCCGAGTAATGACGCACCGCCCCCGTAGAAAACTTGACGTAAGTGTCGGTTCTGCGCGAAGGCACCGCTTTGCCAGTGGAAATCGCTGTGGCTGAGGCGACGGATCCTGCGTTCAGCATCAATATTCATGCCAAAGTCAGGTCGGGCGTCACGCCGGTTCCCGTCGACATGGCTGGGGTATGAACCAGCCTGTGGGGTGTGATCAGCGTTGATCTGGTTGCGCTTTTGCGCGAATGCGGCGGTCCTGCACATGCTGATGAATGGGCAGGCCGTGGCGCTTAAGTCGCTGTCAGTGCCATGTTTCCAGAACAAGGCTGATCAAGCTGAATTGCCTGATATGGGCGGCGGCGAAAAGCAGGAACCCGGGGCACAGGCCGCCAAAAAGCCCCACGATGTGGTCGCTGGGATGATTGATGCGGCTGTCGACATGCCGATTACAAAGGTCTGTTTGCTGGGGGTGCCGTCAACCAGATGCTGTTTGCCGCGCGGTCTTGATCGCCGCCCCAACGGCCAACGCTTGACTGTTCACGCTCCCGGTTGATGCGGCCGATCAAGGGGGCCTTGCACGCGCGGCAGGCAATCCTTGCCCTGCTTGATCCGCCGATCGGGGGGGGTCAGATCCCAAGGCCGCCGCTCAGCACATCGTCGCTGGAGCCGTTGACCCAATAGGGCGATTTCCCGTTGACCTGGGATTTCAGCCAGATCAGCGCGTCGGCTTCGGCCATCGGGCGGCCTATCAGATAGCCCTGCACCGCGTCGCAGCCCATGGCGCGCAGGCGGTGCAGCTCAGCTTCGGTCTCTACCCCCTCCACCAGCGCTTCGACATCCAGCGAATGGGCCAGATTGATCATGGCGCGGGTGATCTTTTGTTGGTCCGGCTGGGTGTCGATGTCGGTGATGAAAGATCGGTCAATCTTGATTTTGTTCACCCGGAATTTCTTAAGATTGCCGATCGAGGCGTGGCCGGTGCCGAAATCATCCAGCTCGACCGAAAACCCGGCCGAGCTGAGCGCCGCCACATTGCGGATCACCGGGTCGTTGTCATCATCGATCAGCACCGATTCCAAGATTTCGATTCCCACATTGCACGGCTGCAATCCCGACGCGTCCACATCCCACGAAAGCTTGTCCACGAAGCCACTGTCGCGCAGTTCCTTGGCTGAGATGTTGATCCCGATCCGCTCTGCCGGCAGCCCCATGGAGCGCCAGATCGCCAGCGCCGACAGTGCCCGGCGCGTGACCAGTTCGCCGATTTCCTCAATTAATCCAGTTTCTTCAGCGACGTCGAGGAAATGGAACGGCGTCAGCAGCCCGCGTTCGGGGTGGCGCCAGCGCACCAGCGCCTCAAAGCCAACGGGGCGCCCGGTGCGTGCGCAGACCTGAGGCTGGAAGAATGGCTCCAGCTCATCACGGGTCAGGGCATCGCGCAGTTCGGTGGCGACGCGGCGGCGTTTTTCGAATTCGGTCCGTCGTCCTTTGGTGAACATCGCATAGCGGTTGCGCCCGCCTGATTTAGCGTCAAGCAGCGCAAGACCGGCGTTCATCAGCAACCGTTCGGTGTTGAGCTTGTTTGGCTCCGCCATCGCGATGCCGACGCTCGCGCCCATCCGCACCTCGTTGCCATCAAGCACGATCGGTTCGCCTAGCCGTTCGATCAGCCGGGCACCCAAGCTTGTCAGCTCTTCAAGATTGGTGATTTGAGAGAGCACGATCACAAATTCGTCCGCGCCGACCCGGGTGATGAAGTCACTTCGCCGGGTCTCAGCGCGCATGATGGTGGCGCAGCGCCGCAGCACCCGGTCGCCGACCGCGATGCCAAGCGAGTCGTTGATGGACTGGAAGCGGTCGAGATCAATATGCAGCGCCGCTGCGACTCGTCCGCTGCGCCCGGCGGCTGCAAGAACTCCGGTCAGATGTTCGGTCAGATGCCGGCGGTTGGGCAGGCCTGTCAGCGGATCGTGCAGCGCGCCATGGGCCATGCGCGCCTCCATTTCCGTCAGGCGGCGGCCGCGGGCAGCGTAGGCCTGCGTCAACGGGCGCACCAGCAGCAGCGCGATGGAGATCAGCGCACCAACCACCAAGATGGCGAAGGCCGTGGCGCGGCGCATGAGGTCGGCGTGGCTGCGCTCAGCCCGCCCGGCGGCCCGCGTGGCCGCCATGCTGCCGGCGGCCAGCGCTGCTTCCGCCGCTGCTGCAAGGCGCCCCCCCACCTTTGGCGTGCCTTCGGGAAACCGCATGAGCAGCAATGCGCTGCGTTTCAGCGCCTCAGACAGTGATTTCACCCGCTGCGCTGCGGTCTGATCTGCCATGGGCGAGGAAAGGCCCAGGTTGTTGACGTCGTCGGTCCAATCGCGCAGATGGCGCACGGCGTCGTCAAGATCGTGTTGGACCTGCATCGGCAAGACCAGCGAAAACGGACCAGTCTGGCCCAACGACGCATACCGCGCGAGCTGCGCGATATGGATGATGTCGTCTTTCAGGTTCTGAGCAGCGGTCGCGTTGATTTCATCCGCACGCGTCCAGCGATACTGCCGCTCCATGAGGGCGAAACCGACGATCACAATAAGGATCAGGCTCCCGAACGCGAGGAGCCATGTTCTGGTCAGTTCGCTCACAGCGCCCTCCATCATTGCCACTGCGCGCGCGCAGCCACGCGGGATCTTCCCGCGCGTGCGTTCACACAATGTGCTCAACGGAGTTAAAGAAGCTTTGCGCAAAAGCGCGTACATCACCAGCCGCGGGCGTAGCCGGTCGATTTTCAGAAAATTGCCCATGGCGCGCCCGTCAGGCGCGCCATGGGCAAGGGGTCAGGCGAAGGCGTCGGGCCGGGTTTCACGGGCCATATGGTCGAGCACGGCATTGACGAAGCCGGGTTCTTTGCCCTCAGGGAAAAAGGCGGCGGCGACGTCGACGAATTCCTTGATGATCACCTTGGGCGGGGTCTTCGGCATGGCCAGCAGCTCGGCCCCCGCGGCGCGAAACAGGGCGCGCAGGGTCGGATCAATGCGGTTGATCGGCCATTTGGCAACCAGCGCGCGGTCGGTCAGCTGGTCAACCTCAGCCTGCAGGTTCACCACATTGGACAGCAATGCGCGGAACAATTCGATGTCGGGCACGCGGAACTCTGCCCCGTCGACGGTCTGGCCCAGGCGGTGGGTTTCAAATTCTGCCTGCACGGCGCGGTAATCTGCGCCGGAGCTTTCCATCTGGAACAGGGCCTGCACGGCGGCAAGCCGGGCGGCAGATTTCCTCAGGCGCTTCTCGTCGGCCTTGATGTTGGGGGCGCGGGTCATGTTCAGGCCTTGTTTGTGTCGGCCGAGGCCATGAGAATTTCGCCCTCGGGCGCTGAATGGATGCGCCGGGGCGCAAATCGCCGTGCTAGCGCGATCAGGTGCAACGCTGCCTCTGCCGCGCCGCCGCCTTTGTTCATCGCACCGGGATCGGCGCGCACGGCGGCCTGATCCATGTTTTCCACGGTCAGGATGCCGTTGCCGATGCAGATGCCTTCAAGCCCCAGCAGCTGGATCGCGCGCGAACTGTCGTTGCACACTGTGTCGTAATGGGTTGTTTCACCACGGATCACGCAGCCCAAGGCCACGAACCCGTCATAGCGCCCGGCGCGGGACGCCAGGCGGATCGCGGTCGGAATTTCCAGCGCGCCGGGGACCTCAACCACGTCATAGGTCGCGCCGATGGCGTTCAGCGCCGCCGCCGCGCCAGCGATCATGTCGTCGGCGATGCGGCGATAGAACGGGGCTGCGACCAGCAGCAGATGCGGCGCCGGGGACAGGGCGGGAACGGGAAGAATGCCGTGCGCCTCATGGCTGGCCATGTCAGCTCTCCTGATGAGGAATGGGCCGCGTCTCTACGATTGAAAGGCCATAGCCTTCAAGCCCCACCGGGTTCGGGCGCTTGGAATTCGTTAAAAGGATCATCTCATGCACCCCCAACGCCCCAAGGATCTGCGCCCCCATCCCATACTGGCGCAGCGCGCCGGGGGTCACTTTGGCCCCGTTCAGCCGGTCAGAGATGGCCGTTTCGCTCATGTCCCGCAGCAGCACCACCACGCCGCGCCCTTCGGCAGCGATGGCGGTCATGGCGTCGGGCAGCTGATGAGAGCGCGCCCGGTCAAACCCCAACAGATCATCGAGGGGGTTGAGCGCGTGCATCCGCACCATCACCGGGCCGCCCGTGGTCAGATCGCCCTTGGTCAGCGCGATGTGTTCCACTCCGCCAACATCGTCCTTGAAGACCCGCAGCAGCCAATCACCGCCATATTCCGACGAAATCGGCTGGGCAACCGCCTCGCGCACAAGGCTGTCATGGCGGCGGCGATACGCGATCAGGTCAGCGATGGTCCCGATCTTCAGCCCGTGGCGCTGCGCAAAGCCGATCAGATCGGGCAGGCGCGCCATGGTGCCGTCATCGTTCATGATCTCGCAGATCACGCCTGACGGGTTCAGACCGGCAAGGCGGGAAATGTCGGTCGCCGCCTCAGTATGGCCTGCGCGTACCAGCACGCCGCCTTCTTTTGCGCGCAGCGGGAACACATGCCCCGGTGTCGCGATGTCTGTTGGCGTGGTGCGCGAATCGATGGCCACCGCCACGGTGCGCGCCCGGTCATGGGCGGAGATGCCGGTGGTCACGCCTTCGCGCGCCTCAATCGACACGGTGAAGGCGGTTTCATGGCGCGACTGGTTGCTCGCACTCATCAGCGTCAGGCCCAGTTCGTCAAGGCGCCGCCCGGTCATGGTCAGGCAGATCAGCCCGCGCCCGTGGGTGGCCATGAAGTTGATCGCGTCCGGCGTTGCCATCTGCGCGGGGATCACCAGATCACCCTCGTTTTCGCGGTCCTCATGGTCCACCAGAATGAACATGCGCCCGTTGCGCGCGTCCTCAATGATCTCCTCAATGGGGGAGATCACGTCGCCCTGTCCATGCTGGCTCATGCCATGTCCTCAGTTTCCCGCAGCCGCGCGACATAGCGCGCAAGGGTATCGATTTCGAGATTCACGCGGCTGCCCGGCGCGATGCCGGCCCAGGATGTCACCTGCTGCGTGTGCGGGATCAGGTTGATGCCAAATTCAGCGCCCTCGACCTCATTCACGGTCAGGGACGTGCCCATCAGCGCGACTGAGCCCTTGGGCGCGATAAATCTGGCCAGATGCGCCGGGGCACGCAGACGCACGCGCACGCTGTCGTTTTCGGGCGTGACGGACACGATTTCCGCCACCCCGTCCACATGGCCCGACACAATGTGGCCGCCCAGTTCATCCCCGACCTTCAGCGCGCGTTCCAGATTGACCGGCGCGCCGGTCGCCCAGTCGCCAAGCGCAGTTTTGGACAGGCTTTCCGCCGACACGTCTGCATCAAACCAGCCGCGCCCGTCCCCGTCGCCGCGCGCCACCACCGTCAGGCAGCAGCCATCGCAGGCGATTGAGGCGCCGACGGCCGCGTTCGCGGTCGCAGGGCGGCAGGCGATGCGCACGCGCAGGTCGCCATCCGCATTGCGTTTGGCCGAGACGATTTGCCCGACATCGGTGACGATCCCCGTGAACATGACCAGCTACCCTCGGCTCTTTCGCGCCTTCGCGCGGCGCGTTACGCGCCATGACAACCAACGTCGACACATAGATGCGCCCGCCCCCCGGAGCAACCCCGCCCCGGCGAGGGGTTAGAGGGACCGTGCGGCTTTGAGCACCGCGGCCGCGTGGCCGGGGACCTTGACCTTGCGCCAGATCTGTCTGAACGCGCCGTCGGGGCCGATCAGGAAAGTGGCGCGTTCTATCCCCATGTATTTGCGGCCATACATGGATTTCTCAACCCACACGCCATAGGCGCCACAGACCGCGCCGTCTTCGTCCGACAGTAGGGTCACAGACAGCCCGTGCTTTTCCTTGAACATGTCATGCTGTTTTACCGGGTCTTTCGACACGCCCAGCACCACGGCCCCGGCGGCGGCGAAATCCTCAGCGGCCTCAGTGAAGGCGATCGCTTCTTTGGTGCAGCCCGAGGTGTCGTCCTTGGGGTAGAAATAGACCACGACCGTCTGTCCGGCCAGCGACGCCAGCGACACCGACCCACCGCCATCGCGCGGCAAATCAAACCCCGGTGCCGGGTCGCCGATGTTTTGCGGTGCGGGCACCTGCGGGGGCGACGTCTCGGTATGATCGGTCATGGGCGCTTCTCCTTTGGTGCGCGGGGCCATATATTGCGCGCATCGCGGCAATTGCCGAGTGTGTGCGCGACAACATGCACCCCCGCGCGCCGGGATCAAGGGGGTCAAGGGGCACGGTCGCCCCCACCCGCCCCCCCACTGCCGCACTGCCGCACCGCCACGCCGCCGCCACGCAACCAGCCGCCGGAGACGCCTGACCCTTCATGACCGCTGCTCATCGTCATCACGCGCGCACGCGGCTGGGCCGGAAGGTCCGGGCCCGTGCTGCTCGGCGCCCTGCATCGCAGCGCGCGTCCGATTGGGCGCTGCGGCGGCTGGGCAATGCGGCGTCGGGGGTGATGCTGCTGGCGCTGCTCGGGGGGGGGGCGCTTGCGCTCAGGCTGTCGGCGGGGCCGGTGTCGCTGGGCGATCTGGCGCAGTTTGCGGCTGAACAGGTGTCCACCGAAATGCCCGGACGCAGCATCGAAATCGAAGATCTGGTGTTTGACCTCAGCCGCAAGGGCCTGCCGCCGGGCCTCAGGATCAAGGGGCTGACCTTGCGCGATGGTGCCGGTGCCGTGATCGCCCGCGCGCCAGAGGTGTCGGTGCGGGTCCATGTGCTTGACGCGCTCAAGGGTGTGGTGTCGCCGACGCAGATTGTGGTCAGCGGGCTGGCGGTCACCATCACCCGCGATGCAGACGGCGTTGTGCATGGCGGTGTGGGGATGCCTGGCGCTGCGCAGACGCACGGCACCGCCCCCGCCTTGGGGGCTGTCGGGATGTTGCGCGAAGCACAGACCATGATCGGCGGTCTGGATCGGTTGAAACTGGTCGAAGGGCGCGATCTGCGCCTGACCTTCAACGACATCGCCGCCGGGCGCAGCTGGACCGCGTCTGGCATGCAGATGCGCGTGCGCCGCGACGCAGATGCGCTGAGCGCGGAGCTGTTGGCCGCCCAGCCCGGCGCCCCGGCCCCGTGGCTGCGCCTGATTGCGCGCCGTGCCTCAGCCGCCGAAGACGAGATCGGCGAAACCGTGGTGTCGATGACGCTTGCTGGGGCCACCGGGGCAGAGGTCGCGGCTGCCTTCCCGCCGCTGGCGGTTCTGGGCGCGGTGTCGGCGCCGTTGACCGGGCGGTTTTCTGGCGTGATCACCGATGCGGGCGCAACGCGTGTAATGACCGCGCGCCTGTCTGCCGGTGCGGGCCTGATCCGGGGGCTTGACGGCGATGCTGCGCAGCTTGACGGCGCGCAGATCTCGCTGAGGCTTGAGGCTGATGCCGACCGTCTGGTGATTGATGCGGCGGAAATCACCGGTGGCCTCGGGTCGCTGCGGCTGTCAGGCGTCGGGACCTTGCGCCGGGACGCGGCGGGGCGGGCGCTTGGCGCCGGGCTCTCGCTGATCATTGAGGATGTTTCGCTGACCGAGGCGGCGGGGTTTGCCGAACCGATGGGCTTTGGGCCGGGCCGTCTGGCAGGTGAGATGTCGTTTGACACACAGGCCTTCCGGTTGGACGAAGCGGTGATCGAGGCGCCCGGCCTCGCGCTGTCGGCGTCGGGGGGGGCATCCTTGGTCGATGGCGGTTGGCGCGGCGATCTGCGCGCGCGCGCCATCGCCCCGATTGATGCTGCGACGTTGGCACCCAACTGGCCGCGCGGCCTGGCGCCCGGTGCGCGCAATTGGGTGGCAGACCATATTCTGGGCGGCACCATCGACACGCTGGATCTGGCGGCACGGTTCGCAGATGGCGCGGCGTCGGCCGATATGGATTTCACGTTTTCGGACGCACACGCGTCAGTTCTGGCAGGTCTGCCGACCCTTGAAGGCGCGGTTGGCCAAGGCCGGGTGACAATCGCGCCCGGCGGGCCGGGGCGCTTCGATGCCTTCGTCACCCACGCCCACACCGTGGTGCCGGGCGGTGGGGTGATCACGCTGGACGGATCATCCTTTGCCATCGCCGATGTTGCGGTGCAGATCCCGTTCGGAGACGTGTCGATGGTCGCCGAAGGCGCCGTCGCCGACATCCTGATCCTGATTGATCAACCGCCTTTGGGCTTCATCAGCGCCCTCGGCGTTGATCTGGGCATCGTGGGTGGGCGCGGGGCCGGGACCACGCAGGTGCGGCTGCCGCTGCTGAACGACCTCGCGCTGGGGGATGTCACGCTTTCGGTGGCGGCGGAGTTGACCGATCTGTCGCTGGCGCTGCCCGGTGTGGGGCTGCCAGCGCGCGCCCGCAGCGCGGCGCTGCGGGTGGATCAGATGGGCCTGACCCTGACTGCTGACGCGGTGGTGGACGGGCTGCCAATGTCCGTGGCGTGGGAGGAAACCTTTGCCCCCGCGCCCGGCGCTGCGCCGACGCAGATCAATCTGGCCGGGGCGATTGGGCAGGCGGCGCTGACGCGGCTGGGCGTCGCGGACATGATCATAGGCGCCGGTGCGGGCTGGGCACGCGCGCGCATTGCAATCGCGCGCCAAGGGGCCGCGTCGCTGTCGGCAGATGTGAATTTCGACAAGGCCGCGCTGGAAATTCCCGCGATCGGCTGGCGCAAGGGCGTTGATGCGCGCGCGCGGGTCTCGCTTGCGGGCCGCGCGGGGGGCGCGACGCTGACCCTGTCGCGGCTGACCGCCAATGCGCCGGGGCTGGGGTTGGAGGGGAAGCTGACCGCTGATCTGGCCGGGGGTGGGCTGACCTCAGTGCGCCTGTCGCGGCTGGTGCTGGCGGGGCTGGCCGAAGGCGCGATTGATTATGCCGTGGCGGACGCGGGCGCGACGCTGCGCTTTGACGGCCCGTTCCTTGACCTTGCGGCGCTGGGCGATGCGGCGGGGGATGGAGATGGCGGCGAGGTCGGGGCGCTTACCCTCGATGCGCGGATTGACCGGCTGACCCTTGCGCAAGGCATGGTCCTGCACGGCGCGAGGGCTGAGGCGGAGCTGGGCGAAGGCGGCGCGGCAACCGCCACGCTGACCGGCAAGGCCGGTGGCGGTGCGCCGGTGGCGGCGACATGGAAGCGCGCAGCCGCGGGCGCGCCGTCGCATCTGCGCATCACCGCTGACGACGCGGGCGCGGCGCTGCGTGATCTGGACCTGTTCGAGGACGGGCGCGGCGGGGCGTTGACCCTCGACGCCAATCTGACCGGCACGGGGCAGGCGCGGCGGATCAGCGGCACCGCGGTGATCAAGGGCATGCAGCTTCGCGCTGACGGTGCGCTGGTGCGCGCGCTGGCCGCCGCATCCCTGTTCGGGGTGGTGGAGCGCGCGGGGACCGGCGGTCTGTCCTTTGACCGCATCGAGGCACCGTTTGTGCTTGAAGACCAGGTTCTGCGGCTCGACAACGCGCTGGCACGTGGGTCCAGCCTGGGGATCACACTGGGCGGGATCTGGGACCGGCGCAGGGATGTGGTGGACCTGCGCGGGGTGCTGTCGCCCGCCTACGCGATCAACGGGGTGCTGAACCGCGTGCCCATCGTTGGCGCGCTGCTGGGCGGCGAGGGCGAGGGCCTGATCGGCGTCACCTTTGCCGTCACCGGATCGGCTGACGATCCGCGCATTTCGGCCAACCCGTTATCGGCGCTGACCCCCGGCGTGCTGCGCGGCGTCTTCGGGGGCACGCGCAGCGAAACCCGCATCCCCGATGCCCCCGCCGCGCCAGAGCCTGCGCCTGCGCCTGCGCCAGAGCCAGAGAGGGTGGAGCGCTGAACGCCGCCTATTCGGCGACGATCAGCGCGTGCTTCTTGCGCCCTGCGGAGATCTTGACCGGCCCGCCCGCCAGATCGGCGGTGGCAATCATACGGCCGGCATTGGCCTCAGCCGCATCGTTGATGCGCGCGCCGCCGCTTTGGATGATGCGCTTGGCTTCCTTGCCCGAAGGCGCGAGGCCTGCGCGCACCAGAAGCTGCGCAAAGGACACGCCATCCGCCAGTTCAGCCGCGTTCAGCGCCACGGTGGGCAGGTCGGCCCCGGCGCCGCCTTCTTCGAACGTCTCATGCGCGGTGGCGGCGGCGGTCTCAGCGGCCTTGCGGCCATGGGCCAGGGTGGTGACCTCATTGGCCAGCACGATCTTCGCCTCGTTGATGTCGGCGCCCTGCAGGCGCCCCAACCGGTCACATTCAGCCAAGGGCAGCTCGGTGAAGAGCTTCAGGAACCGGTGCACATCCGCATCGAGCGTGTTGCGCCAGTACTGCCAGAAATCATAGGCGGGCAGCTTGTCCTCGTTCAACCACACGGCACCACCGGCGGTCTTGCCCATTTTGGACCCGTCCGCCTTGGTCAGCAGCGGGGTGGTCAGGCCGAACACGCCCCCCCCCGCCACGCGCCGGGTCAGATCGACACCGTTGAGGATGTTGCCCCACTGGTCGGACCCGCCCATCTGCAGGCGGCACTCGAAGCGCTTATAAAGCTCCTGAAAGTCATAGGCTTGCAGCAGCATGTAGTTGAATTCAAGGAATGTCAGCGGCTGTTCACGATCAAGCCGCAGCTTGACGCTGTCAAAACTCAGCATCCGGTTGATGGTGAAATGGCGGCCATAATCGCGCAGGAAATCGATGTAGTTGATGTGATCAAGCCAGTCGGCGTTGTTGGGCATGATCGCGTCTTTCGGCCCGCCGCCGAAGGTCAGGTATTTGTCGAACACGCGGCGGATGCCGTCCATGTTCTCGCCAATTTTCTCCACCGTCAGCAATTGGCGCGATTCGTCCTTGCCCGACGGATCACCGATCTTGGTGGTGCCGCCGCCCATCAGCGCGATCGGCTTGTGCCCGGTCTTTTGCAGCCAGCGCAGCATCATGATCGGCAGCAGGGATCCGATGTGCAGACTGTCCGCGGTGCAGTCGAACCCGATATACCCTGGGACGATGTCGTCGATCAGCGCCTTGTCGAGACCTTCCATATCGGTGCAGTCATTGACGAAGCCGCGTGCCAGCATGGTGGCGAGAAAGTCCGATTTGGGGGCGAATGTCATGTTCGGGTCCTTCGGGCGTGATCGGCGGTCAGTTGTGGGCCGTATCTGCCCCTTCGGGCGCAAAAATGTAAAGGGGGCCGCGCATGTCAGGCAAGGTTGAGGGGCTGGAGGACGGCCCCATCTGGGCGCTGGGGCTGATGTCGGGCACCGCGATGGATGGCGTGGACGCCGCCATGGTCCTGACCGACGGGATCACGATTGACGCGCTGGGCCCCTCGATCGGCGTGCCGTATGGCGGCGCTGAGGTTGATGCGGTGCGCGCGGTTCATGGCGATTGGCGCCGATTCCGCCCCGCGCTTGGCCCCGACGCAGATCTGCTGCTGAGGGCTGAGGCAGAGGTCGACGCCGCCCATGCCGCCGCCGCTGCGCGCCTGTTGGCCCAGCCCGGCGCGCTGGACGCTGCGATCATCGGGTTTCATGGCCAGACCGTCGCCCATGCGCCAGATCAGGGCTGGACCTGGCAGCTTGGCGACGGCGCCGCGTTGGCGCGCGCGCTGCGCCGCCCGGTGGCATGGGATTTTCGCAGCGCCGACATGAAAGCGGGCGGGCAGGGCGCGCCGTTGGCACCGTTCTTTCATTTCGCCATGGCCCGGTCGATGGCGGCCACGGGGCCGATTGCGGTGCTCAATCTGGGTGGGGTCGGCAACATCACCTGGATCGACCCGCGCGCGACAGGGCCGGAGGCGCCGGGCGCATTGCTGGCCTTTGACACCGGCCCCGCCAACGCGCCGATTGATGACTGGGTGCGCGCACGCACCGGCGCCGCGTTCGACGCTGGCGGCGCGCTGGCGCTGGCGGGCCAGGTTGATGAGGCGCTTTTGGCGCGCAGCTCAGGGACAGAATGGGCGGCGCGGCGGCCGCCAAAATCGCTCGACCGCAATGATTTCGCCGATGCGGCGGCGGGCATGACGGGGCTGAGCACTGAAGATGGCGCCGCGACGCTGACCGCCCTGTCGGCGCGGCTGGCCGCAGCGGCTGAGGCGCATTTCCCCGCGCCGGTGTCGCGCTGGCTGGTCACGGGGGGTGGGCGCAGGAACCCGGCCTTTATGGCAATGCTGGCGGCGCGGGTGTCGGCCCCGGTGGACGCGGTCGAAGCCGCAGGGTTCGACGGCGACATGCTGGAGGCGCAGGCGTTTGCATGGCTTGCGGTGCGGGTCGCGCGCGGCCTGCCGCTGTCAGCGCCCGGAACCACCGGTTGCAAGGCGCCGATGGCAGGCGGGCGGATCGCGCGGCCCTGAGCGTCGCCCTTGCAGGGATTGACCCTCCCGCGGTCGAGCTGCCGCGCGCGCGGGGCGGGGGGCGCGGAAAAAGGCAGGGGGCGCGGAAAAAGGCGGGGGGCGCGGAAAAAGGCGGAGGTTTCCCCCCGCCCCATGGTCGATGTGCCGTGTCGCTGCCCGGTAGGGTCGCCCGCCCCTGGCATAGGCTTAGACGGCGGCCTGTTCCTGCATGCGCACACGCACGTAATCTTCGACCGTGCCGATCATGCTGTCGAGCTGCTTTTCGAAGAAATGGCTCGCGTCCGGCACCACTTCGTGGGTGATGGTGATGCCCTTTTGCTGATGCAGTTTGTCGACCAGCTTTTGCACATCAGGTGCCGGAGCGATGCGGTCCGCAGCACCGTTGATGATGATGCCCGAGGACGGGCAGGGCGCCAGGAACGTGAAGTCGTACATGTTCGCCGGCGGGGCGATGGACACGAAGCCCGAAATCTCTGGCCGGCGCATCAAAAGCTGCATGCCGATCCACGCACCGAAGCTGAAGCCACCGACCCATGTGGTTTTTGCGTTCGGGTTCAGGCCCTGCATATAATCGAGCGCTGCGGCCGCGTCCGACAGCTCTCCGATGCCCTGATCGTATTCGCCCTGGCTGCGCCCGACGCCGCGGAAATTGAACCGCAGCACCGAAAAGCCCAGCCGATGAAAGGCGTAGTGCAGGTTGTAGACCACCTTGTTGTTCATGGTGCCCCCGAACTGGGGGTGGGGGTGCAGGACCAGGGCGATTGGCGCATCCTTGGCCTTTTGCGGGTGATAGCGGCCTTCCAGCCGTCCATCGGGGCCGGGAAAAATCACCTCGGGCATAGTGAACGCGTCCTTGCTTTTTGTTTTCTGCAGCGCCGGCCGGGGCATGGCCCGTCAAAGCTTGACTGATTTCGTCAGGCAACTTAGAAAGGTTCCAAGTTCAGCGGCGCCGCGAGCCTGTTGATATCGCAGTTAGTGGTTGGTCGCGCAAACGTCAACTCCGGCGGGGGCGGCGGCCTGCGTGGGTGCGCCCGATTGCAAGGCGCACAGCACAAATTCAGCGCACGCGGATGCGGCAAGAGGAGGAGGCGCAGATGAAGCTCAGCACCAAGGGACGCTACGCTGTCACGGCGCTGGCGGACATCGCGCTTAATGGCGCATCGCCCGGCGAGACGCCTGATCTCCTTGTTTCCTTGTCAGAAATTGCGCAGCGGCAGAGCATTTCGTTGTCCTATCTCGAACAGCTTTTCGTGCGTCTGCGCCGCGCCGGTCTGGTGGAAAGCGTGCGTGGCCCCGGTGGTGGATATCGGCTGGCGCGTGCGCCGGCAGCAATTTCCATCGCCGACATCATGACCGCGGTGGATGAGCGTCTGAACGCCATGGGCTGCGACGGGCGAATCGGTGAAGGCTGCGGCGGATCGCCGGAAATATGCCTGACGCACAACCTTTGGGAGCAGCTTTCCGCCCATGTGCACGTGTTCTTGACCCGCACGACGCTGGCCGATGTGGTGGCGGACCAGATGACGCCATGCCCCGCGGTGCCCGATTTTTCGGCGCTGCTGGTGGCGGAGCGTTCGGCATGAATGCACGCATCTATCTTGATTGGAACGCCAGCGCCCCGCTGCGCCCTGAGGCCCGCGCTGCGATGACTGCGGCGATGGAGCTGTGCGCCAACCCGTCCTCGGTCCATGCCGAAGGGCGCGCCGCGCGCATGTGCATTGAGGCCGCGCGCGAGGATGTCGCCGCCCTGGTCGGCTGCGCGCCCGATGAGGTTATCTTTACCTCTGGCGCCACAGAGGCCGCTGCCCTGCGCCTGTCCGACATCCCCGATCTGGTCGGGGCGCCGCTGGAACATGCCGCAGTGCGCGCGCATCTGGGCCGCTTGTCCGGGACCCCCGCGCTGGCGGTGGACGCCCAAGGCCGCGCTGTGCGCGTGGCAGGTCCGCACCCCGTCGCGCTGCAGATCGCCAATTCCGAAACTGGCGTGATCCAGCCAGTGGCTGAGGATGCGCCTGTCTGGTTCGCCGATGCGACCCAGGCAGCGGGCAAGATCCCGTTCGCCTTCGACGCTCGGGTGCAGGACAGCGCCATCGTGTCGGCCCATAAATTCGGCGGGCCGAAAGGCGCCGGTGCGCTGATCCTGCGCGCCGGGGTCCACATCGCCCAACCTGGTGGCGGGCAGGAGCTTGGCCGCCGCGCTGGCACTGAGAACCTGATTGGCATTGCTGGCATGGGCGCGGCAGCACGGGCCGCAAAATCGGACCTCGACGCGGGCGTTTGGGATGGGGTGCGCGCCCTGCGCGACCATCTTGAAACGCGCCTTGAACAGGCCGGCGAGGGGATCATATTTGTTGGGTATGATGCTGCACGACTGCCCAACACCTCGTTGTTTCTGGCCCCTGGCTGGCGCGGAGAGCTTCAGGTCATGCAGATGGATCTGGCTGGTTTTGCGGTCAGCGCAGGATCGGCCTGCTCCTCAGGCAAGGCGGGGCCGATCGGGGCGCTGTCGGCCATGGGGATCCCCGATGATTTGGCGGGGTGCGCACTGCGCGTCTCGCTTGGTCCCGCGACGACCGCCGCCCAGATCGATGCGTTCGCCGATGCTTGGACCCACGCTTTTCGCCGACGCGCGGTGCGCGCGGCCTGAACCCGACCTTCGAAACTCGCCCTGCGCGTCCCTCGCCTGCCAGTCAGGCGGATCAGGGGTGGCAGGAGCCGACAGAACAGAGCTTGAAAGGAGACCGACATGGCAGCCCTAGATGACGTGATCGTTAAGGAAGGCGTCGACCAAGAGACCGTGAATGCGGTAAAATCCATCGCCAGCACCTATAAATACGGCTTTTCAAGCGACATTGAGACTGAGTATGCCCCCAAAGGGCTGAACGAAGATATCGTGCGCCTGATCTCTGCTAAAAAAGGTGAACCTGAATGGCTGCTGGAGTGGCGCCTTGCCGCTTATCGCCGGTGGCTTGAGATGAAAGAGCCGGAATGGGCCATGGTCCATTACCCCAAGATCGACTTTCAGGATCAGTTTTATTACGCTCAGCCCAAAAGCTTTGCCGAGAAGCCCAAATCGCTTGACGATGTTGATCCTGAGCTGCTGCGCACCTATGAAAAGCTGGGCATTCCGCTGCGGGAGCAGATGATCCTTGCTGGCGTCGAAGGCGCTGATGGGGCACCCGCGGATGGCAACGCTCAGGGCCGTAAGATCGCCGTGGATGCGGTGTTCGATTCTGTGTCGCTCGGCACCACGTTCAAAGAGGAATTGGGCCGCGCTGGCGTGATCTTCTGCTCGATCTCTGAAGCAGTGCAGGAACACCCTGAACTGGTGAAGAAATACCTTGGTTCGGTGGTTCCCGCGTCTGACAATTTCTATGCGACGCTGAATTCGGCGGTATTTTCCGACGGGTCTTTCGTCTATATACCGCCCGGCACCAAATGCCCGATGGAGCTGTCGACGTATTTCCGCATTAATGCGGAGAACACGGGCCAGTTTGAACGCACGCTGATCATCGCTGACAAGGGCGCGTATGTGTCCTATCTTGAAGGCTGCACTGCACCCCAGCGCGACACCAACCAGCTGCACGCAGCGGTGGTCGAACTGGTTCTGCTTGATGACGCTGAGATCAAATACTCCACCGTGCAGAACTGGTATCCCGGTGATGAGAATGGCAAGGGCGGCATCTACAACTTTGTGACCAAACGCGCTGACTGTCGTGGTGATCGGTCCAAAGTGATGTGGACTCAGGTTGAAACCGGATCTGCGGTCACTTGGAAGTATCCGTCTTGCATTCTTCGCGGCGATGACAGCCAGGGTGAGTTCTATTCGATCGCCATCGCCAACAACTACCAGCAGGCCGACACTGGCACCAAGATGATCCATCTTGGCAAAAACACCAAGTCGCGGATCGTGTCGAAAGGCATTTCGGCGGGCAAAGCGCAGAACACCTATCGCGGGCAGGTCTCGATCCATCCCAAGGCCACCGGATCGCGCAACTTCACCCAATGCGACAGCTTGCTGATTGGCGACAAATGTGGCGCACACACAGTGCCTTACATTGAATGTAAGAACCATTCTTCGAAGGTTGAGCATGAGGCAACGACGTCGAAAATTGCCGATGATCAGCTGTTCTACCTGCGCTCTCGCGGGATCGGCGAGGAACAGGCCGTAGCGCTTGTGGTCAATGGTTTCTGCAAGGAGGTCCTGCAGGCCCTGCCGATGGAATTCGCCATGGAGGCGCAGGCGCTGGTGGCGATCTCGCTCGAAGGTTCGGTGGGCTGAGGCGGAGGACGCGGCGATGTTGTTTCGAGTGATTGCCAGATCTTTGGGCGGGTTTTGGCGGCTTCGAGGGCGCTGTCAGGCGGCCTCGAGCCTGATGACGCGCAAGCTCTTGATGGCGATCTATGAAGGCTACATGGCCGAACATGCCTGCTGGATCGGCGTGTCAGCGAAATTCGCTGGCCCCGCCTGCTTTCCTCACGGCTTCGGGGGTATCTATGTTTCGTCCGGCGCAGTGATTGGTAAGAACTGCTTTTATTTCAGCAGGTTACGGTTGGCTCAAGCACGCTGCCCGGATCCAGAAGCCTCGGCTCGCCGACGCTGGGCGACAACGTCTATATCGGTGCCGGGGCCAAGGTCATCGGCAAGGTGCGGGTGGGGAACAATGTCCGGATCGGTGCCAATGCGGTGATAGTACGAGACGTGCCCGACAACGCCATCGTCTATGCCCAAAGCAGTATGCGGGTCATCGAAGGCCCGCCACAGGACAACCGCTTCATCACATTCCGGGACGGCGCGCCCTACTATTTCGACGATGGAAAATGGATGCTGGCAACTGACATCAATCATGGTGCAGCAAGCGGCGACGCCCCTGAACGCTAAATTAGCGAAGGACAAAAATATGCTTGAGATCAGAAACCTGCACGTGAAACTTGAGGACGAGGATAAAGCGATCCTCAAAGGTGTTAACCTGACTGTTGAGGCCGGAAAGGTCCACGCGATCATGGGCCCGAACGGGTCTGGCAAATCCACGCTCTCCTACGTGCTGTCGGGCCGCGGCGGCTATGAGGTCACTGACGGTTCTGCAACCCTGCTGGGCGAAGATCTGCTGGATCTGGACCCTGAGGAGCGCGCGGCCCTCGGGCTGTTCCTGGCGTTCCAGTACCCCGTCGAAATCCCCGGCGTCGGCAACATGACCTTCCTGCGCACCGCGCTGAATTCCCAGCGCAAGGCACGCGGCGAGGACGAGGTGTCTGCGGCCGATTTCCTGAAATTTGTGCGTGAAAAAGCCAAGGCGCTGAAAATGCCGCCGGAGATGCTGAAGCGTTTCGTGAATGTCGGCTTTTCGGGCGGTGAGAAAAAGCGCAACGAGATCCTGCAGATGGCGGTGCTGGAGCCCAAGCTCTGCATCCTCGATGAAACCGACAGCGGGCTTGATGTCGACGCGATGAAACTGGTGGCTGAGGGGGTCAACGATCTGCGCTCCGACGGGCGCGGGTTCCTAGTGATTACCCATTACCAGCGGCTGCTCGACCACATCAAACCGGATGTGGTGCACATCATGGCCGATGGCCGCATCATCAAAACCGGTGGGCCGGAATTGGCGCTTGAGGTTGAACATAACGGCTATGCCGGTCTGCTTGGGGAGGACGCCTGAGCCATGGCATTGCCGCAGCAGAAAATCGATATGGCAGAGACGCTTCTGTCCCGTCATTCAACCAATGACGCAACTGGGTGGGCCACGTTGGCCCGCACTGAAGCCGCCGCGCGCCTGCGTTCTATGGGTGCCCCCGTGCGCCGCGACGAATATTGGCGCTACACTGACCCGAGCGCGCTGACCGGCGCGGTGGCCGCCGCCACGGCGCTGACCTCAGATGCTTTCACGGGCGTTGATGCGCTGCGTGTGGTGTTTGTGGACGGTGCGCTGGCGCCTGATCTGTCCGACCCGCTGGCGATGGAGGGGGTCGAGATTGCATCCCTCGCCGACGCGATGGCCGCGGACATCCACTGGGCCTCAGGCCTGTTCGGCGTGCTGGAGGGCGGTGAGCATCACCGCACGCCGCGTCCGCTTGCCGCGCTCAACACCGCGGTCGCATCGCAGGGTCTGTGCATCCGCGTGACCGGCACCCCGGTGCGTCCGATCGTGATTGACCAGCGCCGCACGGATGGCACCGTCGATGCGGTCCTGCACCATGTGATCAAGGTTGAGGCCGGCGCCGAGGTGACCATCCTTGAAATCGGCGATGCCGGTGCGCGCACCAACACCTGCATGGAAATCGACGTCGCCGCCAATGCCAGACTGCACCATCTCCGGGCGCAGGGGCCGGGCATGGACCGCATCGCGGCAACCCATGTCTTCGCCCGTCTTGGGGCTGACTGCGTCTACAAATCCTTCACGCTGTCGGTTGATGGTGCGCTGACCCGCAACGAACATGTCATCCAGATGAACGGTGATGATGCGAAGGCCCATGTGGCAGGCGCGGTGATCGGCGACGGCAAAATGGTGCATGACGACACGGTGTTCGTGACCCATGATGCGCTGCGCTGCGAAAGCCGTCAGGTGTACAAAAAGGTCCTGAAATCGGGCGCACGCGGCGTCTTTCAGGGCAAAATCTGGGTGAAAGCGGGCGCGCAGAAGACCGACGGCTATCAGATCAGCCAAGCGCTTTTGCTGACCGACGACACGGAATTCGACGCCAAGCCGGAGCTGGAGATCTATGCAGATGACGTCATCTGCTCGCATGGGTCAACGGTCGGCGCGGCGGATGAAACGCAGCTGTTCTACCTGCGCTCACGCGGGGTTTCGCTTGAGGCCGCGCAAGGCATGATCGTGCTGGCATTCCTGGCCCAGGCGCTTGAGGAAATTGAGAACGAGGCCCTGTCCGAGGAAATCCGCGCCAGCATCGCCATGTGGGCCCTGGGCGGCGCTGAGCTGTGACCCAGACCGTCGCCACCACACGGCGACTGCCGATGATCCCCCGGGCGCTGGCCGCCTGGGGTGATCTGCGCGGTGCCATGCGCGCTGAATTGGCCGAGCGTCCGGGGGATGGCCGGCTGCTCGGGTATCTGATCGTGGCGCTGCTGATCAACTGGGCGTCGGCGATCCCGCTGAACATCAAGGCCGCTGGCGGCGATGCCAGCGACGTGATTGGCATGGGCTTTGTGGCGAATGTGTTCATGGCGCCGCTGCTGTTCTATGCGCTTGCGGCGCTGCTGCTATGGTGTGGCCGGGTCTTCGGGGGCAAGGCGGGGTTTTACGAACATCGCCTTGCGCTGTTCTGGGGCTTTTTGGTGGCGACGCCAGTGGTTGTGCTGGCAAACGCGGCGCAAAACCTGCTGGGCGGCGTGGTGATCATTCCGATCACATCAGACCTGATCAACGCGATCACCTCAGATCAGCTTATCGGCTTTGCAAAAGGGCTGCTCACGCTATTTGTGCTTGGTACCTGTATGGCTGAAACCAATGGCGCCAAGCCGCTGTGGCGCGGGGTCGGGCAGGTTTTGCTGCCGAGCGCGGTGGTGATCACCGTGTCCGCCATGGTGCGGCTGCTGTGATTGGAGCGCGCGGACCTTCCGCCGCGGCCAGCGGGGTTGCGGGATGCCGGTGCGCGGGGCCATATCGCGGCCATGCGCCGGCTTGTGCCGCCTTTCATCGATCGGAGATGACCTGACGTGTTCGCCGCCTTCATAGCCAATATTTTCCAAGCTTACCGGGACCCGCGCGCCAGCGCACGGGCAATGCTATCACGACGCCCTACCATGGTGGACGCGATGGCGATGCTTGCGCTTACCTTTGCGATTTCCGAATTTTTCGGGCGGGTCATGGCGGGCTTTCCGGCGTCGCCGAACCTGTTCGGGCTGGTCGCTGGGCTGTTTCTGCTGCTGGCAGCATTCGGGATCATGACCATGCTGGCCTATACCATCGGCGCAAAGTTCGGCGGCAAAGGCTCGCTGCGCGACATCGCCGTGGTGCTTGCGTGGCATGGCCTGGCGACCCAGGCGATGGGGCCGGTGACCTATCTGGGGCTGGATGCGCTGCGCACCGGAACAGGCGGGCCAATGGTGCTCGTGCTGCTGGTCAGCCTTGGCGTTTCGCTGTGGATGTTCGCGGCCTTCATTGCTGAGGTGCACCGCTTCGCGCGCGTGGGTCCGGTGATCGGCGTCACGCTTGGTGCCACCGTGGTGGTCATGCTGCTGGTCTCGGTGCTGGTCGCCGGGTTCATGGACCCGGGCGTCGCCGTTCAATGATCTGCGCCCGGCCGATCCGGGACATCTGACCACTGTTTTCCGGCCCGGCCACCGATGCGCGCCGCCGCCGATCCGATCCGAGGGACACGCCCATGTACGACGTCGACACCATCCGCCGCGACTTTCCGATCCTGTCGCGCACCATTCACGGCAAGCCGCTGGTCTATCTGGACAACGGCGCCTCGGCGCAAAAACCGCAAGCGGTGATCGACGCTGTCACAAGGGCCTATTCCCACGAATATTCGAACGTTCACCGCGGTTTGCACTATCTTTCGAACCTTGCGACTGAACACTATGAGGCGGTGCGCGACAAGATCGCCAGCTTCATCGGTGCCGGGTCGCGCGATGAGATCATCTTCACCTCCGGCTCCACCGAGGCGATGAACCTGATCTCCTATGGCTGGGCGGCGCCGCGGTTGCAGCCGGGCGATGAGATCATTCTGTCGATCATGGAGCATCACGCCAACATCGTGCCCTGGCATTTCCTGCGCGAACGTCAGGGCGTGGTTCTGAAATGGATTGAGACCGAGCCCGACGGGTCATTTGACGTGCAAAAGGTGATCGACGCGATCGGCCCGCGCACCAAGATGATTGCGCTGACGCATATGTCCAACGTGCTTGGCACGGTGGTGGATGTGAAGACTGTCTGCACCGCGGCGCGCAAGGCTGGCGTGGTCACGGTGATCGACGGGTCGCAATCGGCGGTGCATGGCGCGGTGGATGTGGTCGATCTGGGCTGCGATTTTTTCGCCATCACTGGGCACAAGCTTTACGGCCCCTCGGGTTCGGGTGCGCTCTATGCACGGATGGAGCGGATGGAGGAGATGCGTCCCTTCAAGGGCGGTGGCGACATGATCCGCGATGTCGGGCGTGAGGTGGTTACCTATAACGACCCGCCCCTGCGCTTTGAGGCAGGGACCCCCGGCATCGTGCAGATCATCGGTCTGGGCGCCGCGCTTGATTACATGACCGGCCTTGGCATGGACAACATCGCAGCGCATGAGGCGACTTTGCGCGATTACGCGGCGACGCGGCTTGCCGGGCTCAACTGGCTGAACATTCAGGGCAATGCACCGGGCAAGGGCGCAATCTTTTCCTTCACCATCGAAGGGGCCGGGCACCCGCACGATATCTCCACGGTCGTTGACCGAAAAGGCGTCGCGGTGCGGGCTGGGCATCACTGTGCGCAACCTTTGATGGAATTCCTTGGGGTCACTGCAACTTGCAGGGCGTCCTTTGGCCTCTATAATACCAAAGACGAAGTGGACCGGCTTGTGGAGGCCCTTGAAACCTGTCACAAGCTTTTCGCATAGGAACGAAAGATTGTTTCGCAAGGCGCGCCCTGCGCCTGTGACGGTTTTATGAATGCAAAGGGAATGCGCGGTGTCACGACACATCGGCAAACCTGACTGCGTGGGGCTTTTGCCGCGCGCGGTGCCGCGTTCAACTTCGGCCCTGCATCCCCCGATCTGCATCGCATGTGGACCGGGGGATGATGTTGATCGTGCCCGGGATTGCCATTATGGCGGTCGGGCATGAGGTGGTCGAAGACAGCATGCGCCGCGCCTTCGGTGGCTGTCGGCGCAGCCCGCGTGCGGACCGGAGGCGGAGGGGAGGCCCCTTCGGACACCGCGCGCGGGCAACTTAGACCAAACGTCGGGCGGCCAATGCGCTGGCTCCGGCCATGATCCCGGATGCCGCAAGGCACAGCGGCAACCCCCCAACCTGATAGCTGATCCCTGACAGTAGCGTCCCGATCAGCCTGCCAGCCGCGTTGGACATGTAATAAAACCCCACATCCATGCTGACCCGGCCCGCCGATGCATAGGCGAGGATCAGGTATGAATGCAGCGCTGAATTGACCGCGAACACCGCGCCAAAGCCCAGCAATCCCGCGATCAGGGTTGCGGTCAGCGCGGGCGATGCGCCCATCCCCCATGCCGCCACGGCCAGCGCCAGCGGGATCAGCGCCAGCCCCGCGGCCCATGGGGCGGTGCGTGCGGACATGGCGTTTAGATTGCGGGTTTTTGCGCGCAAAATCTGGGGCGCTGCGGCCTGCACAGCCCCATAAAAAATCACCCAGACGGCCATGAACGCGCCCACCGCAAAGAACGCTCCGCGCGGGCCCGCGGTGCCCCCTGACAGCGCATCGGCCAAAAACACCGGCACGCCGACCACGAACCACACGTCGCGGGCCGCGAACAGGAACACGCGCGCCAGGCTCAGCCGGTTGATGCGCGGATTACGTGAAAAGACCTCGTGGAACTTGGTGCCTGCGCGCCCGCGGGGCAGGCCTGTGGGCATAAAGATGGCGGCGCCGATCAAGATCAGCGCCAGCGCCCCGGCCATGGCCCACAGCGCGCCCGCGAACCCCAGCGCCGCCAGCAGCCCGGCCCCAAGCGCAAAGCCCAGCCCTTTGACCGCGTTCTTGGACCCGGTCAGTGTCGCCACCCAGCTGAACAAGGCCCCTTCAGGCGCCAGCAGTTTCACCGCCGATTTCGACGACATCTTGGTCAGATCCTTGGCCACCCCGGCCAGCCCCTGCACCCCCATCACGAAGACGACCGAGGCCCCGATTGACCACGCCGCATCCAGCTGCGTCAGCGCCATCAACGCCGCGATCTGCAACCCCAGCCCGGCATAAAGCGTGGTGGTCAGCCCGAACCGCGCGGCGATCCAGCCCGCGGACAGGTTGGTGACAATGCCTGCGATTTCGTAAAGCACGAACAGATAGGCCAGCTGCACAGGGCTGAAACCGGCCCCGTGAAAGTGCAAAAGGGCCAGCATTCTGAGTGCGCCATCCGTCAGCATGAACGCCCAATACGCCGCCGTGACCACCAGATAGGCCCCAAGGCCAGCGGGCCGCATCATGCCATCGATGCCGCAACCATGCGGGTCACGTCCGCCAGCCGCTGGGCATAGCCATATTCATTGTCATACCAGGCATAGATCTTGGCCTGCGTGCCGTTGATGACCATGGTGCTTGGCCCATCAATGATCGCGCTGCGCGGGTCATTGGTGAAATCGGTGGAGACGAGGGGGCGGGCCTCAAACCCCAGAATGCCTTTCAGCGGACCGTCCGCGGCGGCGATGAAGGCGGCGTTGATGTCTTGTGCCGTGGTGGCGCGCTCCAGCTCAAACACGCAATCGGTGAGCGATCCGTTCAGCAGCGGCACGCGCACCGCATGGCCGTTCAGGCGGCCTTCAAGCTCAGGAAAGATCATTGCGATGGCCTTGGCCGACCCGGTTGTGGTGGGCACAAGCGCGTTCAACGCCGAGCGCGCGCGCCGCAGGTCCTTGTGCGGGCGGTCCACAATGGTCTGAGTGTTGGTTACATTGTGAATCGACGTTATAGATCCGTGCTTTATACAAAAAGCCTCATGCATCACTTTCACCACTGGCGCAAGGCAGTTGGTTGTGCAGCTTGCCGCTGTGATAAGGTGATGTACCTCAGCGCGATACAGGTGATCATTCACCCCATACACGAGGTTCAGCGCTCCCGCATCCTTGATGGGCGCAGACACCACCACCTTGCGCACCCCCGCCGCGTAATAGGGCGCAAGGCTGGCCTCAGATTTGAAGGCGCCGGTGCAGTCCACCACCAGATCCACGCCCATGTCGCGCAGTGGCAGGTTTTCTAGGCGCGCGGCATCGGTCACCCGCATGGCGCGGCCGTTGACTGTCAGCATGTTGCGCGCAGCGCAGATATCGCCGGACCAGCGGCCATGGACCGTGTCAAATTCCAGCAGATGCGCATGGGTGGCGGCGTCGCCAGCGGCGTCGTTCAGCAGCACGATGTCGCCCCCCGCACCATCCGAAAGAAAGCCGCGGAGCGCGAGCTTGCCAATGCGGCCAAGGCCGTTGATCGCGATGCGGGGCATGGGCATGTCCTTGGTGTCGGGCGCTCAGACGTCGCCAAGCGCGATGGCGTCGAGCGCTGATTGCAGCGCGCCCACCTCCATCCGCGCCAGCGGCAGGGCCAAAAGCGCGTCGATGCGGGCAGAAAGGGTGTCGGTCAGGTCGGCAAAGGCGGCGGCGCGGGCGGCAAGGTCTGTGGGCGCCAGCGGGTCTGGCAGCGCCCAATGGGCGTGCAGTGGGCGGCCGGGCCAGATCGGCGGCGCTTCATCCGCGGTGTGGTCGCACAGGGTGAAAACCATGTCGGGGGCTTCGTGCACCATGCGCCAATCGCGGGGCGCGCGTGCGGCAACGCCCATATTGCGCAGGATCGCGGCGGCCTCTGGCGCGATGGCGTTGCGTGGCCGTGATCCGGCAGAACTGGCGCGCATCCGGCCATGGGCGCGGGCGTTCAGCATCCCCTCAGCCACCACTGATCGCGCGGCGTTGCCGCTGCACACAAACAGCACATGCAGCGCGGTGGTGACCCTGCGCGGGGCGCAAATCTCGGTCCGTCCGTTGCAGCAATCATCCCCCAGAAATCCGAGCAATGATGATATCCGCGATGGGTCTGCCCGGTAGCACACCGTTTTGCCCGCACGCGCGCCGATGATCAGCCCCGCGCGCGACAGGGCCGCAAGCTGCACCGACATGGTGTTGGCCGGGCGCCCGAGGGCGGCGGCGATGTCGCCCGCGCGCACCGGATGAGGGGCGTGGCGGGCCAGAAGGCGAAACGCCTCCAGCCGAGCGGGAGAGCCGAGGGCTGCGAAGGCCGCAGATGCGTCGATCAACGATTCCATATTTCATGAATATCGGAATTGTTTGGCGTGGGCAAGCAGTCAGCCCGCCTCTGGCGGTTCATTTGCCGGGTTGGGCATGGCGCGCCACACCCAAAACGCCAACACCGCCGTCAGCGCCATCACCGGGGCCACAATCCCCAGACCCACCGCCGGATCGCCGAATGACGCGCCGATCACGCCGCCGACCAGCCCGCCGCCCATCTGCGCGAACCCCAACAGCGCCGCCGCCGCCCCGGCCATATGGGGAAACGGCGCCATCGCCGCAGTGCTGGCAAAGGGCATCACAAAGGCGATGCCAAACGCATAAATCCCGATCGGCCCCATGGTGTTGAACAAGGTCGGCACTGAGCCCGTCGCGTGGGGGATCAGCAGCCCGGCGCCCAGCACCAGCAGCGCCAGCCCCGGTGCCGCCAGATCGCGCGCGCCGTGGCGCTTCAACAACTGGCGCACCACGACACCGCCAAGGAAAAAGCTGCCGGTTTGCAGGATCATCGACATGCCAAATTCAGCCGGGGTCAGCCCCACCTGGTCGATCAGCACGAAAGGCAGCAGCGTCGCCTGCGCGTAAAGCGTGCCCGCCGACCCGGCCATGATCAGCGACGCCGACACGAAGGCGCGCGATCGCAGCAGCACCGCGTAATTGCGCGCCAGCTTGCGCGGGCGGAACCGCGACATGTCACGGGTCACGGTTTCTTCAAGCCGCAGATGCACCAGCGCCATCAACGCCAGCGCATAAATCAGCATCAGCCCGAACACCGCCGGCCATGGCAGAATTTCCAGCGTCAGCCCGCCGATGGTCGGCGCGATTGCTGGGCCAACGGCCAGCGTCATGCCGATGGCGTTCATGATGCGCGAAGACGCCTCGCCGACATAGAGATCGCGCACCAGGGCGCGCGACACGGCCACCCCGACCGAGGCGCCGACCCCCTGCACCGCGCGCGCGGCGATCAGGTGTTCGATGTCCTGCGCGGTGATCGCCCAAATTGTTGCCAGCACGAACAGCGTGGTGAACCAGAACAGCGTTGCACGCCGCCCCAGCGCGTCCGACAGCGGACCTGCCACCAATTGCGCCAGCGCAAAGCCCGCAAAATAGGCGGTCAGCGTCATCTTCACCGCCGGGCCTGACACGCCCAGATCAGCTGCGATGGCGGGCATTGCGGGGGTGTAAAGCGCCATGGCAAGCGGCCCGAGCGCCACCATCGCGGCGCAAACCAGCGTCACGCGGCGGGGCGACATGGCCGGGCGTGGCGCGTCGGTGGGTAAGAGGTCAGCGACGCTCATGGTCATCCTGTGGCACCCGGATGGGTGCAGGGGTGGCAAGTTGGGGGGTGCGGGCGGCGCGATTGCCGCGCTGGTCAGGCCTTCGGGGCGGCCAGCCGCGCGCGCATCTTCAGCAGGGCGCTGCGGAACACGCGGAATTCTTCTTCGGTCAGATCGTCGGTGGCCTCGGCGATGATTTCGCGCGACAGGGGAGCGAACCGCTCCAGCGCCGCGCAGCCTGCATCGGTGGGCAGCACCTGTTTGGCGCGCCGGTCGTCGGGATGGGCATGACGCTCCACCAGTCCGCGGCCTTCAAGCTTGTCGACAAAGCCGCAAAAGGTCATCGGCTCCACGCCCATACGCTCTGCAATCGCGGTCTGGCGCATGCCTGCGCCGCCGGAGACATAGACCAGCGCGCGGGCCTCGCCGACGGTCAGGTCGATCTCAGTCTCAGCCACGCGGCCCAAAAAGGCACCGCGCAGCATCCGCGCCACATCCTGGATCACGAACCCGAGGCTGTCAGCGGTGAAGCTGCGCCCGGCCAATCCATCACGGTCATGCACGCCTGTTGCGGCGTCGGGCGTGGCGGCGGCGTCGGGCGAAGATGCGGTCATAGAGCAGCAGTTCCTTTACATGTGTCAAGTTTATATTATATGGCAGACTTACGTTTTTAGCAACCCACGCTGCAAAGCTGAGGTGCCACAGCGATGAAAAACCCCGCGCGCCATAAGGCGCGCGGGAGGCGCAGGGTCCGTCACCGCACCCCGGTCAGTCAAGCTTGCAAGTGCGCATCCCAAAGATCGAATAGATCGGGCACACGCCGACGATGGCGGTCACCAGCGGCACGAGGCCGATCCAGCCCCAAGGCGAAAACACGCCGGTCAGCGCCAATGCAATCAGAACCACGCCCAGCACGATGCGCGCGATGTGGTCGGTTGATCCGATGTTTTTCATGGACATGATGACAGCTCCTTCAGGCTGTGGGGGACATGGTGGTGCGGCGGGCCTTCAGGGCCGCCTCCGCCAATTCGGGGGCAAGGGCGTGGAACGCGTCGTATTGAGTCAGAAACACGCGCCCCGTAAGCTCTTGCAAGAAATGTGACCGTTTCAGCCGGTCCATCACTGGGCCCTTCACCTCCGACAGGTGCAAGGTCACGCCGCCATCCTTCAGGCGGTGGTTGATCGCCTCAAGGCTTTCAAGCGCGGAGGCGTCGATGTCGTTGACCGCCGGGGCCATCAAGATGACGTGGCGGATCGCGGGATCGGCGGCGACGGCATCGGAAATGCGGTCCTCAAGAAAGCGCGCATTGGGGAAATACAGCGATTCATCGACCCGGATGGTGAAGATGTCCGGCGCGGTGATCACGTCGTGGCGCAGAACGTTGCGGAAATGCTCCGTCCCCGGCACTTGGCCGACGATGGCGCAATGGGGTTTTGACGTGCGATAGAGATGCAGAAACACCGACAATCCGACGCCCGCCATGATCCCGATTTCAACCCCGAAGGCCAATGTCAGCAAGATCGTCGCCGCCTGCGCCGCGAAATCAGGGCGCGAAAACGTCCAGGTCCGCTTCAGCGCGCCCAGGTCCACCAGCGACAGCACCGCGACCACGATGGTGGCGGCCAGCGTGGCGGTCGGCAGGAAATACAGCAGCGGCGTCAGCAGCAGCGTTGCCAGCCCGATGCCGATGGCGGTGTAGATGCCCGCGGCCGGGGTTTCAGCGCCCGCATCAAAATTCACCACTGACCGCGCAAACCCGCCGGTCACCGGATACCCGCCGGTGAAGGCCGCGCCGATGTTGGACGCGCCCAGTCCGATCAGTTCTTGATTCGGCACAATGCGCTGGCGCTTCTTGGCCGCCAGCGTCTGGGCGACCGACACCGATTCCACAAATCCGACGACCGAGATCAGCAGCGCCGACATCAGCAGCGACGACCACAGGTCAAGATCAATCGCGGGCATGGCGATCGGCGGCAGGCCCTGGGGCACCGACCCGACCACCTTGACCCCGAAATCCTGCAACCCGAACGTGAATGTTGCCAGCGTGGTCACCGCCACCGCGGCCACCGGTCCGGCCTTGGCAAGAATGTCCGCCAGGATCGGCTTGACGCCCTTGGCCAGCAGGAACGGCTTCAGCTTTCGGCGCGACCAGAACAGAAAGCCGGTCGCGCAGACCCCGATCACCAGCGTTGGCAGATTGGTTTCGGGCAGCTTGAAGATCAAGTCCGCCCCAAGATCCAGCAGATTGTGCCCCGACGCCGACACACCCAGAATGTGCTTGAGCTGGCTGGTCGCGATGATGATGCCGGACGCGGTGATGAAGCCTGAGATCACCGGGTGCGACAGGAAATTGGCCAGAAACCCCAGCTTCAGCAGCCCCATCGCCGTCAGCATCAGCCCCGACAGCAGCGCCAGCGCGATGGCAGCGCCGTAATATTCAGGCGTGCCCTGAACCGCCAGTTCCCCCACCGCTGCGGCGGTCATCAACGACACCACCGCCACCGGCCCCACCGCCAGCGCCCGGCTGGTGCCAAAGATGCCATACAGCACCAATGGCGCGATGGAGGCATAAAGCCCGACCTCAGCCGGCAGGCCCGCCAGCAGCGCATAGGCCAAGGATTGCGGGATCAGCATGATGGTCACGATCACCGCGGCCACGAGGTCTGAGGTCATCGTCGCCTTGTTGTAGCGGCTTCCCCAGTCGAGGATCGGCAGATAGCGGGCGAGGGACATGGGCTCTCCGGGCGTTCAGGGCGGGCATGCGGGGCAGAATATCACGTGGGCCGCGCGGTTTTGCGGATTAAAGCGCGGGGCCAAGGGCAATGGATCGAACGGGGCGGCGGCGTCTTGCCAACGTGCCGCCCCGACCGCTTTTTCGACCCCGCGCAGGGGTGCAGCGGCAGCGTGGGGCCGAAAACTGGTCAGGAGGCTTTTTTCTGCTCCTGAAAATCGCAGGCCTCCTGCGCCTCATGCATGGCGGGCTGCATGGGCAGGATCGTGGGCTTCGCCAGCCATTCGCGGCCCTTGAGCATCGCGTGCCAATAAATCGGCGGCAGCAGCTTTTCCTTCAGGAACCACGCCAGCCGCGTCGGCTTTTTGCCGTCGATCATCCAGGTCGGCAGCGATGGCAGAATCTTGCCGCCATAGCCGAATTCGGCCAGCACGATCTTGCCCCGCTCCACCGTCAGCGGGCACGATCCGTAGCCGTCATAGACCGCGCGCGGGCCCTTTTTCTCAAGCATGGCGATCAGGTTCTCAGCGACCACAGGCGCCTGTTTGCGCACCGCCGCGGCGGTCTTGGCGTTGGGGGCAGAGCATCCGTCGCCAAGCCCGAACACATCGCCAAAACGGGTGTGCTGCAAGGTCTCGGGGTTGACCTCAACCCAGCCCGCCGCATTGGCCAGCGGCGAGGCGGCGATGAAGTCATGCCCGGTCTGGGGCGGGCAGACATGCAGCATATCAAATTTTTTCGCCACCCGTTCGGGTCCATCAGGGCCAGTCACGTCGAACCACGCGGTTTTGTTCGGGCCGTCGACCTCAACCAGCGTTTCATTGAAGCTGAGGCCAATGCCGTATTTGCCAACATATTCCATCAGCGCAGGCACATAATCGGCAACCCCGAACAGGGCGCCGCCAGCGTTGCAAAATTCGATGTCGATGTCAGCCAGCCGCCCGGTCCGCGACCAGTGATCAGCCGACAGATACATCGCCTTTTGCGGCGCGCCAGCGCATTTGATCGGCATGGCCGGTTGGGTGAAGATCGCCTTGCCGCCCTTCAGCGCCTGCACCAGATCCCACGTATAAGGTGCCATATCGAACATGTAGTTTGATGTGACGCCGTTCTTGCCCAGCGTGTCGCGCAGGCCCTTGATGCCGTCCCAGTTCAGCTTCAGCCCCTGCGCCACGATCAGCGCCGAATAGGCGATGCGCTCACCGTCCTCGAGCACGATTTGGCCCATCTCCGGTTCAAACCCGGTGACGGCTGCGCGGACCCATGTCACGCCTTTCGGCATCACGTCGGCCATCAGGCGCGCGGTCTCGGCGCGCTTGAACACGCCGCCGCCGACCAGCGTCCAGCCGGGCTGGTAATAATGCACGTCGTTTGGTTCAATAATCGCGATGTCCATGCCGGGACGGCGCGCCAGCAGGGACGCGGCGGTCGAAATCCCGGCCGCGCCGCCACCGACGATCACCACCCGATGGCGGCGTGTGGCGCGCTTGGACCAGGCCTCAGGCGCGGCGATATGGTTGGTTTTCGACAGGGCGCTGAGCCGCGGGCGCATGGCCGACAGGTCATAGCCCGCGCCCGCGGCTGCGTTCAGCACCGCGTCAACCGACAAGGTTGGGGCCTTGGACAGCGCCCACAGCGTGGCTGACCGCGTGCCCGTGCGGCAATAGGCCAGCACCGGTCCGGGCAATTCGGCCATCGCGCTGCGGAACGCGTCAACATCCGCATCGACCACGGCACCGGCCACCACGGGGATGTGCCGGAACGCCATGCCATGGGCCTGCGCTGCGGCGCGGATGTCCTTGGTGGCGGGCTGGTCGGGGCTTTCCTGCTCAGGCCGGTTGCAGATGATGGCGCGGTAACCCGCGGCGGCGGCGGCGCCCACGTCCTGCACCGAG
The DNA here is from genome assembly GCA_047610385.1 of Paracoccaceae bacterium. Taxonomy (GTDB): domain Bacteria; phylum Pseudomonadota; class Alphaproteobacteria; order Rhodobacterales; family Rhodobacteraceae; genus JBOCEF01. The sequence goes on along the minus strand of JBLGAC010000006.1, from coordinate 53,628 downwards.
ATCTGTGGCGCGGCAGAAAATTCGGGCGAAATCTGACGGATATCCATGGAAATGGGGCCTAAAGCGCCGCGTTGGATCCGGACGCCCCCCGATTGCGGCGTGCATCGGGGTGCGCAGGGGGCGGTCAGAGCTTGTTGACGGGGACCTTGAGGTAGACGTTCCCGTCATCCTCAGGGGGGGGCATGTTGCCGCCGCGCATGTTCACCTGAATCGACGGCACGATCAGCCTCGGCATCGCCAGCGTCGCGTCGCGGTCTTCGCGCATCTTCACGAAATCACTGGCGGTCTTGCCCGCGCCCACATGGACGTTGGCGGCCTTTTGCGCGGCGACGGTGGTCTCCCACGCGTAATCTTCGCGCCCCGGGGCCTTGTAGTCATGGCCAACAAAGATGCGGGTGTCGCCGGGCAGCGACAGGATCTTCTGGATGGAATTGAACAGCGTCTCGGCCGACCCGCCGGGGAAATCACAGCGCGCGGTGCCAAAATCTGGCATGAACAGCGTGTCGCCAACAAAGGCCGCGTCGCCGATCACATAGGTCAGACACGCGGGCGTGTGGCCCGGTGTGTGCAGCACAACGCCGGTCAGCGCGCCGATCTGGAACCGGTCCTGTTCCTTGAACAGCTGATCGAACTGCGATCCGTCGCGTTCAAATTCGGTGCCCGCGTTGAACACTTTGCCGAACGTGTCCTGCACCACGGTGATCTGGTCGCCGATGCCGATTTTGCCGCCAAGCGCCTGCTGGATATAGGGCGCGGCGGACAGGTGGTCGGCATGCACGTGGCTTTCAAGGATCCACTGCAGATCGAGGCGGTTGTCCTTGATGAACTTGATCACCGCGTCGGCGCTGTCGGTCTTGGTGCGCCCGGACGCGAAATCAAAATCCAGCACCGAATCCACCACTGCGCAGGCCGAAGATGACGGGTCGCGCACCACAAAGGTGATCGTGTTGGTGGCCTCGTCGAAAAATGGGGTCACGTCGGGGGACAAAACGGCGGCGTTGGTCATCGCGGCTCTCCTCGTGCGGCACCCAAATAGGGGGCGTTTGCTGTTGTCCGTATATAGACTGTAGAATTACATATTTCAATGTTGGAATGTGGCGCGACTGCGCGAATTCTGGCGCATCCGGTGGCAGGGCCGCGCGCAAAGCTGTTTGACACAACCAGTGGGGACATTCACTCTGATCCCCTCACAACCAAAGGGTTATCATGCGCAAGCCCCATCTGACCGCCGATCCCGCGAAAAAGCCTGACGTCGCCGCGGCCGCCGCCGCCGCCGCACGCCTGATGATGGCTGCTGGGCCAGGCAAGGCCGCGCCGCCAACCGCGGTGATCAGGCCCGAAGCGGGGGCGGGGTTCGTTGATGTGCTGCGGCTGCTGCCTTCGCCCGAACCGGGTGATGTGGCCCTGTCGCTGGAGGCGGCGTCCCTGATCATTGATCCCAAGGCCAAGCGGGGCGTGGATGCGCCGCTGATCCTTGCGCCCGGCGAGGCGTGCGGGCGCATTGAAGCAGTGGGCGACGGCGTGACAGGTCTGACCGTCGGGCAGCGGGTGGCGATTTCCTGGTCAGCGCCTTGTGGTGCGTGCGGTCCGTGCAAAGACGGCGCGCCGGGGTTCTGTGTTGCGCCCCAGGCGATTGATCCAATGTGCATCACCACCGAGGACGACAAGCCTGAGGCCCCGTTGCGCGGCATGACCGTGCACGCGTCGCGCTGCGTGCCGCTGCAGGGTGCGGCCCCGGCGGCGGCGGCGCTGCTGTTTCCGTTTGCCGCCGCGCTGCATGCGGTTCAACGCGCCGGGCCGGTTCTGGGGCGTCGGGCGCTGGTTTGCGGCGCGAGCCTTGAAGGCGCGCTGATCGTGGCGGCCCTGCATATGGCGGGCGCGGCTGAGATTGTCGCCCTTGGTGCCGGGGATGGCGCGCTTGACCGCATGACAGCGGCCGGGGCGGATGCGGTGATCGATGCTGCGGCCGAAGGTGCGGCGGCTGAGGCGCTGCGCGGCGGTGCGCGGTTTGATCTGTGCATCGACGCAACCGGCGCTGCCGCGGCCCTTGCGATCGCGGCTGAGGCGCTGCGCCCCATGGGTGTGCTGGTTCTGGCGGGACGGGGCGACGCGTCAGGCCCGGTCAAGCGCCTCGCGGTCAAGGAGATTGAGCTGCGCGGCGCCGCCCGCAGTTTTCCCGACACTGCGGCGGCAGCGGCGCTTTTGCGGTCAGGCCGCGCGGCGGGGATCGGCGCGCTGCCGGACGTGTTCGCAGCCGACCGCATGATCGATGCTGCCGCGTATGCCCGTGATGCGGTTGCTGGCGTTCGCGCGATGCTGGTCTGGCCAAGCGCAAAGGGGTGATCGCGCCCGACGCCACGTCACCCATGATTTCGCGTGCAATACGCGGCCGCGCAGCCCGTTGCCGCGATTGACAAGCGCCCTGTGAACCCCGCACATAATTGATCGAAGTTTGTGCAGAAGGCTGCCGCGAAGCCGGGATCGGCCCGTTTTTGCAGAGCGTCCCGCGCAGGCCCGATGTTCGACATCCGAACCGACCAGGGAGCCGTTCTTATGAAAAAAACTCTTCTCGCCTCCGTCGCCATGGCGCTGGCGCTGCCGCTGTGCGCACAGGCTGCCGACGTCAAGATCGGCGTGATCCTCGGCTTTACCGGGCCGATTGAATCGCTGACCCCCGGCATGGCCGACAGCGCTGAGCTGGCCTTTGCCGAAGCGTCCGACAGTGGCATGTTCCTGAACGGGACCAACATCATCGCCGTGCGCGCCGACAGCACCTGCGTTGACAGTGCCGCTGCCACCGCCGCGGCTGAGCGTCTGGTGACCTCAGACGGTGTGGTCGCGATCATGGGCGCTGATTGCTCTGGCGTGACCGGCGCGGTGCTGGAAAACGTGGCGATGCCCAATGGCGTCGTGATGATCTCGCCCTCAGCCACCTCGCCCAGCTTCACCACGCGCGAAGATAACGGGTTGTTCTTCCGCACCGCGCCGTCGGATGCGCGTCAGGGCGAAGTGCTGGCGCAGGTCCTGATGGATCGCGGCGTAAAAGAAGTCGCCGTGACCTACACCAACAATGATTACGGCAAAGGCTTTGCCGATGCGTTCGACGCGTCCTATGCCGCGATGGGTGGCAAGGTGCTGATGACCGCCGCGCACGAAGACGGCAAGGCCGATTATTCGGCTGAGGTCGGCGCGCTGTCGGCGTCGGGTGCCAACTTGCTGGTGGTGCTGGGCTACGCCGATCAGGGCGGGCGCGGGATCATTCAGGCCTCGGTGGACACCGGCGCGTTTGACAATTTTGCGCTTGGCGACGGCATGTTCTCCGACAGCTTGATCGAAGCGATCGGTGATGATCTGGCCGGCACCATCGGCACGGTTCCGGCATCTGCGGGCGATGGCGCGCAGATGTTCCTCGATTACGCGGAAAAGGCCGGGTTCTCTGGCGACGGTGCCTATCGCGGCACGTCCTATGATGCGGCGGCGCTTTTGGTGCTGGCGATACAGGCCGCCGGGTCTGCGGACCGCGCGATGATCGCGGGTAAGGTCATGGACGTGGCCAACGCACCGGGCGAAAAGATCTATCCCGGAGAGCTGGCCAAGGCGCTGAAAATCCTCGCCAATGGCGGCGAGGTTGATTACGTCGGCGCCACTGACATCGAACTGGTCGGCGGCGGCGAAGCTGGCGGCGCATATCGCGAATTCGTGGTGAAAGACGGCGCCTACGAAACCGTGAAGATGCGCTGACACGGCCCTGCGACCCATCATCGGCCCGGCGCGCAGGACACCTTCGCGCCGGGCTTTTCCGTATTGAAAAGACCCCTTGCACGCGCATCGCGCGGGATAAGGACGAGGCCATATGATCCGCGTCGAAAACCTGCGCAAAAGCTTTGGTGGCGTCCATGCGGTGGACGGTGCATCGCTGACCATCCAAACCGGGACCATCACCGGTCTGATCGGCCCCAACGGCGCCGGGAAGACCACGTTGTTCAACTGCATCGCCGGGGCTTATGCGCCCAATGGCGGGCGGATCTTTCTGAATGACAAGGACATTACCGGCCTCAAACCCCATGAATTGTTCAACCGCGGGCTGTTGCGCACCTTTCAGGTGGCCCATGAATTTTCATCTCTAACCGTGCGCGAAAACCTGATGGCGGTGCCCGGCGACCAGCTTGGCGAAACGCTGTGGGACGCCTGGTTCGCTGGCAACGCGGTGCGCGAGCAGGAACGCCACATCCGCAAACGCGCCGATGAGGTGATCGAGTTTCTTGAGATTGAGCATGTGGCGGATGAACGTGCAGGCAACCTGTCGGGCGGGCAGAAAAAGCTGCTCGAACTTGGCCGCTGCATGATGGTCGACGCGCGGATCGTGTTCTTGGATGAGGTCGGCGCGGGCGTGAACCGCACCCTTCTGAACACCATCGGCGATGCGATCACCCGCCTGAATGTCGAACGCGGCTATACATTTTGCATGATTGAACATGACATGCAGTTCATTGCGCGTATGTGCGACCCGGTGATCGTGATGGCTGAGGGCAAGGTGCTGACCACCGGCACCGCCGCTGAGGTCCAGTCCGATGACCGCGTGATTGAGGCTTATCTGGGCGGCGGCCTGCGCGACCGCGCCCCGCGCACCCGCCGCCATGGCGCGCCGCAGGTCGGGGCATGACCATCCTGTCGGGCACCGCGATGACCGGGGGCTACGGCGCCGCCGACATTCTGCACGGGTGCGAGATTTCCGTCGCCGAAGGCGAGGTTGTCGTGATCGTCGGCCCCAATGGTGCGGGCAAATCCACCGCCATGAAGGCGCTGTTTGGCATGTTGCCGCTGCGCCAAGGCACGGTGACCCTGCGCGGGGAAGACATCGGCATGTTGTCGCCGCAGGACCGGGTGAAGGCGGGCATGGCCTTTGTGCCTCAGACCAGCAACGTCTTTGCCACCATGACCGTTGAGGAAAACCTTGAAATGGGCGCCTTCCTGCGCACTGATGATTTTTCGGGCACCATCGCGGACATCTATGACCTGTTCCCGATCTTGCGCGAAAAGCGCCGCCAGCCCGCGGGCGAATTGTCCGGCGGCCAGCGCCAGCAGGTCGCGGTCGGGCGCGCGCTGATGACCAGACCAGCCGTGCTGTTGTTGGACGAACCCACGGCGGGCGTGTCGCCGATCGTGATGGATGAATTGTTCGACCGCATCCTGGACATCGCCGAAACCGGCATCGCCGTGTTGATGGTGGAACAAAACGCCCGCCAGGCGCTGGGAATCGCCGACCGCGGCTATGTGCTGGTGCAGGGCGAAAACCGATACACCGACACTGGGGCGGCGCTGCTGGCCAACCCCGATGTGCGCAAATCGTTTTTGGGGGGCTGAGGTGATGATCCGAGCGATGCTCTTGGCCGCAGCTTTGCTTTGCGCGCCATCGGCGAATGCCGCCGCGGTAGCGCTGAGCTGCAGCTTTGACCGGCGCTGTGAGCCGGACCGAGGCTGCGGCGTCACTGCGCTTTCGATGATCTTTCATATGGACGACGTGGATGGCAGCGCCTTCATCATCGGCAATAACGGCGTCGCTGAGGTGCAGGCCATCTCCGGCAATCGCGCAACCAGCTTTGTTGAGCGACTGCCCAGCGGCGCAGTACAGGTCACCGTGATTGACCTGACCACGACCCGCGCAGTCCACAGCCGCCACACCGTCAAGCTTGGTGGTGGCATCTTGCCATCGCAGTATTACGGAACCTGCACGGTGGGGAGCTGAGCCATGGAAGACATCCTCAACGCCATTGTTCTGTTCATGAATTTCGTGGGCATTCCGGCGCTGGCCTATGGGTCGCAGCTGGCGCTTGGGGCGCTTGGCGTCACGCTGATCTTTGCGGTTCTGCGGTTCGCGTTTTTCGCCCATGGCGATCTGATGGCGTTTGCGACCATGCTGGTGGTGCTGCTGACCTGGGCTTTGCAAAGCTGGGGCGTCAGCATCGATCCGCTGCCAACCGCGCTGCTGGCGATCCCGTTCGCGGCGATGGGGGCGGTGGCGTTGTCGCTGGGGATCGACCGGTCGGTCTATGCGTTCTACCGCAAGAAACGCGCAAAACCGGTGACCTTCGTGATTGCCTCGGTCGGGGTGATGTTCGTGCTGAACGGCGTGGTGCGCATGATCATCGGCCCCAATGATCAGCGGTTCGAAGACGGTGCCCGTTTCATCATCCGCGCCCGCGACTTTGAAGACTGGAGCGGGCTGAGCGAAGGCATGTCGATCCGCGTCAGCCAGGGACTGACCGTGGTGCTGGCGCTGGTCGCCATGGCGCTGCTGTTCTGGTTTTTGCAGCGCACCCGCATGGGCAAAGCGATGCGCGCCTATTCTGACAACGAGGATCTGGCCCTGCTGTCGGGCGTCGATCCGGCAAAGGTGGTGATGGTCACATGGATCATCGCGGCGACGCTGGCGACGCTGGCCGGGGCGCTTTACGGGTTGGATAAATCCTTCAAACCGTTCACCTATTTCCAACTGCTGCTGCCGATCTTTGCTGCGGCCATTGTCGGCGGCATCGGCCAGCCGGTCGGCGCGGTGGTCGGGGGATATGTGATCGCGTTCTCAGAGGTCATGGTCACCTACGCCTACCGCAAGGTGATCGGCTATCTGGGCCCGGCCGATTGGATGCCCGACGGGCTGATGCAGCTTTTGTCCACTGATTATAAATTCGCGGTCAGCTTCGTGATCCTCGTGCTGGTGCTGCTGGTGCGGCCAACAGGCCTGTTCCGTGGGAGGAGCTTTTGATGTCGATCTATCGCGGGCCCCTCGCCTTTGGGCTGATGGCACTGGCGCTGGTCGGGGTTGGGTGGCTGCAAAGCCCGTCGGTGGCGTTTTCGATCCTGAACCTGTGCCTGATCTCGGCGATCATGGCGCTGGGGGTGAACATTCAGTGGGGCTATGCGGGGCTGTTCAACGTCGGCACGATGGGCTTTGCCGCGCTTGGCGGTGTTGCAGCCGTGCTGGTCGCGCAGCCCCCGGTGCCAGAGGCATGGGCCGTGGGGGGGCTTGGCCTCGGGCTGGCGCTGCTGGCGCTGCTGGGCACGGTGATCGCAATCATCGTTGCGCGGCGGGTGCTGACCCGGCATCGCGGGGCGGCCACCGTGCTGCTGGCGGTCGTGGGCTATGCGCTGGTGCGCGCGGCCTATGACCCGGCCACCGACGCGATTGAGGCGGTGGACCCCGCGCAAACCGGCTATCTGGGCGGCATGGGTCTGCCGATCATGTTTGCCTGGGCCATGGGCGGCGTGCTGGCGGGGGGGGCTGCGTGGCTGGTGGGCAAAATCAGCCTCGGGCTGCGGTCTGATTACCTTGCGATTGCGACGCTGGGGATTTCAGAGATCATCATCGCCGTCGTCAAGAATGAGGACTGGCTGGTCCGCGGCGTCAAGAACGTCTCAGGCCTGCCGCGCCCGGTGCCGTATGAGATAGATTTGCAGCAGGCGCCGTGGTTTCTGGATCTGGCGTCCCGCCTGAACATGGAGCCGGCGATGGCGTCGTCGCTTTACGTCAAAGGTGGCTATGCGCTGATGTTCGCAGCTGTGCTCGGCGTGCTGATCTGGCTGTCAGAGCGCGCGTTGGCATCGCCTTGGGGCCGGATGATGCGTGCGATCCGCGACAATGAGACCGCCGCCTCCGCCATGGGCAAGAACGTCACCCGCCGCCACCTGGAGATTTTTGTGCTCGGGTCCGCAGTGATCGGCATTGCCGGGGCGATGCTGACCACGCTGGACGGGCAATTCACGCCCGGTTCGTACAACCCGCTGCGGTTCACGTTCCTGATCTGGGTGATGGTGATCGTCGGCGGGTCCGGCAACAACTGGGGATCGGTCCTCGGCGGTTTTGTGGTGTGGTTCCTGTGGGTTGAGGCAGAGCCCGCGGGGCTGTGGCTGATGCAAGGCGTGACGTGGGCCTTGCCGGACGGGTCCGCGCTGGCGGCGCATCTGATGGAGGGCGCGCCGCATATGCGGATGATCTTCATGGGGGTGATGCTGCTGGCGGTTTTGAGGCTGGCGCCGAGGGGCGTGTTGCCGGAGCGGGAGAGGTGACGTGGCTACGCTAGAAGTATTGAAGCAACGAATTGTTTCGTATGCGCTGATAGATACGGCTGATGAGGATTATGTTACAGCTAGATGGGCATTTTCAAATAATATAAATCGAAATTTCTTCTGGCATTCTGCAATTGCAATTGAAAAATATTTGAAGTCTGGGCTTCTGCTGAACCACAGAAGCGCCAAATCTGAAAGCCATAATATTTTAGCCCTATTTGATAGGGTTCTAGAGTTTTCAGGGGAATTGATAGATGATGGCTTTGAGATTGTGGAAGGCATCGGCAAATTGGAGTGGACTACAGAGAGTAAGAGGGATTTCGTTGAGAAAATACAGAAATATGGTGGGCCAAATTCCCGATACGATTTTTATAGCTATAGGCTAGATTCATGTGATCTGTATAAGCTTGATCAAATTGTATTTCAAATTAGGCGAATTTGCTGCGATCTTGAGGCGCCGTCAACGCCTTTCACAGGCCCAAGCGGGCCAACAATGCGAGAAATGTTCCTCTCGAATCCAAATGTCCCAATAGACTTTAACGGGCGGAGGCTTCGGAAAATTTTCGAAAGCGAGCGATTTCCGGGTGCAGCTAACGCAGCGCTTTGGAATAACCACGCATTCAAAAATGTTGGGTTCCCCGCCAGTGGCCGCGAAGGAGATTGGAGGATCGCTGCGGGAAACAGTGTTGTTGACATGGTATCCGATGGAAATTGGGACTTCGAAGTTAAAAAAGCTGCTTTGGAGTGGATGATTGACAATATTTATTTACCACCCAGTGATGTTGGAAAAATAAAAGATCTTATTAAGAGGGGGCGCTAGCCTTTTTCTCACCCAACCCAAATCCGCCCGACCGGCAGGTCGCCCCGCCGGCAGGCGTCTTGCCTTCACATCCCCTCAGGACCGCGCTTCATGGCGGCGACGCCGGTGCGGGCGACGTCGGTCAGGCCGAGGGGGGCCATCAGTTCGACGAAGGCGTCGATTTTGGCGGGGGCGCCGGTCATTTCGAACACGAATGACGTCAGGGTGGTGTCGACCACGTTGGCGCGGAAGACTTCGGCCATGCGCAGGGCCTCAACGCGGGCGTCGCCTTGGCCGGTGACCTTGATCAGGGCCAATTCACGCTCCACCGCCGGGCCCTCGACGGACAGGTCGTGGACGTCGTGGACCAGCACCATGCGGGCGAGCTGGGCCTTGATCTGCTCAATGACCGCGGGGGTGCCGGTGGTGACCACGGTGATGCGTGAGCGGCGCGAGACATGGTCAGTTTCGGCAACCGTCAGGCTTTCAATGTTGTAGCCGCGGCCAGAAAACAGGCCGATGACGCGCGCGAGCACGCCGGCCTCATTTTCAACCAGCACAGCGAGGATGCGGCGTTCCTCACCATCATTGAGGGTGGAGCGAAGGACATAGGCGCTTTGGGCGCTGGCGCCTTGGGGGATTTTGAGGGCGTTCATGGGGATCATCCGGTCTTGAAACTGGGGGGCCGACGGGGCGGGCGCTCAGACGAGCGCGGCGCCCACGCCCTGGATCGCGCCATCGGTTGAGGCGTCGCCGAGCAGCATTTCATTGTGCGCCGCGCCCGAGGGGATCATGGGGAAGCAGTTCTCGTGCTTCTCCACGGCGCAATCGAAAATAACTGGGCCATCATAGGCCAGCATTTCCATGATTGCTTCGTCCAGATCGGCGGGATCGGTGCATTTGATGCCCTTGCAGCCGAACGCTTCGGCCAGTTTCACGAAATCTGGCAGGGACTGAGACCAGGACTGTGAATACCGCTCTCCGTGCAGCAGTTGCTGCCACTGGCGGACCATGCCAAGGCGTTCATTGTTCAGGATGAACTGCTTGACCGGCAGGTTGAACTGCATGGCCGTGCCCATTTCCTGCATGTTCATCAGCCACGATGCTTCGCCGGCCACGTTGATCACCAGCGCATCGGGGTGCGCGACCTGCACACCGATGGAGGCCGGGAGGCCGTAGCCCATGGTGCCCAAACCGCCCGATGTCATCCAGCGATGCGGTTCTTCGAAGCCGAGGAACTGGGCGGCCCACATCTGGTGCTGGCCAACCTCAGTGGTGATGTAGCGGTCATGGCCTTTGGTCAGGGCTTCCAGACGCTCAAGGGCATATTGCGGTTTAATGGTGGTGCGCGAGGGCTTGTAGGTCAGGCATTTGACCGTCCGCCAGCCGTTGATCACCGTCCACCAGTTGGCCACAGCATCCTTTTGGGTGACGGACCCACGGGCGCGCCACAGATCAAGCGCCTGGCCCAGAACCGTGGCGATGTCGCCGATCACGGGCACGTCGACCCGGACGTTCTTGTTGATCGAGGACGGGTCGATGTCGATATGCGCCTTGCGGCTGGTCGGGGCAAACGCGTCCAGCCGTCCGGTGATGCGGTCGTCAAAGCGCGCGCCGATGCAGAACATGGCGTCAGAGCCATGCATGGTCATGTTGGCCTCATACGTGCCGTGCATGCCCAGCATCCCCAGCCACGACGTGCCCGAGGCGGGGTAGGCGCCCAGACCCAGCAGCGTGGAGGTCACCGGGAACCCGGTTTCCGCGGCCAGCTCACGCAGGCGGCGGGTTGCCTCGGGGCCTGAATTGATCACGCCGCCGCCAGTATAGAGGATCGGCCGTTCGGCGGTCTCGATCATCTCAACCATCGCCATGACAGGGCCGTCATCAGCGACCGTCTTGGGGTTGTAGGGCAGGCGGCGCATCTGGTCGGGCGTCTTGTATTCACCGGTGGCGAACTGGACGTCCTTGGGAATGTCGACCAGCACCGGGCCGGGGCGCCCGGTGGTGGCGACGTGGAAGGCCTGATGCAAGGTGTCGGCCAGCAGGTCTGTGTCCTTCACCAGCCAGTTATGCTTGGTGCAGGGGCGGGTGATGCCGACGGTGTCCGCCTCTTGGAACGCATCATTGCCGATCAGGAAGGTCGGAACCTGGCCCGACAGGCAGATGATCGGGATGCTGTCCAGCAGCGCATCTGTCAGCCCTGTGACCACATTGGTCGCGCCGGGGCCAGAGGTGACCAGAATAACGCCGGGCTTGCCGGTGGATCGGGCATAGCCCTCAGCGGCGTGGGCCGCGCCCTGTTCATGGCGAACCAGGATGTGCTTGATCTTGTTTTGCTGGAAGATCGCATCATAAATCGGAAGCACCGCGCCGCCGGGATAGCCGAATACAGTGTCCACGCCTTGATCGATCAGGGCTTGGACGACAATCTGGGCGCCGGTCATCTCACGGGACATCGGTTCTACTCCGTTGGGCGTCAGTGTTGGATCAGGGGGGACGGTTTCGGCATAAAAAAGCCCCCGGCGAGGGGGGCGTGCGCGCAAGACCGGGGATGGGCTGGCCATCCGCCGTCAGGCGCGCGTTTCGATAAGTACGATAATGGTCATGTGCAGAACCCGTCCGGTTTCCTGTCTTGATGAAGAGAGAGATAGGCGTCACCGGGCAGCGGGTCAACCGCTTTTCGCCCCGATTTCCTGATCTCACGAAATAAAGCTGCGGCGGGCGGTCGCGGCGCGCAATGAAATTCAGCGCGCGCAATGAGCGAGCGCAGATTTTTCTGCAAAAAATCTGGGTTGCACGCGTGGCGGTCAGCCCGCCCTTGCCAACGGCTCGAACGCGTCGCGCGAACAGGCGCGGGTCATCAGCTCCACGGGTTCGTCGAAATCCCTGAGCGCGTGGGGGCCGATCGACACCCAGTGTTCGGGGTCGATCTGCGCCACGTCGCGGGTCACCAGCACCGCACGGCCGATGTCGCGGCTCAGCTCATCAAGGCGCGACACCTTGTTCACTGCCCGGCCAATGGCTGAGAAGGTCAGCCGTGAGGGCACGCCGATGTTGCCGAACATCATCTCACCCACAGTCATCGCGACCGAAAAGCGGATTTCGCCTGCCATCCCGCGGGCCTCACGGCCCTTCATCGCCTCTTCGCGCAGGGCCAGCGACCGCTCCATGGCGCGGGTGGCGGCGCGGATCGCCTCAGGCCCGCCGGTTTCGCCGCGGATCGGGAAAATCGCCAGCACGGCGTCTCCGATGAATTCGAGGATCTCGCCGCCTTCTTCGATCACCGGCTGGGCGGTGCAATCATAATAGCAGCGCAGCAGCTGCAGATAGTCCTGCGGAGACATCTCGTTGGACAAGCGCGTTGATCCGCGCAGATCCGAATACCACACCACGGCGCGGATCATCTCTCCGTCGCCGCGCTGGACCGTGCCGGACAGCACCTGCTGGCTGGCGGTTGGGCCCAGATAAACGTCTGAGAGGTTGCGCATCACGCGGCTTTGAATCGAGGCATGGCATGCGACCGCGAACACCCGCTGGATGCGGGTCAACGCCTCAAGGTCGTTGGCCGAAAACCCGTCCTCACGCGTTGTCGCCCAAGAGGCCATGACCCCCGCGGCACCGCCCTTGAATTCCTGCACATTGGCGATCGCCAGTTTCGCGGCGGTCATCAGATAGTCGGTGAAGCCTTCGGCCTTCAATTCCTTAAGCACCGGGAAATCGACCATGGTTTCCGGCCCGGTCAGGCGGCGGCGCAGGCGGCGCAGCCTGTTGACCAGCACATGATGGAAGGGGCTGGCCTCAAACGCGCCGGTGGACACGGCGTCGTGGCGGTATTGATACAGCTGCGTTTTGCCGCCGAGGGTCCAGTAAATCTGCTCAGCCTGGAACAGCGGATGCAGGGTCGGCCAGCTGAGCGCCGCGCGCTCCACCGGGATGCCGATGCCGTTCAACTGGATGCAGAGCGAGCCGAACAGATCGACAATGTCCGGATCACTGACCGCTTCTTCAAGCAACCAGATTTCAATCTCAGCGGTGAGGGTTTTATGTGCCATGGCGAGAAAGATAGACACCCAGCGGCCCGGTGCAATGACCGGGCCGCGATTGGGTTCCCTTTTGTGCCGCGCTGCGGCGCAGGGCCGCGTGTCAGGCACCGCCTTCAAAGCGGGCTTCGAGCGCCGCGCGTTCGTCATCGGTGATCTTGCGGAACAGCACTTCGGGCACCGTGAAGGCGTGGCCCGGCTGCAAGGCTGCCAGCGCTTCGGCTGCATCGGCGGGCCAGTCGGCGGCAGATGCCTCAGGGTCGAGGTTCAGCGCGCCGAGCATGGCGTCCGAGGCATCGGGCACGAAGGGCCGCGACAAGATTGCGTAAAGCCGCACGAGGTTGAGGGCAAAGCGCACTGTCGCCGCCGCCGCGTCCGGATCGGTCTTGAAGGTGACCCACGGGGCGGCGTGCTGCAGGTATTCGTTGCCCGCCACCCAGATCGCGCGCAGCTCAGCGGCCGCACGGCGCACCTCAATGGCGTCCCAATGGGCCTCATAGGCGCGGATGCGGGTGGTGATTTCCGCGGCGACGGCTTTTTCGGCCTCGCCATATGTGCCGCCCGCGGGGACCTGTTCGCCAAATTTGCTGCGGCAGAACTTGGTGATGCGGCTGACGAAATTGCCCAGAACGTCGGCCAGATCCTTGTTCACGCCTTGCTGGAACGCGGCCCAAGTGAAATCGCTGTCATTGGTTTCGGGCGCGTTGGCCAGCAGCCACCAGCGCCAGTAATCCGAGGGCATGATATCAAGCGCTTGGTCCATGAACACGCCGCGGCCCTGCGAGGTGGAGAATTTGCCCCCGTCATAGGTCAGCCAGTTGAAGCCCTTGACGTAATCAACAAGGTGCCACGACTCCGCGCCATCCGCGCTGGCGCCCATCATCGTGACCGGGAAGGACAAGGTGTGGAACGGGATGTTGTCCTTGGCCATGAATTCCACATACCGCACATCGCTGGCGCCCATGTCATCGCGCCACCAGCGCTGCCACGCGGCGTCGTCCTGGCCGGTGGCGTCGGCCCATTCCGCCGTGGCGGCGATATAGGCGATGGGCGCGTCGAACCAGACGTAGAAGACTTTGCCCTCCATCCCCGGCCAATCGGCATCGCCGTGCTTGACCGGAATGCCCCAGTCCAGATCGCGGGTGATGCCTCGATCTTGCAGCCCGTCGCCGTCGTTCAGCCATTTCTTGGCGATGGATGTGGTCAGGATCGGCCAGTCGGCCTTGCTGTCGATCCACGCGGTCAGTTTGTCGCGCATGGTCGATTGGCACAGATAAAGGTGCTTGGTCTCGCGCACCTCAAGGTCGGTGGACCCCGAAATGGCGGAACGCGGCGACAGCAGGTCAGTGGGGTCAAGCTGCTTGGTGCAATTCTCACACTGGTCGCCGCGGGCCTTGTCGTAGCCGCAATTGGGGCAGGTTCCCTCAATATACCGGTCGGGCAGAAAGCGGCCGTCGGCGTGGGAATAGACCTGCTTTTCCGACACCTCGCGGATCAGCCCGGCATCGGCCAGACGCCCCGCCAGATGCTGGGTCAGCGTGTGATTGCGCTGGGATGAGGACCGCCCGAAATGATCGAAGCTCATGCGAAAGCCGCGCGCCAGTTCTGCCTGCACGTCATGCATCTGCGCGCAGAACGCCTCCACGGGTTGGCCGGCCTTGGCGGCGGCCAGTTCTGCGGGCGTGCCGTGTTCGTCGGTGGCGCAGATCAGCAGAACCTCATGCCCGCGCTGGCGCATGGCGCGCGCATAGGCGTCTGAAGGCAGCTGCGAGCCGACGAGGTTCCCCAGATGCTTCACCCCGTTGATGTACGGAAGGGCGGACGTGACGAGGATGCGGGCCATGGAACAGCGTTTCCCGATGTAAGGTGCGAGCTTGGATTCGTGCCTGTCTTAGCGGATAGACGGCGGCAGGGCGAGGGGCCCGGCAAGCGCGCGCCACCGGCCCGACCGTGCAACCCAGATTATTCACCTGGATAATCTGCGCCCGGGTTCAGATTATTCTGCGAATAATCTGGGTTGCGCCGCTCGCGGCCTGGCCCGCGTCAGCCGTCGCGGACCGGCATTGACAGCGGATCGCCGCAGACGCGCGGGTCCGGGACCCCGACCACGTCCATGTCCTTGCCGTCATAATGCACCGCCGACAGCACCCGCCGCATAACCGTCAGGCGCGCGCGGCGCTTGTCGTCGGCGCGAATGACCGTCCACGGCGCGGCGGAGCGGTGGGTGCGCTCGAACATCTCCATGATTGCGTCGGTGTAGTCTTCCCAGTGCGACAAGGACGCGATGTCGATGTCCGACAGTTTCCATTGCTTCAGGGGGTCGGCCTCACGCGCCAGAAACCGGCGCAGTTGCTCGCTGCGGCTGACGGTCAGCCAGATCTTGATCAGCTTCACGCCGTCCTGAACCAGCATTTCTTCAAAGTCGGGCACCTGCAGGAAAAACCGTTCGCGTTCGGCATCAGTGGAAAAGTGGAACACCCGCTCGACCACCGCGCGGTTGTACCAGGACCGGTCGAAGAACACCATTTCGCCGGCCGTGGGCAGGTGCTCGGTGTAGCGCTGGAAATACCATTGCCCGGCCTCGGCGTCGGACGGTTTGGGCAGCGCCACCACCCGCGCGCTGCGGGGATTGAGGTTCGCGCGCAGCCGCGCGATGGCACCGCCTTTTCCGGCGGCGTCGCGCCCCTCCATCACCACCACCACGCGTTGGCCGGTCTGCTTGACCCAGCGTTGCAGCTTGGCCAGTTCAATCTGCAGCGCGTCATAGGCTTTTTTATAGTCCTTTTTCGGCATCCGCGAGAAATACGGATACGAGTAGGACAGGATGTCGTCCTTGCCCGCCCCCTGCACCGCAAGACGGACGTCCTGGGGCGCGTCGTTTTCAAGAAACTTGGTGATCGCGCCCCCGAAGGGCTTGCGGAATTGGGACATCGGGACCCTCAATTTATCAGCCAGTCAGGCGTTGGCGTCGCCATCGTGCATCGTGATCGTGCGGATGTCGAATGGCGTCGACTGATAGATCTGGTTGATCCAGTTGCCGAACAGCAAATGCGCGTGGGAGCGCCAGCGGTTCTCCGGGCTGCGGGCCGGATCGTCATCGGGGTAGTAATGTTCGGGCACATGCATCGGTTCGCCCTTTTCCATGTCGCGGTCGTATTCTTCCTTGAGCGACGTGGTGTCGTATTCGACATGGTTGAACATATACAGCGCGCGATGGACCGGATCTTCGATCAGGCAGGGGCCGGTGACGCCTGATGCTGACAACAGCTTCAGCCCGCGGTCTGCGGGCAGATCGGCGGCTTCGATCCCGGTCCAACGCGACACGGGCGTGTAGAAATCATCTGAAAACCCGCGCAGAAATGGCGAATCCGGTTGCAGGTTGCGCTGGCGATAGCAGCCGAACGCCTTGCGGGGCAGGGCGTGTTTCGGCACGCCTTGGAAATGGTGCAGCATCGCCTGCGCGCCCCAGCAGACCGCGAGGGTGCTGTGCACGTTGGTCTGGGTCCAGGCAAAGATCTCCTGCAGCTCATGCCAGTAGGACACGTCTTCGAACTCCAGCAATTCAATCGGGGCGCCGGTGATGATCAGCCCGTCGAATTTGCGCGATTTTGCCTCCTGAAAGGTGGTGTAGAACGCTTCCAGATGCTCAGCCGCGACGTTGCGGGCCTGATGGCCAGTCATGCGGATCAGCGTCAGGTCGATTTGCAAGGGCGTGGCACCAATCAGGCGGGCGAACTGGGTTTCGGTCCGTTCCTTGTTGGGCATCAGGTTCAGCAGGGCGATCTGCAGGGGCCGGATGTCCTGGCGCGACGCGGTCTCCTCAGACATCACCATCACGCCCTCGCGGTCGAGAACGTCGATGGCGGGCAGTCCGGCGGGGATGCGGATCGGCATGGGTCTGGTTCCTTCGGGGGTCGCGCCGGGCGCGCGCCTGTGCGGGCGCGCCTGATGCGGGCTGAAAGGGTAGGTGAAGGTCGTGCGGCGCGTGGGCGCCGTCAAGGGGCCGGGCGGGGGAAAGGCGGGTTCAGGCCCGCATTCGCGCCTGTCGGTCCAGCGCGCCCGCGATCAGGTCTTCGAACTCTGTGACAGAGCTGACGTTGGCGATGTCCTCCGCCTCAACGGTCACGCCCCAGCGGTCGGAGATCGCCTGATAGCGCGGGCTGCGATGGGCCAGCAGTTCGGCAAAGCCCCAGCGGATGAAGTCATCGGGGTCCACATGGGCCTCATCCACGGCGCGCTCAGCAAGATAGCGCGCCCAGATGTCTTTCAGGAAATCTTCGCGGTAATACATCGGCTTGGGCGCGCGGTCGAAGCGCGCTTTAAGCGCGTCCTCAAGGGCCTCTGTCCCGCGGATAAACACCAGCAGCACTGAGCGCGACAGCGCGGCCAGCACCCGGTCATGGGGGTCTGCGGGGTCCACCACCTCGCAGATGGATCCTGACGTGTCGCAGATGAATTTGGGGTAGTCATAGACCTCACGCGCCCGGTCAATGAAGGCGCGCGCGTCCAGGATGGCGGCGATCTCCGCCTCTCGGTGCAGGCGCTGGCGGGCAAGGTATTCGGCGAATGGGATGCCGCCCTTTTCAGGATCGCCGGGCTTGCCCAGCCAAGTCGACAGCGGCGTCAGGTTGTGAAAGCTTAGCTTTGATCCGATGCGGATGCTGTCAGAGCGCAAAAGCTCCCGCAGTTTGGGGTTCTTCATCGCCTCACGCTTGAATTCGTCGGTGATGTGTTCGCCCAGATACCGCGTGCCGATCCGGTAATCGACCGAATAGTGGAACCAGCCAGCCTGTTCGCGCAGCAACGACGCGATGCGGGTCTTGCCGACCCCAGACATGCCGATCAGCGCGACGGATTTGTCGGGTGCATCGCGCCACCGCTGGGGGTCTTCGTAGAGCATCGGTCCGGTGTTCCGTTTTGGGGCCCGCTTGGGGCAGTCCGATCACGGGTAGCAATGCGCGGACGCGAAGGAAAGCCCCACGATGCTGAGACAGTTGCGAATAGATCGATATCACCGCAACATGGCCCCAGAGCGCGCCCGCCCCAGAGGCGCCCGTCCCCGGAAGGAAACCACCCATGATCGCCCGCCCCCTTCTTGCCGCCGTCTTCGCGCTGACCGCCGCGCTGAGCATCCCGTCCCTTGCCGCCGCCGCCGAGGCCGTGCGGATCGCGTTTCATGTTGATGAAAACGACCCGCAAAAGATGAACATGACACTGAACAATGCCGCGAACGTGGCAAAATACTACGAAGCAAAGGGCGTGGAGACCGTGATTGAGGTCGTCACCTATGGCCCCGGCCTGATGATGCTGGTGGAGGGCAAAAGCCCCGTCGCGGCGCGCATCGCGGCCATGTCGCTGGAGCATGAGAATCTGAAATTCTCAGCCTGCGCCAACACCATGGACGTGATAGAGAAAAAGACCGGCACCAAGCCTGTGCTGATCTCAGAGGCTGTGGTCACCCCGTCGGGCGTGGTGCGTCTGGTGGAGCTTCAGGGCGAGGGCTACGCCTACATCAAGCCGTGATCCATGCGCGGGGCGCCCTGCGCGATGCGCGGGGCGCCCCGCTTTGGGCACAGGTTTTCGCGTGCCAATCGATAAGGGCGTTAGGAGTCGCCTGTTCGGTTCCGGGTTTGATGTGGATTTTGAACGGGATAACGGCACCAGCCCCGGTTTGGAGGTCAGGAATGCCCTTCGACAATCGCCGCCGTTTCCGGCCGGGCAACAGATTATCCATGCGAATAATCTGGGGCACCCGGCCCTACAGCCAGTCCTGCAATATCGCGATCAGCGGCACGTCCGCGGGCGGCATGGCGTAGTCGCGCAGCCGCATCGGCCGCACCCATTCCAGCGCCTGCCCTTCGCGGCTTCGGGGCGTGCCGTTCCATTTGCGGCAGGCGAAAAGCGGCATCAACAGGTGGAAATCGGCATAGCTGTGTGACGCGAAGGCCAGTGGCGCGAGGCAGCTTTCCCACGTCTCAATGCCCAGTTCTTCGTGTAATTCGCGCACAAGGGCGTCCTCGGGCGTCTCGCCAACCTCCAGCTTGCCGCCAGGAAATTCCCACAGGCCGGCCATGGACTTGCCCTCAGGCCGCTGCGCGAGCAGCACGCGCCCGTCGGCATCGATCAGCGCGGCGGCGGCGACCAGCACGATCTTTTTCGCGGGGGGCGCCGTGATCGGCGCCCCCCCGTTTTCAGCCATCGCCATCAGGACCGGTAATCTGCGTTGATGGTGATGTAGCCATGGGTCAGATCGCAGGTCCACACCTCAGCCCGGCCAACGCCGATGCCCAGATCCACCGAGATGTCGATCTCAGCGTTTTGCATGTAGGCGGCGCCGGCTGCTTCGTTGTAGCCGGGCGTCACGCAGCCAAATTCGGCCACCTGTATGTCGCCGAACCGGATCGATAGGCGATCGCGGTCTGCCGCCTCACCCGATTTGCCGACTGCCATGACGATGCGGCCCCAGTTCGGGTCCGACCCGGCCAGCGCGGTCTTCACCAGCGGCGAATTGCCAATCGCCAGCCCGACCTTGCGCGCGGCGTGGTCGGTGGCGGCGCCGGTGACCTCAATGCGTGCGAGCTTGGTGGCACCTTCGCCGTCGCGCACGACCTGTTTGGCCAGATCCAGCAGCACCGCGTCCACCGCGCCCTTCAGGATGTCCCAGCGGGGGTCGTCTTCGTCCCCGATCTGGTGCATGGGCGCGCGGCCCGTGGCCACCAGCAGCACGGTGTCTGAGGTCGAGGTGTCGCCATCCACGGTGATGGCGTTGAACGACGTGTCGATCCCGCCCACCAGCATGGATTGCAGCGCAGGGCGCGACACCGACGCGTCGGTGAACACAAACCCGAGCATGGTGGCCATGTCCGGCGCGATCATGCCCGAGCCCTTGGCAAAGCCCACGACCGTGACCGGCACACCGTCGATTTCAACCGTCGCGGTCGCGCCTTTGGGATAGGTGTCGGTGGTCATGATCGCGCGCGCGGCGTCTTCGGCCCGCGCGTCGGACAGCCCGTCGACCAGCTCTGACAGCGCGTCGTAGATGCGGTCGGTGGGCAGCGGCTCCCCAATCACGCCGGTTGAGGCGAGCCAGACATTGTCAGCCGGGATCCCCAGCGCCTGCCCGGCAGAGAACGCCACAAATTCAACCGCCTGGCGGCCATTGTCGCCGGTGAAGGCGTTGGCGTTGCCCGAATTCACCACGATGGCCTGCGGGCCGGTCGGCTCAATCGCCGCGCGGCGCGCTTCGCACCACAGCACCGGTGCCGCGCGGGTGGAGGACCGGGTGAAGGCCCCCGCCACGGTTGATCCAACGCACAGCTCCGCCAGCATCAGGTCTTTGCGGCCTTTGTAGCGCACGCCTGCCTCTACGGCGGAGAACCGCACGCCGTCGATGACCGGCAGGGCGGGGAACGCCGCGGGCGCGAGCGGCGACACCGGCGGCTTGGATTTTGTTTTTGGCGCGGCGGCGGCAAGTCGTTCAGCAGCTGAGGGGCGCGAGGCGAAGGCCTCAGACAAAAGGTCCAGCTTGTCGTCGAGCATGTTGACCGCGGCGGCAATCAGCTCAGTCGGGCTGTATTTGTCAGCCTTTCCACGCTTGTTGGCCTTTTTCTTGTCAGCCTTCTTTTTGTCTTTTTTATCAACCTTGGGCATGTCGGCCTTTTTGGCCTTGGCAGGCTTGGCCGCAGCCTTGGCCTTGGTCACGATGCCCTCAGGCGCCTCGGCCTTGGCGGCCTTGGATTTGGATTTGGTCTTGTCGGTCTTGGACATTGGGGCGTCTCCCGCGCGGTCGGCGGAGGGGATCGCGCCGGTGCGCCGGACGCGATCGGGGGAAATCGGACGGCCCCCGCGCCAAAGCGGGCGGGGGCCGGTGGAATGATGATGCAGCGGCGCGGGGTGCGTGAAAAGCGATGATCGCGCCCCTGCGGCGACGCGGGTGGCCGCAGGGGTGGGCCGGGCACCGCGCTGCGATCACTTGTTGTTGATCAGACCGTCTTGGCGCAGGGCTTCTGCATCGGGCTGGGCGTCGGGGTGGGTGATGACCGCGCTATCGCGGGCCGCGGTGATCGCGACCTGGGCGGCGGCGTCGGCCAGTTCTGCCGACAGCTCATCCTTCAGCGAATCGAAGATGGGCGCCGGGCGGTCGCGCTTGCCGGTGACGTGGATCAGGTGCCAGCCGAACTGGGTCTGGATCGGGCCGACAAAGGCGCCCTCTTCGCCCGCGAACGCCGCTTCGGCAAATTCGGGAACCATCTGCCCCTGTTCGAACCAGCCCAGATCGCCGCCTTGGGTCTTGGTGCCGTCGGTGCCGTGCTCAGCCGCGAGGTCGGCGAACGCCGCGCCGTCGTCGAGCTGCTTGCGCAGATCATCGGCCAGCGCCTGGTCAGATACCAGAATGTGGCTGGCGCGGATTTCCGCAACAGGCACAAAATCAGCGATGCGTGCGTCATAGGCGGCCTGCAGGGCGGCGCCGGTGGACGCGCCCTCGATCACCGTGCGGATCTGCGCCTCAGCAAGGCGTGAGCGGTGGTCGATGGCCGCGCGCAGACGCGCATGGTCGGTCTTGTCCAGCCCGGCTTCGACCGCCTGGGCCGCCAGCGCGGTTTCCACGGCGACACGGGACAAAAGCGCCTCCATGATCTGGGCGCTGGGGGCCTGCTGGTACTGCTCGGGCAGGTCAGCGCGCATGATGATCAGCTCACCCAAGGTGACTTCTTGGCCGTTGACCACGGCGACAACACTGTCGGCGGAGGCGGGGACGGGCGCTGCGGGCGCCGCTGCGGGTGTCTCTGCGGTTGTTTCTGTGGGTGTTTCTGCGGGCACCGCTGCCGTTTGGGCGTGCAGGCCGACAGGACCGGCGGCGATCAAGGCGGCAACGAGCGCGGGAGCGAGCGCGAGCGACGCGCGGCGAAGAGAAAGCTGGAACGGCATTGATAGGCTCCTGTTGGGGGCGTTTTGCCCTGCGGCTTCGGTGCGGTCGCCCGCTGCCGCTTGAGGCGTTCGGTCCGGCGACGGCGCCGCCGGTGGGCTGGCCCGCGGCGCAAGGCCTCGGGCGCGTTGACAGGTCCGGACCCGGCGCATACATCTGCCACCGGGCCCTAAGACCGGCACCGCACGCCAGCCCCGCTTATCACTTAGAGGCTTGCGGGCGGACGGGCAAGCAGCCCCGAACGCGGCACACAGGACTGTGCGGGCGGTTGGGGCAGGGCGCGCCCCGCCGGTTTGGGCCGAAGAATGACTTACGGTGACGGGACCGGCCGGGGGCGGCCGCCCTGCCGCCGCGCACGCAGACGCGCCGCCGCGGGGCAGTTCCCCGGCGCGCGCGCCGACCAAGCGGCCCGATCTGGCATCATTGCCGGTCAGGCCGCCCCCCGCCCGCCGCCGCGCCCCCGCGGCGGATTTGGGGCAAGAGCAGGGATAGCCGTCGCATGCTGGGTTTGGGCGCCGTCGCGCGTAAGGTTTTCGGAACCGCGAATGATCGTGAGATCAAGCGCATGATGAAGACCGTTCAGCGCATCAATGCGCTTGAGAAAGACATTTCGGGACTGTCCGATGAGGCGCTGCGCGCCCGGACCGATGAATTCAAGGCGCGGATCGCGGGGGGCGAAAGCCTCGACGCGCTGCTGCCCGAAGCTTTCGCTGTTGTGCGCGAGGGGGCCAAGCGTGCGCTTGGCATGCGCCCCTTTGATGTGCAGCTGCTGGGCGGCATGGCGCTGCACGAAGGCAACATCGCGGAAATGAAGACCGGCGAGGGCAAGACCCTTGTCGCGACGCTGCCCGCCTATCTGAACGCGCTGACCGGCAAGGGCGTCCACGTTGTCACCGTGAACGATTACCTTGCGCGCCGCGATGCGGAATGGATGTCGCAGGTCTACGCGTTCCTGGGGCTGAGCACCGGCATCGTGGTGCCCGGCATAGACGATCATTCGCGCCGCGCGGCTTATGCCAGCGACATCACCTACGCCACCAACAACGAACTCGGCTTTGACTATCTGCGCGACAACATGAAGTACCGGCTTGAGGACATGGTCCAGCGTGAGCATTCCTTTGCCATCGTCGATGAGGTTGATTCGATTCTTGTCGATGAGGCCCGGACCCCGCTGATCATCTCCGGCCCCGCCGAAGACAGCGCCGACCTTTATATCGCCATGGACCGCATTATCCCCGAGCTGGTGAAGGACGAGCATTACGAGCTCGACGAAAAGCAGCGCTCCACCAACCTGACCGATGATGGCAACGAATTCATTGAACGCCGGCTGCGCGCCGCTGGCCTGATGCCTGATGGCCAAGACCTCTACGATCCCGAATCCGTGTCGCTGGTCCACCATGTGAACCAGGGCCTGCGCGCGCATGTCCTGTTCCAGAAAGACACGCATTACATCGTCAAGGACGCCAAGGTCGTCATCATCGATGAATTCACCGGCCGCATGATGGACGGGCGCCGCTATGGCGACGGTCTGCATCAGGCGCTTGAGGCCAAGGAAAACGTCGCGATCCAGCCCGAGAACGTCACCCTCGCCTCGATCACCTTCCAGAACTACTTCCGCCTCTATGGCAAGCTGTCGGGCATGACCGGCACCGCGCTGACCGAGGCTGAGGAATTCGGCTCCATCTACGGGCTGGACGTGCTGGAGATGCCGACCAACAAGCCGATCATGCGCTCGGACGACGACGATCAGGTGTTCCGCTCCGCCGCGGAAAAGAACCTCGCGATCATCGAGGCGATCGCCGACGCCCATCGGCGCGGGCAGCCCGCGCTGGTCGGCACCACCTCGATCGACAAATCTGAGCAGCTTGCGGCCATGTTGCAGTCGCCGCAGATGTTGACCGGTGCCGCCGAGGTGCTGCGCAAACACGCCGAGCCCCTGAAGCCTAAAGAGCAGGAACGCCGCGATTACCTTGAAACCACGGCCGCGCATCTCGAAGATATGGCCAAGGCTGGCGGCATTCCGCACCAGGTCCTGAACGCGCGCCATCATGCTTCTGAGGCGATGATTGTCGCCGATGCGGGCGTGCCGGGCGCGGTGACCATCGCCACCAACATGGCCGGCCGCGGCACCGACATTCAGCTTGGCGGCAACGCCGATATGCGCGCAGCCCGTGCGGCGGCGGAACGTGGCATCACCGATCACGACGCACTCGTTGATCTGGCGGAGCAGTTTCGGGTTGAGGTCGAGGCTGGCAAAGCCAAGGCGCTTGAGGCCGGTGGCCTGTGGGTGATTTCCACCGAACGCCACGAATCGCGGCGCATCGACAACCAGCTGCGCGGCCGCTCCGGCCGTCAGGGCGATCCGGGGCGGTCCACGTTCTTCTTGTCGCTGGATGATGACCTGATGCGCATCTTCGGGTCCGAGCGGATGGACAAGATGCTGAAAACGCTGGGCCTTCAGGAAGGCGAAGCCATTGTTCACCCGTGGGTGAACAAAGCCATCGCAAAAGCGCAGGGCAAGGTCGAGGCGCGCAATTTCGACATCCGCAAGAACCTGCTGAAATACGACGACGTCATGAACGACCAGCGCAAGGCCATCTTCGGCCAACGCCGGGAGATTATGGAAGCCGACGACCTCTCGGACACTGTTCAGGACATGCGCCACCAATTGGTCGACGATCTGGTCACCGAATTCGTTCCCGCCAAGGCCTATGCCGACCAGTGGAACGTCGAGGGGCTTTACGGCAAGCTGCTGGAAAACTTTGGCCGCGACATCCCGGTGATGGCCTGGGCAAAAGAAGAGGGCGTCGACGACGAGGCCCTGCGTGAGCGGATCAAGAAAGACGCCGATGAGGCGATGGCCAAAAAGGCCGCCGATTACGGGCCCGAAGTGATGCGCCAGGTCGAGAAATCGGTGCTGCTGCAGACCATCGACCAGCATTGGCGCGAACATCTGGTGACGCTTGAACACCTGCGCTCAGTGGTCGGGTTCCGCGGCTATGCGCAGCGCGATCCGCTGAATGAATACAAGTCTGAGGCCTTTGCGCTGTTCGAAAGCCTGCTGTCGCGCCTGCGCCGGGATGTGACGCGCATGCTCAGCTTTGTGCAGGTGATGCGCCAGGACGAGGCTGAGCAGCGCATGCAGGCCCAGACTGAGGCGCAGGCCCGCATGATGGCCGAAACCGGGGCTGAGGCGATCGGCGCCGACACTGCCCCGGTGGCGGCAGGCGCGGACGTGCAGGGTGCCGCCCCGGCGCGAGACGGCGCGCCCGCGGGCGAGGTCGACTTCTCCGGTGTTGGCCGTAATGAGGCCTGTCCCTGCGGGTCGGGCAAAAAGTTCAAGCACTGCCACGGCGCGCTGAGCTGAGCGGCCCGAACATGACAAGCGCCCCGGCGGCGTCGATCCTGCCTGCAGGCTCGACGCCGCCGGGGCGATGACAAGGTGCGCCGCGATGATCCTCACTCTGGCGGCAAAAGCCCTGAAAGCGGTTCTGCCCGGCCCCGTGCGTCGAACGCTTCAGCGCGCCAGGCAACGATCAGGGTTGGCGGAACGCGCCTTCGCAGGCCTTTCCACGCAGGGCGTGTTCGAAAAAATCTATCGCACCGGCGCTTGGGGCAAGGATTCTGACGGCGCCGCCACCTCAGGGTCTGGCGCGCACAATCAGGCGATCATCGCGCCGTATATCGCCGAGGTCGCGCGCCTTATGTCCGCGCCCGACATCCGGGTCGCGGTGGATCTGGGGTGTGGCGATTTCAATGTCGGCAAGCACTTTGTGGATGTGTGCGACAGCTATATCGCCTGTGATATCGCGGACACGGTGCTCGACATGAACCGCGCGAGGCATCAGGCCGCGTCCCTGACGTTCCGGCGCCTCGACATTGCAGAAGATGATCTGCCCGCTGGGGACATCGCCTTTGTCCGGCAGGTCCTGCAACATCTGAGCAACGCCGAGATCGCAAAATTCGTGCGCAAGCTCAACGCCGACAAACCCTACGGATACCTTCTGGTGACCGAACATCTGCCCGCCAAGGACTTCGTCCCTAACATTGACAAGCCCACCGGGGCGGAGTGCGCGTGCATCGGGGCAGCGGCGTCGATATCGGCGCGCCGCCGTTCTCGCTCAATTTCATCGACCGCAAGGTCTTGCTCGACGTGTTTCAGCCCACGGGCGGCATCGACGCCACAATCCAAACGGTGCTCTACCGCTTGAAATAGGTTTTCGCGCGGCCCTCCCGCGCTTGCCTCCGGCCCCCGGCGCAGCTACCCCTCAGGGCGCATGCAGCCAATCCGGAGAGCCCCATGACTGAGCCCCTAGATCCCGTCGCCCTAAGTGCAGAGCTGATCCGTTGCCCCTCGGTGACGCCCCAGGATGGCGGCGCGCTTGGGGCCTTGGCGGCGCATCTGTCGGCTGCGGGGTTCGTGTGCACGCGCATCGACCGAGGCGGGATAAGCAATCTCTATGCGCGCTGGGGGACCGGTGGGCCGGTCTTCGGTTTTAACGGCCACACTGACGTGGTGCCTGTCGGCGACGTGTCTGCTTGGACCCGCCCGCCGTTCGGGGCTGAGATTGAGGACGGCATTCTGTGGGGCCGCGGGGCCACCGACATGAAAACCGGCGTTGCGGCCTTTGCCGCCGCTGCGATCGATTTTGTGCGCCTCTCGCCCCCCGATGGATCAGTCGTTCTGATGATCACGGGAGACGAGGAAGGCGACGCCGAACACGGCACGGTCGCGATACTTGATTGGATGGCGGCGAAGGACGAGCGCGTGGATGTCTGTCTGGTCGGCGAGCCGACCTGCCCCGAGACCTTTGGCGACATGATCAAGATCGGGCGCCGCGGGTCCATGACCGCCCGCATCACCGCGCGCGGCGTCCAAGGCCATGCCGCCTATCCGCACCGCGCCAAGAACCCGCTGCCGGCGCTGGTCAGCCTGCTGGACCGGCTGGCGCGCCATGAACTGGACCGCGGCACCGGGCATTTCGACGCATCGACCCTGGCCATTACCACGGTCGATGTGGGCAACCCGGCGACCAACGTTATCCCCGCCGAGGGGCGCGCCACGGTCAACATCCGCTTCAACGACGCCCATTCCGGTGCCTCGCTGACCGATTGGCTGGAGGCGCAGGCCGCTGAGATTTCGGCGTTCAGCGGGATCAGCTTCGATCTTTCGATCCGCATTTCGGGTGAAAGCTTCATCACTGAACCGGGCACGCTGTCGTCGCTGGTGGCCAGCGCAGTAGAGGCCGAGACCGGCGTGACCCCGGTGCTCTCAACAACGGGCGGCACGTCGGACGCGCGGTTCATGCGCGCCCATTGCCCGGTGGTGGAATTCGGGCTGGTCGGCAAGACCATGCATCAGGTGGATGAACATGTTCCCGTCGACCAGATCCATGCGCTGAAGGCCGTCTATGGACGGATCCTGCGCGATTACTTCGCCTGAGGCCTAGCCCGCCAGCGCCGCCATCGCCTGCGCGTGCAGATCGGCGTTGGCGGCGGCCAGAATGCGCCCGCCCGACAGCGCCGGGGCACCGTCCCATGTGGTGACGATGCCGCCCGCGCCTTCGATGATCGGGATCAGCGCCAGGATGTCATAGGGCTGCAGCCCGGCCTCAGCCACCACGTCCAGATGCCCAGCGGCCAGCAGCGCATAGGCGGTGCAATCAAGCCCATAGCGCGTCAGCCGGGTTTTGGCCGACAGGCGCGCGAATTTCGCGGCTTCTTCAGGGGTTCCAACCTCAGGAAAGGTGGTGGAGATCAGCGCGTCGGCCAGCGCGGCGGTGGCGCGGGTCATAAGGCGCATCGGCGTCTGGGTGCCGTCCTGCGCGCCCGGACGGGCGGCCCAGGCGGCGTGCCCGTCGCCCCAGAACCGATCCCCGGTCCAGGGCTGGTCCATGATCCCAAGCCGTGCGCGCGCGCCGTCCTGCAGCCCGATCAGCACGCCCCAGGTCGGCGCGCCGATCAAAAACGCGCGGGTGCCGTCGATCGGGTCCACCACCCATGTGCGGCCTGAGGAGCCGGTGGTCGCGGCCTGTTCCTCGCCGATCACGCCGTCTTCGGGCGCAAGTTCGGCAAAGACCGCGCGCATGGCAGCTTCGACCTCGCGGTCCGCGGCTGTGACTGGATCAAACGCGCCGGGTGCTGCCTTGTTGTCGGCCGACAGCCCTGCGGTGCGAAAATGGCGCAAGGCCGGTCCGCGCGCGGCGTCCGCGGCGGCATGAGCGATGGCGAGAAGCGGGTCAGGATGTGCGGCGTCGGGCATGGGCCCCCCTTTGGAATGGCAGGCGCCAGATCTTGGCACGGCGGCACTTTGGGCAGATCGGCGGGCGCGGTCAACCTGAGCGCGGAAGGCGGGGCGGACTTGATGCCGCGCTCGCCTTGTGGGTGAATAAGAAACTGTATACCGAAATGGGTTTCCACTAGAAACGCATGTGTCAAAGCACAAACGCCGCGCCCCAGTCAGGGGCGCGGCGTTTGTGTGGCCGATCGGCCATGGCTGGAGGGATGAACAGCCATCAAAGTCGTCGCGTCCCCCGCCGCGGTCACGGCGCCGCGGGGGTGCGGGGATCACGCGGCGTCGCTGAGGACCTTTGCGAGGTCAAACAAACGGCGGCGCTGCGCTTCGGGGATGGAGTAGTAGGAGCGCACCAGTTCCAGCGCCTCCTTGTCGGCAAGAAGGTCGCCGCGCGGGGATTTTGTCATCATTCCAAGGGCGGATTCTGACATCCCTGCTTGGTCTACGATGCCTTCGAAGAAAAAGTTCACCGGCACATCAAGGGCCGCTGCGATGTCCCAGAGGCGGGATGCGCTGACCCGGTTCATGCCGGTTTCGTATTTCTGAATTTGCTGAAATTTAATGCCGACTTTTTCGCCGAGCTGCTGCTGGGTCATGCCCACCATCCAGCGTCGCTGGCGAACTCGTTTTCCGACATGCACATCCACGGGGTGCTTCATCTGGGTCTCCTGCTGTTGGTCTTGTCCCTGGTAGATAGAGTATGCAAGGAGCGGGCCAACTTTTGAGAGCTTTGATTAAATCCCGTTTAGGTTGTGTAAGGCCAGTCACGCATTGGTGTAATTTTTTTTAATCCGACGTTAACCAATTTAGAGGGTGTCGGTCAGGCGCCCTCCACCAGCGGTTGCAATGTGCAAGTTGAGTATGGATTCGCAAAATGCATTGCACTTTGCGAATCCACAACTCCTGGGCGTTACGCTGCGCCGGACTTCATCTCTCGCGACCGGCGCTTGCGCTCGACCGGGTCGAGCCAGCGCTTGCGGATGCGGATGTGGTTCGGCGTGACCTCGACCAGCTCATCATCCTCAATCCACGCAATGGATTCTTCCAGCGACATACGCTTGGGCGGCTGCATCGTTACCGCCTCATCCTTGCCAGATGCGCGCATGTTGGTCAGCTGCTTGCCCTTGACGGGGTTAACCTCAAGGTCGCCCGAACGGGTGTTCTCACCCAGCACCATGCCTTCATAGATCTTTTCCCCGGCGCCGATGAAGAAGCGGCCGCGGTCGTCCAGCTTGAACAGCGCATAAGCCACGCTGTCCCCGGTTTCGAGCGAGACCAGCGCGCCGACCCGGCGACCCTGGATCGGGCCTTTCCACGGTGTCCACGAATTGAACAGCCGGTTCATGATGCCCGTGCCGCGCGTGTCGGTCAGGAATTCGCCATGATAGCCGATCAGCCCGCGCGACGGTGCGAGGAAGATCAGACGCTGCTTGCCGCCGCCCGAGGGCTTCATTTCAATCAGGTCAGCTTTGCGCTGCGACATCTTTTCGACGACTGAGCCGGAGTATTCCTCGTCGACGTCGACGGTGACTTCCTCAACCGGCTCCATGCGGATGCCGTCTTCCATGCGCGTGACCACGCGCGGACGTGACACCGACAGCTCAAAGCCTTCGCGGCGCATGGTTTCGATCAGCACGCCCATCTGAAGCTCGCCGCGGCCCGACACTTCGAACGCGTCGCGATCGGGGGTGTCGGCGATCTTGATCGACACGTTCGATTCAGCTTCGCGCAGCAGACGGTTGCGGATGATGCGCGACTGCACCTTAT
This sequence comes from Paracoccaceae bacterium, assembly GCA_047610385.1. Taxonomy (GTDB): domain Bacteria; phylum Pseudomonadota; class Alphaproteobacteria; order Rhodobacterales; family Rhodobacteraceae; genus JBOCEF01. Next base: position 23,737 of record JBLGAC010000006.1, on the reverse strand, counting down.
CGCCATCGCGGCCAGCCAGCGGGCTGTCATTGATCGCGAAGGTGATCGAAATCGTTGGCGGATCGATCGGACGGGCGGGCAGGGCCTCCGTCACTTCGATCGCGCACAGCGTGTCGGCCACGGTTGCTTTGCCCATGCCAGCCAGCGCCACGATGTCGCCGGCTTCTGCCGTGTCGATCGCGGTGCGGGCAAGGCCACGGAACGCCAGAACCTTTGAGACGCGGAAGCGTTCAATTTCCTTGCCGTCGCGCGACAGGGCTTTGATCTGGGTGTTGGTGGTCAGCGTGCCGGTTTCAACGCGGCCCGTCAGGATGCGGCCCAGGAAGGGGTCTGCCTCCAACGTGGTGGCCAGCATGGTGAACGGTTCCTGCACATGCTGGACCTGCGCCGGCTCAGGCACATGTTCAACCACCAGATCGAGCAGCGCATCGAGGTTTTTGCGCGGGCCGTCCAGCGTCTTGTCGCACCAGCCATTGCGGCCCGAGGCATAGAGCATCGGGAAATCAAGCTGCTCATCCGACGCTTCAAGCGCGGCGAACAGATCGAACACCAGATCATGCGCGTTGTCGGGATCACCGTCGGGCTTGTCGACCTTGTTGATCACCACGATCGGCCGCAGGCCGAGCGCCAGCGCCTTGGAGGTCACGAACTTGGTCTGCGGCATCGGGCCTTCGGCCGCGTCAACCAGCAGAACCACGCCGTCGACCATGCCGAGGATACGCTCCACCTCGCCGCCGAAATCGGCGTGGCCGGGCGTGTCGACGATGTTGATGCGCGTGCCTTTCCATTCGACCGAGGTCGATTTGGCAAGGATGGTGATCCCGCGCTCACGTTCAAGATCGTTGCTGTCCATGGCGCGCTCAGCGACGGCCTGGTTGGCACGGAACGATCCTGACTGTTTCAGGAGCTCGTCGACCAAAGTGGTTTTGCCGTGGTCAACGTGGGCGATGATGGCGATATTGCGGAGCTTCATATGTCCTGTCCGTATGGTGCGCGCGGCCCGAGCCGGGATGATCAGCAGGCGTTACGATCCGTCTGCAAGCGGTAGTGGTCGCCGCCGCCGCCGCGCCCGCCTGGGGCGGGAGGAGGACGCGCGGCACGATGATCGGGCTGGGGCGCTGTTATCTGGTGAAACGTAGCCGCTACATGGCCTACGCGCTGCGCTGCGGCAAGAGGCACCGCGCGCTAAGGCCGCGGCGTGGGCGCGCGCCGCGGCGCTTTGGCCACGGTTTTATATGGGCGCCCGCAGGTTTTGCCGCAAGCACATTTGGAAATCCTTCGCTTGGGTAATTTTTTTGCTGGCCTGCCAAGGATTGCGCCGGGCGTCCGCCTGTCTGGGTGCCGAGGGCCGCCGAGGTGATGGCGCAAGACGGAGTATCCCGGCGCGAAAGGGGCGTTGGGGACGTATCGCGGCGGGAGCGCTGATGTGGAGCACATCCTCCGCACGCCCCAGCCGCACTTGGCCCATGGTCGTGGGTGGGCAAGCGTTGGGGGCAGTCGTCGCGGGCAGCGAGGCTGCTCTGATTGTGGTCGATCCCAAGACCCGTGCCCTTCAGAACGCATAGCCGCGCTCAGTGAAAATCCCGGCTGGGGAACAGGCGCTTGGCCTGGCTGCGCGGGTGCATGCCGCTTGGCGCGGCAGGGCGGTGGGGGGTGTCGACGGGGCGCCGGGCCTCATCGGTTGGGCCGGCAGGGTCGGGCATCTGCCGCGCGCCACGGGCCAGATCGTCGAGCATGACCGACAGGTCCTCGACCACCTCAGCAATCACATGAACCACCTGACCCTCACGCTGGACCCGCCCGATGACGCGCAGCAGACGGCCCGAGATGATCTGGCGGCGGAATATCTCATAGACCTTCTGCCAGATGATCACGTTCACCACGCCGGTTTCGTCCTCAAGGGTTACGAAGATCACGCCTTTGGCGCTGCCGGGCCGTTGGCGCACGATCACCAGCCCCGCAACAGCGACACGCGCGTTCTGGGGCGGGGTGAACAGCCGGTCAGACGGGGTGCAGCCCGGCGGGCGCGGCCAATCCCCGCGCACGGGTGGGGCCGGGTTCTGGGAGGGGACAAGCCCCCCCTGCTCACCCGGCCAGGGCGCGGGCTGCATATGGCGTGCCGTCGGTCCCGCCGTGGTGCTGGCGGCGCAGGAGGGTGGCTCATTCGCCCCGGGCGCGACGTTCGCGGCGTCTGCCGCGGCGGGACGCGGGGGCGCAAGGCGCCCGTGGCCCGCTCCGCCCTCAGGTATGGCGGGCGTCAGGCGTGGGCGCAGCAGCGCCACCGGATGCGCGCGCAATGTCAGGCGCATGGCGACGTAATCCTCGACCACCTCCTCGCCCGTGGTCATGGGCGGCAGGTGCACGGGTGGCTCCTCAATGCCCTCGCCTTCCAGCAGGCCGGCGAACAGCGGTGGCGTTTGCCCCGGTGCCACCGCTTTGGCGGCCCACAGCGCCTGCCTGCGCGACAGGCCAAGGCCCGCGAACGCGTCCGCCTCTGCCAGCCGGGTCAGCGTGTCGGCGCCGATCCCGGCGCGGCGCACCAGATCTTCGGGCGCATGCCAGCCATTGGCGCGGGCGGCGGCGATCCATCGCGCTTCTTCTTCCTTCACGCCCTTGATCTGCCGGAACCCCAGACGCAGCGCGAGGCCGCCGGTTGACCGCTCCGCCCTCTCCAGCGTGTTGTCCCAGAAGCTGGCGTTGACGCAAGGTGGGCGGACATCCACCCCATGGCCGCGCGCGTCGCGCACGATCTGCGCGGGGGCGTAGAACCCCATGGGCTGGCTGTTCAGCAGCGCGCAGGCAAACCCCGCCGGATGGTGGCATTTCAGCCATGAGGACGCATAGACCAGCAGCGCAAAGCTGGCCGCATGGCTTTCGGGAAAGCCGTATTCGCCGAAGCCTTCAATCTGGGAAAAGCAGCGTTCGGCGAAATCGAGGTCATAGCCGTTGTTCAGCATGCCTTGCACGAACCGATCGCGGAAATTGTGGATGGTGCCCGATTTGCGAAAGGTCGCCAGCGCGCGGCGCAGCCGGTCTGCCTCGGTCGGGGTGAAGCCCGCGCCGATGATGGCGATCTGCATCGCCTGTTCTTGAAACAAGGGCACGCCAAGGGTTTTGCCCAACACTTCGCCCAGCGCGTCGGACGGAAAGCTCACGGCCTCTTCGCCCCGGCGGCGGCGGATATAGGGGTGCACCATGTTGCCCTGAATCGGGCCGGGGCGCACGATGGCGACCTGGATCACCAGATCGTAGAATTTGCGCGGCCGCATCCGGGGCAAAAAGTTCATCTGCGCGCGCGATTCGACCTGGAACACCCCGACGCTATCGGCCCTGCACAGCATGTCGTAGACTGCCGGGTCCTCTGGCGGCAGGGTCGCGAGGTCATGGCGCGGGCCGCCATGGGCCTCAATCAGATCAAAGGCTTTGCGGATGCAGGTCAGCATGCCCAGCGACAGCAGATCGACCTTCAGGATCCCCAGCGCGTCGATGTCGTCCTTGTCCCATTCAATGACGGTGCGGTCCTCCATGGCCGCGTTTTCGATGGGGACCAATTCATCGAGCCGCCCGCGCGTGATGATGAACCCGCCGACATGCTGGGACAGATGGCGCGGAAAGCCGATCAGGTCCTGCGCCAGTTCAAGCGTCTGGCGCAGGCGCCGGTCGGATGGGTCCAGCCCGATTTCCGCCAGCCGGGCTTCGGCGGCCTCAACATCCGACCAGCCCCAGACCTGGGATGCCAACGCCCCGCACACATCCACCGACAGGCCCATGGCGCGCCCGACCTCGCGGATCGCGCGGCGGGCGCGGTAATGAATGACGGTGGCGCACAGGCCCGCGCGGTGCCGCCCGTATTTGCGGTAGATGTGCTGGATGACTTCTTCGCGGCGTTCATGTTCGAAATCGACGTCGATGTCGGGAGGCTCGTCGCGGGCCTCAGACACGAAACGTTCAAAGACCATGGCGGCGATGTCGGGGCTGACCGCGGTGACGCGCAGCGCATAGCACACCACCGAATTGGCCGCAGATCCGCGCCCCTGACACAAGATCCCGCGGCTTTCGGCAAAGGCGACGATGTCCTGGACGGTCAGGAAATAGGGCGCGTAGTTCAGCTTGTCGATCAGTGCCAGTTCCTTGTTGACCATGGCGCGCACGCGCGGCGGCACGCCGTCGGGATAGCGCGCGGCCAGCCCCTGCTCAGTCAACTGCGCGAGGCGGGTCTGGGGGGGCAGCCCCTCTGCCACTTCGTCGGGGTATTCATAGCGCAGATGGTCGAGGCTGAAGCCGCAGGCATCGGCGATCGTTCCGGCGCGGTCCACGGCATGTTCATGTCCGGCGAACAGGCTGCGGATCTCAGCCTCAGAGCGCAGGCGGCGTTCTGCATTCGGTTGGGCGGCGCGGCCCAGCGTGTCGATGGTGGTCGACAGGCGAATGCACGACAGCACGTCCGCGATCCGGCGGCGCGATCCGTGGTGCATGATCGGCGCGGCTGAGGCGACCAGCGGGGTTCCCGCCGCATCGGCCGCGCGCGCCAATGCCGCGATTCGCAGGCGGTCGCGCCCGTCGTAACGGGGGGCGGCCAGCAGATGGACCTGACCGGGCAGCGCGGCCGCCCAATGTGCGGCCGCGCTGCCCGGATCGGCACCCGCCAAGGGGTCGCCCGGGTGCAGCAGCAGGATCATTCCGTCCGCATGGGCGATCAGATCGGCGGCGTGCAGCACGCAGGCCCCCTTTTGTGCACGCCGTTTGCCAAGGGTCAGCAACCGCATCAGCCGCCCCCATGCCGCGCGGTCGGTGGGCAGGGCGGTGAAGGTGGTGCCGCATTCCAGCGCGATGCGGGCGGCAGGCAGCAGCCGGGGCAGGGAGCGGATTGGCGCCCCATCGTCGCCAATCCCTGAAATGCGCAATGCGGCGGGGGACGGAGTGGCCGCGTTCTGCGTGGTTGGGGGCGCGGTGTCGCGCAGGCGTGCCTCAGCCCCGCGCGCAATTTCCCTTAAGGCTTGATGCGCCCGCACCACCCCTGCAACTGAATTGAGGTCGGCCACCGCGATCGCAGGCAAGCCCAGCTCCGCCGCGCGGCGCGCGAATTCCTCCGGGTGGCTGGCCCCGGACAGAAAGCTGAAATTTGAGGTGATGGAGAGTTCTGCGAATGCCATGCCTGGCATGATATTCGCTATTTGTTCTCATTTCCAGCGCTGCCCGTCATGCGCGCGCATCTTGCACCCCGGCACCGCGCGCGGCTAAGAAAGGGAGGGGCCCGCTTGGCGGAACTGGTAGACGCTCGGGACTTAAAATCCTGCGCCACATGGGCATGCCGGTTCGAGTCCGGCAGCGGGCACCATATTTTTCAGCTAATCCGTTGAAATATTTAGGAAGAAATAGACGGATCTTCCGCCTTATCCCCAAATCATCCACCCTTCAATGCGTGGTTGCTGGGGTTGCTACCTCCATCGCGCCAGCCTGAGAAATACCCCACCAGCAGGGCGGGGTTCAGTCGATTGGTAAGCCACGAGCGTCAGCGTTCGCTGTGCTTGCAGCGACGCGCCCGCATCACAACCGGGCCAGCGCGGCAGGCGGAGCGTGCGCGCGGCCGCCCGAGTCATGCCGATCAGCCTTGAATTGACCGTGGCGGGAAGTTGCAAATGCTTGAAAACAGATTTTCCTTGATACGATATTTCTAATAATATTTGCCATGGGCTGCTTAATCAACGGTCCGTAACGCATTCATCCGAGGGATGAAAAATGAGAATCGCAAAACTGAAAACGTAAATCATAGCTGATGCGCTGGTGTCGTTTATGTCGGCCGGGGCAGCCAGTGCGGCAAGCTTCGACTTCAGTTTCGACATTGCTGGGGCGGACTATACAGGCAACGGTACCTTTAATGGTGAGCTGCAGGGCGACAGCGACACAATCCTGAACATGACCAATATGATGCTGAGTTATACGACGGGCGGAACCACCTACGCAAACACTGGAAACCCCATAGATGGAGGAGGCGGATGGTCACTTTCAGGTGTCACTGCAGATTGGGGTACAAACGCTCCCGGCCCCGGCGGAATGTACATCGGCGGCGGTGAGGTAGGTTTTGGGGACCCTGGTAATTTCTTGACTGCGTATGATCCGAGCGATTTCATCATCTCTGTGTCGGGTGCGCCGGTTACGGCGGCTGACTTTGCCTTCAGTTTCGACATCGCAGGGGCGGACTATACAGGCAGCGGTACCTTTAACGGTGACTTGCAAGGCGACAGCGACACGATCCTGAACATGTCCGATATGAAGCTGAGTTATACGACGGGCGGAACCACCTACGCAAACACTGGAAACCCCATAGATGGAGGAGGCGAATGGTCACTTTCAGGTGTCACTGCAGATTGGGGTACAAACGCTCCCGGCCCCGGCGGAATGTACATCGGCGGCGGTGAGGTAGGTTTTGGGGACCCTGGTAATTTCTTGACTGCGTATGATCTGAACGATTTCATAATTACTGCCGCGGGGGTGACGGCACCAGTGCCGGTTCCTGCCACGCTGCCGCTTATGCTGGGCGGGATCGCCGGGCTTGGCCTGCTCGCGCGTCGCAAGCGGGGCTGACCCGTTGATCCATCCCCGCACCGATCAGCGTGCGGGGATATCAGGATGCCGAGCGTCGGGTGGAGACCATCAGGCGAAGCTTGCGCGCGACATCCTGGGTCATGCCGATCGGCCCAGAAGGCGGGATCGAGCACCCGCTTTCGAAGGTGAAGCATCCTTGGGCGATCAAATAATTCATCTGCTACACCCGTTCGCCACGGCCGGTCATATGACCTGTTCAGCATTCAAAAAACGCGCGGCACTGTTCAGAAAAACCTGTCTGCGGGTGCGCGCGCCTCATTAAACTGCCGCTGATATGCGCGTTCCTTCGGGCTGCGCCGCTCCATCGGTTGGGTCATGGCAGCGCCCCTGTGCAAGGGTGGGCACAAAAATTCGTTCCGTTCAAACGGTGTCACCAGCAAATCCACACCAAGCATTGCCGCCGCCGCATGGCGCAGGAAAATTGCAAACTGGTTCAGCACCTTACACGCCATATGGGCCTTGTTGCCATCCAATCGCTTGATCAGCCAAAGCCCGTGATCCAAACCAATGCGGCGCAGAGCTTGTGGCGCGCTGAAATGCTCCCCCCACCCCTTCATGCCCGTTATAGGGGCAGGGCGCGACATGGCCCGGTAATTATCTTCTTAAAAGCAAACGCTTACAATTCGGGTGGACAATATCTGACCTCAGCATGTAAATGTTGAACGCTGGCACAGTGCACCTCATGTGCCGGGAGACATCATGACCGATCCGATCCATTTCTTCGTTCATGTCCCCAAATGCGCCGGCACCACGGTTGAAACCCATTTTCGCCGCACGCTGGGGCCAGGGGGCTTTGCGCTGGCACCGCGCTGGAAAAACCCGCTGCGCGACGTGATCGGCAACCGCGCGGCGCTGCCTGTGGATGTGGTGGCCAAGGGGCGGGTGATGTCGGGCCATTCGCTGGCGCGATCGATGGCGCGGTTCTATCCGGGGCGCGTGTTGCGCCAGTCTGTGCTGCTGCGTGATCCGGTCGGCTGGCATGTCAGCTTTTACAACTATCGCCTCTGGCGGGCAGTGGATCGCGGTGATCCGACGCCGCCACGATTTGAGACATGGCTGCGCGCCCAGCGGCGCAACCCGATCGCGCGCTTTTTGCTGATGCGGTATTTCGAAATCGGCTATCCGGGGATCTATCGCATGTCCTCGCGCGCGCGGTTTCAGTTTCTGGAGGGCGCGCTGGCCGGGTTCCATTTCGTCGGCGGCCATCAGCGCTGCGACGAGGCGGTGGCCGGCATCAGCCGTAATCTGGGGGTCGACGACCATGTGAAGCCGCACAATGTCGGCGGTGGGCGCGATGTGCCCGGCGAGGTGCGTGCCAAGGATCTGCCGATCGCGCTGCGCACGCAGATTGAGAAGATGCACGCGGTCGACGCCCTGCTGCACCGGCGCTGGAAGGATCGCGGCTGGGGGCATGATTGCCCCGCGGGTGCGCCCGCGGGTGGCGATGCTGCCGCGCTGAGCCTGCCTGATGACGACCGCATGATTTACCTGCGGTCTGACGTCGAAACGCTTTGGCGCAAGAAATCCTGGCGTTGACCACATCGGCCCCACCGCGCCAGAGGTGCGCAGGTTCGGCGCACGGCCTAGGCTGCGTGGACAATGCGCATCCAGCGATGGATTGCGGCGATTTGAACGAAGCTTAGAAAGCTTGCAGGGGTCTTGCCGTAGCGGGTGGCGACGCGTCGAAACTGCTTTACAAGCCCATCATACGCTCGATGCGGTTGCGCTTGGCGTAGCGCGCCCGGTCCAGCGTGCCGGGCTGCTTACGGTTGGATCTCTACGAGATGATCGGGTGAGACCCCTGCAAATAGAGCTTGGCGCGCAGGTCGTCGCTGTCATAGCCCTTGTCGGCCAGCAGGTCGCGCGGGCGTTGTTCGGCATAGGCCAACAGGGCGGAGGCGGCGGAAATATCGGCCGTCTGGCCCGGCGTTAGGTGCATCGCAATTGGCAGCCCGTGCGCGTCCGTCAGCACATGGATTTTGGTACTGAAGCCGCCGCGAGACCGTCCTAAGGCGTTAAATTCGCTGCCCTCTTTTGGCTCTGGCACTATGCTGGTCCGCACGGATAACGGTGCTATCGATCATCTGGATTGCACCATCGCCCGCGCCGCTGGCCACTAAAGCCTCGAGAATACCTTCGATTACCCCGGCGTCGCGCCAACGAGCAAACCTGCGCCAGACGGTGTTCGACTTGCCAAAGCACTCGGGTAAATCGCGCCAGTGCGCGCGGGTCCACACGATACCTTCGAGCAGCCGCCGATTGCCGATGGATGGGCGGCAGGCAAGCCCGCGCTCAGGCGGCAGGAACAGGGCAATCAGCGCCCATGCCGCGTCGTCGATCAGGTCTCGGTTCAAGGCTGGCTCCTAGTTTCCAGCCTTGAATCACGGTGGTGGCGCTGTGGGAATCCCGTTTGTCCACACGGTCTAATGAATTATTTTCTACAATAAACACAAGATAATGGCATTCCAAAATGCATTAACTATAAATCTGGTCTAAATCTTGTGGCGGCGTGATTGGCGCTTGGGACCAAAAAAATTCAGCTCTTTGTACTGGAGTGCTCCGCCAAGTACAGCCTGTAACGGGCGATTTTACATCAGTAGAATTGGGCTCTCCTAGGCTCAGGACTCATAACCAGAATATGACGGTTGCAGCGATGCAGATGGCACTCATGAACGTGTGGGCGCAGCGCTCAAAGCGCGCGGCGATGCGGCAACAGCCCTCGAGCCTGCCGAACATGCGCTCAACCAGATTGTGCTGTCGGTAGATTTTGATGTCGTAGGTTATCGGGGCTTTGCGGTTCTTGTGTGCGGGAATGCAGGGCGTGATGTTCGGATCGAACAGAGCTTGGCGGAACCAGTCGCGCCCCGACGCCCTTGTTGGCGATCAGGGCCTTGGCGTCCGGCAGTGTCTGCAGGGCCGTCGCGGTGCCGTGATGGTCGCTGATCTGCCCTTTGGTTGTCGGCAACATCAATGGCTTACCACCCATATCGCAGATAGCGTGCACCTTGGAGGTCTGGCCGCCTTTGGTGCGTTAGATGCGGTGGGGAACAGTCCCTTTTTACCTAAGCTCGTCGCGGTGTGACGGGCCCTGAGAGGGTCTGCGTCCGTTGCCCGGCAATCCACGAGAAGGGATCATCACGGTCTTCGTTGCTACGCTCTCGGCGGCCAGCGCCGTGAAGATGCGGTCGAACACGCAGGTCCGGCTCTCATTGATGCACCAGTTTTAGAGGGTCTTGTGCGGACCCTAGCCAGCGGGGGTGTCCTGGCACATCAACCCGCGGCACGCCTCTCGGCCTATCGCGTAAAAATGGCTGCAACCGCAGTAACCAGAATCCTGTGATTCACAAGTGATGGTCAAATACAATAAGATAATCAAGATTTATATCAAAATTACCAGTAAATGTAATCTTCATTTATGAATGTTGAGCCAAGAAGGTGTGGCGAACATTTTTGATATTGGCCGCTAAAAATTTTACATAGAAAAGGGGTTGTTCCTGCCATAATACGGCCTGAGATAAATTTTCTAATCATCGCTCTACAAAATTTAAGATGTAATTATGCAAATTTCCGCATCAAACCAGCTTAGCATGGCAAATAATTTAAAATGTCCAAATTTGTGCAAGATTTTTGAAAAATTCGATAAAAAGTACCTGTAACTGAAAAGATATGTAATTTTTTAAATCTTAATCAGATAAATAAGGTGTACGCAGGGCCAGATGGCCCTGCGCCTTGATTTTTCGTTTAAAACAGGTCGTCTTCGCCTTCAGCTGGAAAATACATGTTTATTTCCATGCCGCACGTAAATTCTTCGATGATGGGTTTTGTCCAAGTCATTGAGTCTTCCCTTATTTATTTGCATTCAGAGTTCTAAGCTGGCCTCAGAGGCTGCGATTTGTCAATTCAAAAAGCAGGATGCGCTGTCACTGGCCACTGCGGGATCGATCTGTTGATTGGTGCAAGAAACAGCTGCATCGTCAAAGTGGCGAATGTGCTGGCAGAAGCCATTGCGGCCCAGCGAACTGACTGAGTGAAGTTAAGGCAATCATCCAGCGCTAGATCTCATCCCGCCGCTTGCGCTCTGCATCGTCCCAGGCCGTCAACGCCTGATAGTTCGGAACGTATCCCAGCCCCTTTCCAGCATCAGACGAAGGCGCATATTGCGACGTTACAACGTCCACGACCGCCGGTGCGTTGGCCATGGCGCGCTCTATTGCACCCTTCAGATCGGCCAGATCTTCGACACGCTCGCCATGGGCACCAAAGGCGCGCGCCATTGCAGCATAATCCGAATGCGCCAGTTCAGTTCCGACGACCCGGCCGCCATAGTTCATGTCTTGATCGTAGCGCTCAATGTTCCAGGCGGCATTATTTGACACGATGACCACGATCTTGGCGCCGTGGCGGACGGCGGTGTCGATCTCTATCGCGTTGATCGCATAGGCACCGTCGCCGGTGACGCAGACCACCTGCCGATCAGGAAATGCCAGCGATGCGGCGCTGGCAAACGGCACACCGACGCCGAGGCATCCAAACACACCGGCATCCATATACGCTGACGTCGTCAGGCCAACACGCGCGAAGGACAGGAAATCGCCGACAGTGTTGCGCCGACATCGCCCAGAACCTCTGGCGCGCCGCGGCGGTTGTGGATCAGTTCCTTTGGCGTGTCGGCGATGCGCAGGAATTGCGCCTCTGCAAAGACGGCGGGTGAGCCATAGCCGAGCTGATAGTCCAGTTTTCGGTCCAGCGTGATCACCAGATCGGCCTGTCCCATGGCGGCGGCGCGCACCGCCCCAACCACGCTTGGATGATCAGACGGAACCAGGCCCCGCGATTCCTGTGTGTCGAGGTAGAGAGCGCCGGTCGCGTCAAGAAAATCAACGACCGCAGCAGACACACGCCGCGCGCCCCTGCCAGAAATGACCAGAATCCTGCGGGCGCTGCGGATCGCGTCCACGGCCGCTGCGACAGCATCTTCGGACGGCATGACCTTGCGCGGCGCTTTCGCCGCCAGCCATTCATCCAGTACCAGTTCAGGCTTTACGCCGTTGCGAAGGATGTCCACCGGAACCTCCAGATACACCGGTCCCGGTTCGCCCGCGTCGCCCATCGCACATGCAATGGCCTCGTCCATTTCCCGCAGCACCTGATCGGCCACCCGTGCGGTGCGGGCATAGCGGCAGACCGGCGACAGGATCGCCACATGGGGAATGTCCTGCAGGGGGCCCATATTGGCCTGCCCCCGCGTCGTGCATCCCCCGATCAGCAGAACCGGCGCGCGCGACAGGTCCGCGTTGCACGTGCCGGTGACGCAGTTGGTGACGCCGGGCCCTGCGGTCGCCATACAGCCCCCCAATTCGCCGGTCAGTTCGGCATGCGCATGGGCCATATGGACAGCGGCGCCTTCGTCGCGGACATCGATGATCTGAATGCCCTTTTGTGCGATGAAATCTCAGATTGGCTGAATATGTCCGCCCTGCAGACCAAAGACACGGGACACGCCACGGCGCTTCAGGGATTCAGCGATCCATGCGGCGACAGAAAAATTGTCAGTGTTCAGATCCACGCACGATATAGTCATTTAAAAGATCCTTGGGGTTGGAGACATCGCCTAGACTATTTTGGTATTGATCATTCCTCTTAGCTTGCGGTGCAAGATTTTTCCGGTGGTGTTGCGGGGCATTTCATCTGGCGTGATGATGATCACCTCAGTGGGACGTTTGAACCCGGCCAGGCGGCCACGAGACCATGCGATGATCTGCGCCGGGCTTGGGTTCGTGCCGGGCTTTGGCACGACACAGGCGACGACCCGTTCGCTCCATTTACGGTCAGGGCGCCCGATCACCGCAACTTCGCGGATGTCCGGGTGGGTGATGAGCACCTGTTCCACCTCTGCGGGGTAAATGTTCTCACCGCCCGATACGATCAGGTTCTTTTTTCGGTCAATCAGCCGTATGAACCCCAGATCATCGCGCAGCGCGACATCGCCAACCGAAAGATACTGGCCACGCATCGCTTCAGCGGTTTTTCCCGGCAGGTTCCAGTAGCCATCAAACTGATAGGGAGAGCAGGAAAACAGCTCACCGGGCTGGCCATCGCGCAGCTCCTGGCCATCATCGTCCAGAATCCTGATCTGGTGGGAGCCGACGATCTCCCGCCCCACTGTGCCAAGATGGCCGAACTGCTCATCAGGGTGCAGCACGGTGACCCAGCCCGCCTCGGTGGAGCCATAAAGCTCATAAAGGCCAGAATTGGCGAACATTTCGATGATCAGGCGCTTGGTCTCAGGAAAGGCGGTGGCCGACGACACCAGCAGCTTTTCGACCGATCCGATCGCCTCGCTGCGCGGCAAGCCCAGCATCATCGCATAATGCGTCGGAACCAAAGACGTGAACGTCACCCCGGCGCCCAGCGTGCGCAGGCACAATTCGGGGTCAAAGCTGGCACGGGAAAAGATCGTGATCCCCGCGCTGCTGAAAAGGCTGGCGGTGAAGAAGTTGAGAGAATTTGCATGGCACATCGGCATCACAAGAAGCGTGGTGTCGCGCCGGTGCAGCCTGAATTCCACGTCCGTCATCAAGGCCAGCATCGCCATCCCGCGGTGACTGCGGATCGCACCCTTGGGGGTCCCCGTGGTGCCTGAGGTGTACATCAGACACCATGGATCATTTGGGGGTGACGATTGTGCGAGGCGCAGTGGCGGGCGCTTGGTCGATCAAGGTCTCATAGCTGTGAAACCCGGCGCGGGCTTTGCCGCCGATCACAATCAGATGCAGCGCGGAAATGCTGTGAATGTCCCGCGCCTGTTCAACAGGTCGGCGAGGACGTCTTCGACGATGATCGCTGCGGCGCCCGCATCACGGATGATAAACGCCGCCTCCGCCGCGTTGAGGCGAAAGTTGATCGGCACCGGAACCACGCCAGCGAGGGCGGCGGCCACATAAATCTCAGCCCATTCGACGCGGTTATAGGCAAAGACCGCAACCCGGTCTCCCTTGGCCAGACCCAGACCGCGCAGTCCGTTGGCCAGCCTGTTGCTGCGAGCATGCCATTCACGAAAGGTCAGCGTGCGTTCAAGATCCCGCACGCCCATCACATTCGGCTGCACCCGCGCTTGCGTTTCAAGGACTTCGCCCACACGAAGCGAAATGGAAATCATGCATCCGGTGCGCTTGTGGTCGCGCCGACGCCATGCCGGGTCAGCGCCGCCATCAACCGGGTTGCGGCGTTGCGCACATGGTCCTGCGCATATTTCGCGGCGATGTCCTCTTCACCATCCATGACGGCATCGATGATCAGCCGGTGCTGTTCCCAAATCGTCGACACTGGTTCGGCAAGACGCAGAACTTCGGCCATGACGCGGCGCAAAAAGCGCCAGTTCGGCTCTGCCATCTCCTGCAGGACCGGGTTGCCGGACATGTGGTAGATCAGCTTGTGCAGATCTTCATCACAGCGGATCTGCTCACGGACATCCTGCGCGTCGATCGCCTTTGCGCCCTTGTCAAACAAGTCATCAACCTGCGCCCGGAACCCTTTTGGCACCGGTTTTCCTGAGGCGATCGCCCTAGCGGCTGACCTTGCGGCATAGCCATCCAGAATCTCGCGGATGTCGTAGTGGCCGCGTATCCGATCATGGTCCAGACCAGCGACGCGCAGGCCGCGTTTGCCGATTTCCTCAACCATCCCGTCGGCCTTCAACAGCGCCATGGCCTGCTGAATTGGCTGCCGCGAAACACCCAATTTCGCGGCCAGTAGCTCCTGCACCAGATGCTCACCTTGCACGAGCCGCCCGCTGAGAACCTCCTCAACGATCGCCTGATAGACCTGCTCGGTCAGGCTGCGGCCAACACTGAGTGCTTTCATGATTCTCCTCTCTTTGAATTCAGAATACGGTATGGCCACGAATTCATCCGGTCAAGACGAAATCAACTGAGAAAACATGGTTGAACCATGTAGCGCGATCCATCTGGGTGAAAGAAACCTGCACCGGATTTGTTTGTGACCAAAATATGGCATAAACGTACCCCAGAGATGTCAAATTTCTCATATATATATTTTGAAATTTATAGGCACTATTACGCATTTATATTATCATTTTATACCTAAGACGGCCTAGTTGCCAAATATATTAAATGCGATTTCTGTGATGCATGATGTGCTATTTAGTGTGTGGGCCCAGCGGTCAAGTCGGCTTGGGATGTGGCGGCAATCCTTGCGCCTGCCGAACATACGCTTGTGCCGACGATGGCTTTTGATGTCGCAGGCGATCGGCACCTTGCTGCTTGATCGTGCAGGGATGCAGCGCACGGCCACCGGACAGCATCACCCGAAACATCGCCAATTCTAAGGGGGCCCTTCGCGGTGAAAGCTTCTCAGTTTCCCCTCAACGGATGCTGTGCGCCCCGGCAATGTGCGCGGCGCGGACGGCCCACGGTCAATTCCCCACCGACAAGGGGCAAGGCACCCGTATGGCCATTGCGAAGGCGTGCGTGGCCGTTCTTTCAAAAAAGATACACTTGATAAATATACGTCTTGATGAGGATTTGATTAAGTGCCTTAATTGGAGTCGAGAAGTATATCGAAATGTAGGCACCCCAAATTAGGTTTATACAAATGACTGGAAATAGTTTTTCATCGAAATTATATGCAGATATCTTTCTGAATGTATTAGAATTTGCGGACCTTAAGTCATTGGAATCGTCTGAATTAAAATTTGATTTTCTATCATCACCATCATTTTTTATAGCATTCTAAGATCTGATCGCATCAGCTCAGGTGTTTTATTAAGATGCCAGCGATTCTCTGACCTTTGATGCCTTTGATGCAGCGGGCGTATTGCGCAGCAGTTATACGATCGGTGGCTATCTGGCGGGCGTGGCAGGCGATACTTATTTTGCCAAGGATGAAACCTTGGATGCCGCGCTATCTCGTGTCGATCAAGATGCGCCCAACCCCGATCCGATCAGCTTCGTCGACGCGGTTTCCGCGCATCCCGTCTTTGCCGGGTTCGCCCTTCAGGGGGTGGTGCATTCCGCCGCTGACGGTGCCCTCGCCGCCGCTGGTGCCACAGGCAATACGTTTGGCACGGCGCCAGCGTCCCTGTTTTTTGGTGCTCTGGTGTCGTTGGAGGCAAATGGCGCGCCGGTGGCTCAAGACGACGCTGGCACCACCGACGCAAACCTGCCCGTCGATCTGGCCACACTTTTGGACAATGATTCCGACCCCGATGGCGACGCGTTCGCGATCTTTGACCTGCCGTCTACCTCATCTCTTGGTGCGGGCCTGTCGATGACCGGCGGCGTGGTCACCTATGACCCGACCGCCTCGGCGACGCTGCGCGCGCTGGCACCGGGTGAAATCGCGACCGACGGGTTTTATTACCGCATCGCGGATGAGCTGGGCGGGCAAGACACCGGCTGGGTGACGATGACGGTGACCGGCGTCGATACCTCCGCTTTTGCCGCGTTGGACGATGCTGCGGCGGTCCTGGTCAACGGGGCAGTGATCATCGACGCGCTTGCCAATGACGGCGGCCCGACGGTCGGCGCCTTGTCGCTGAGCGGCTTTGAACAGGGCGACCTGGGCGGGATCGTGACCCTTACGCCCGATGGCAAGCTGCGCTACGACGCCTCCGATCTCATCATCCCGCTCGCCCCCGGCGAGACGGTGACGGACCGGCTCTCCTACACCGTCATCGGGCCTGACGGAGAGGAGCAGGCCGCCGAAATCGCAGTCGCAGTCGGCGTACCCGCGGTCGCGCCCTACGGCAATTTCATGGGTGAGGTCGGCACGATCTCGCTCACAAATGCCTGGACCACCATCACCCTGCGCCATTCCTATGAGAACCCGGTGGTGATCGCCCGCGTGATGTCTGAGACCGGCACCGGCGCATTGACCGTGCGGCTGCGCGACGTGGCTGGCGACGGGATGAGCCTGCGCTTGCAGGAAACCCGCGATCTTGACGGCATCCATGGCGCCGAACAGGTCGCCTATCTGGTGGTTGAGGCCGGGCGCTACACCCTTGAGGACGGCACCCGGATTGAGGCGGGAACCATCGCCAGCAACGCGATGTCGGAGCAACGCTTTGATGCGCTGGCCTTTGGAACCGAATTCACCGACGCGCCGCTGACCTTCAGCCAAGTCCAAACCTATGGTGGCAGCGATTTCGTCACCACGCGTCATGGCACCGTAAACACGGCTGGCATGACCCTCGCGCTTGAGGAAGACGAGGCTGGCGACACGGTCAACCCCGCGCACGCAACCGAAACTGTGGGATGGCTGGCCGTTGACCGCACCACGTCGCTGGCTGGACAGGCGGCTGAAACCAGCGCCGGAAGCGCCCCGGTTTTCACAGCTTTTGCGACCGATTTCGCCGATGCCGCGCCGATTTTGTTTGCCAGCCTGATCGGCAATCAAGGGCCCGAAGCGGCGACAGCGCGGGTGTCTTCGGTGTCGCCCGACGGGTTTGTCGTACGGGTGCAGGAGGATCAAAGCCTTGACGCCGAGACGGTCCATGGCGCTGAGACCATCGGCTTTCTGGCCTTCGGTCAGGAGGGGGTTCTTTTCGCCGACCACGCCCCGGTCGCGCAGGATGATTTTTTCTCGGTCATTGAAACCGAAACCCTGACGATCCAGCAGGCAAACCTGACCGGCAATGACGCGGATCTGGAAACTTGGCCTGTCCAGTTGGGCCAGGTGTCGACCGCTGGGCTGCTGGGCACGCTGACCGCGCGCGCTGATGGTGCCTACGACTACACCCCCGGCGCGGCTTTCGCGTATCTGGACCAAGGCGAAGTCGCCTATGACGCCTTCACCTATCAGGCCAAGGACGCGACCGGCGCGATTGATTGGGCCACGGCGGTGATTGAAGTGACCGGGGCTGCGGACCTGATCGCGGTCTCGGACACCTACCTCACCGATCGCGATCTGCCGCTGTTCGGCAACTTGCTCGCCAATGACATTGACCCCCAAGGGGGCGAAATTCTTGAGATTGAGATCAATGGCGTGCCCAAGGCCGGCGGCGGCTCTACTGCGCTGGACCATGGGCGTCTGATCCTCGACCGCGCGGGCAACTTTGTCTATTCGCCCGACACCGACGCGCCGCGGGGCGGTTGGACCGAGAGCTTCGGATACCGGATCATCGATGACCAAGGCGACATCGCCGAAGCGCAGGTCACCTTTGAGGTGCGCGATGCGATCGGCGAGGTCGGTCAGGCCGAAATTGGCGTTGAAGGGCTGATGATTGCGTTGACGCGCAGTTACCTCGACCCGGTGATCATCCTGTCGATCAATTCACTGAACGACGCCGATCCCATCGCCGCGCGGGTGCGCTGGAACACGTCAAGCCATATGGAGATCATGATTCAAGAGAGCACAGAGCTCGATAACCTGCATGTGGCTGAGACCGTCTCATGGATGGTGGTTGAGGCAGGGGTCTGGGATCTGGGCGGCGGCGTGGTTCTGGAGGCAGACACAATCGACACCAACAACCTTGCCCGCCAGGGGTTCGAAAGCGTGGCCCACGCGGCGACGTTCGAAGGTGAGGTGGCAACCTTGACCCAAGTGCAGAGCTTCACCGGCACCAGCTTTGTGCGCACCCGCCAGCGGTTCGGCGACGAAATTGGCTTTCAGGTGATGCTGGAGGAGGAGCAGGCCCAGAACGGCGGCGGCCATTCCACCGAAACCATCGGCTGGGTCTCAATGGGCATTGGCGCGACCACTGCGGGCAATGGTGCCTTGGAGATCGGAAAGATCAATCCCGGTGTGGACGATGAGGGCCACCTAGAGGCATTTGGCACGGATTTCGACGATGCGCCAATCCTTTTCACCCAAATGGCCGGACGCTACGGGGTCGATCCGGCCGCTTCACGCGCCTTCGACGTGACGGCTGATGGGTTCTTCGTCATCGCCGAAGAAGACACCAGTGTGGACGCTGAGACCGACCACGCCCCAGAGATCGTGGACTGGTTCGCCTTTGAAGAATACGGCCTGATCTATGCGCGCGACCTGCTGAGCGACGATATATCCGGCGGATGGTGACAGCCCTTACAACGCGTGGGTGCTGGTATTGGGCGCTGGCCGCGGCATGGCCGAGCCGCACCTTCGCGCGGATGCATGCGCCGCGAGGCAACGCATCAAAAACCGCAGGCACGCAATCAAATGGACGTGGCCTTCCCTTGTCTTCTCTTCGCGGCAGGCGCGTGCTCTCCGCACGCACACATTCAAGTTATAAATTTGGCACTGCCTTGAAAGGCTAGATTTTTATGCATCAGAGCTTGTCAATATTGAACCATTGATTAGATGGTCATAAACACGGGAAACTATAAATCATTATGATGCGTGGGTTCAGGAAAACTTTTTCCGCGGTAGTGACAAAGATTCATTATATTGCAGCGGTGCGTATGCTGACCACGTATCAAAAGCCTTTTGATGGATTTTGTCGTTACGTTTTTTTCAGCGGCACCTATCCTACAGATGTCAAAGTGCACACGCCCAACGATCTGCACACAGTCTGGCTTTACTCTCCACATGACTTTATAACGCTGAACGAGGTATTTTGCCGGGGTGATTACGCCTCAGACCGCGATGCGCGGATCATTGTCGACTTCGGGTCAAACATAGGCGTAACCGCAGTTTATTACCTGACGCGCAACCCCAATGCGTTCGTGTATCTGTTCGAAGCTGATGCGCGAAACATCAAAAAGCTGAAACGCAAGCTCGCGCGCTTTGTCGGGAGATACCTGATCACCGAGGCGGCTGTTGCCACCGAGGATGGCCACACTGCCTTCGCCACCGAAAGCACCGGGCGCTACGGAGGCATGCTCGCAGCACATGATCTGAACGGTGAGGCTGACCGCTTCAAAGTAACCGAGGTGCCGTCAGTTGATGCGGACCGGGTCTTGCGTGAGATCATTGCCAAGCATGGCCAGATCGACGTCCTGAAGGTTGACATCGAGGGGATGGAACAAGCCGTTCTCAGCCATCTATCGCCTGTGGTCCGTGCCGGCATCCACCAGATTTTCGTGGAAATGGATGGGCGCAAGCATCCCTTGCCAGGCTTTTCGCACCGTCAATATGGCAGCGTGGCGCGCTACCGACGCCTCGCCCTTGATACCGTCTGATCATATTGATTTCAGAATATTTTGGAGTAGAATTTTCTATTTTGATGAGCATTACTGGCCACCCCTGTCTGTATGATTGATGTGGGATTTTGGGATCAAGAAAATCAATCATGATCCGCTGCTCAATAATTAGTTGCATTGTGCGCCATGATATTGTGCACGGGCTTAAAATAATTTTTGAGACATGATCGGAAATAATAATAATATAGATTTCATATTTATGGATGATAATGAATGAATTTTATAAATACCTATATTACACATCCAGCGACAGCTTTTTGAAGCCCTCATTTGTCCGTGAGTGGCCTTAGCTGCACAAATTGGCGCGCTGGTTCCTGATGTTCGCCAGCAGCGCCATTTCCATCTGCTGTCAGCGCGGCATGGGGCCCTCTCGTCAGTGCATGTATTGACTGCCGATCAGCGGATCGCCGCATCTGTTACGACTTCCCCTTCCTCCCTCAGTATGCGGCTCTCACAACGCAGGTGCGTCATTCTCCCTCAATGAGTTCTGGTCAGATTTGGTGGGTGCCATTTTTTCGTAAAACGCCTTCACCGATTTGAAAAACTATAAGCGCCCAACCCCAAGGTCTGCGAAAGTCTGCGATCGTACCAATTCGCTGATCAATGCGATATGCGCCGCATCTCTTATGAATTATTCACTGTGCCTATGTGTCATTTAAAGTGTTCTTGATGGTGATTATCTCTCACAAGTGCCGGCCATGGTAATCCCCTGCATTTTTGGCTGGGGTCTATCGTAGAACTTACGCAACCGCGTTAAAATTCTGGCTAGGGGTTATCCACCCATTGGCCCATTGACTAGCGAATTGCTATCGGTCCCGTCGGTCCATTCTTGCACATCCACAATGATTTTTCAATAAATTGACTTCAATTTCCGAGAAATGCAGTGCTATTGATGGTGAATTTGGTCGATCATTCGTGTCGAACGGTCCAGTGTTAGTGTCCGACATCCGTTTTTTTATTAGGCCTTCATGGCTTAGTGTGCCAGATCGAAATCCCCCGCGTCTCAGCCCATTCCATCCGTTGCCCCTTCTTGGGTATTGAAACTGCATGAAAAGAGGCACCGATAGACTGTGCCGTGTGGACAAAGCGCATCCAGCGATGGATGGCAGCAAGTTGCACGAAGCTGATGAAGCTTTCGGCAGTTTTGTCATACCGCATCGCGACGCGCCTGACGTGTTTGAGCAAGCGCATCATCTGCTCGATGAAATTGCGGTGCGCATAGCGTCGCCGGTCCAGCGTGCCGGGCGTTTTGCGGTTTGATTCCCATGGAATGATTGGGTGCGTTTCGTGCGGGTATAGCTGCGCGCGCAGGCGGTCGGCGCCCGTATCCTTTGTCGCCGAGAAGTTCGCGCGGCCGGTCCAAGCCAAGCGCGAGCAGGTCTGGCGCGGCGGTGATGTCGGTGGTTTGGCCGGGCCTCAGATGCAAGCGAAGACGCAATCCGTTCGCGCCCAACACGACGTGGAATTTGGTCGTAAACTCGCCATGAGATCGGCCTAATGCATTCAAAAGAAATACTTTTCCGACCCCAGCGTTGTGCTGGTGCGCTTTGACCACAGTGCTGTCGATCATTTAGATCGTCGCAACCCCGGCGCCGCGTGCAGCAGTGCCGCCATGATTTCCTCAACGACTCAGGCATCCCGCCATCGCGCGAACCTGCGCCCTACCCGTGCTCCATTTGCTGAAGCGCTCGGGCAAGTCGCGCCAGTCTGGGCGATCCAGAGGATGTCTTCAAGCACCCAGCAGTTGTCGATCAAGCACCGGCAGGCGCGCCGTCGCTCAGGCGGCATGAGCGGCGCAATAAGCGCCCGTGTAGCGTCGTCAATCAGGTCTCGGGTCAAGGCTGGCTTCCAATTTTCAGCCTTGAATCACGGCGGTAGCGCTATGGAAATCCCCTTTGTCCACACGGCCTATGCCATGTTGGGCGCGTCTGCTGGGGCGCAGCGCTCGGGTTTATTCTGTTTCAATCGCTTGCGGGGTTTGATGCGCAGGTTTAGCTTCAGTTTACGGGTGATGCGCCTGATGATGAGGGGAATAAATTGCCTGATTACCAGAATAATAGACGCACTTGTGGCTCCACATATGATCCTTTGTATTATAAAAATACAGAAAAATTAGTTTAATTCTCAACTTTCGGTGCGTTGGCAAACCCAAATGACAGGTTGGTGATCGGCTCAATCTCATCGCTACAGCCCCAGGCTGAGTGCTGAGAGCGAATTGATCGCCGAACTTCTGATTTGGTTGACGGGGGTGAAGAAGACCTATGGGTTCGGCTTGTGCTTTTTGTATCTGCGGAACGTGAAGGGTCATATGTGGAGCCATAAACGGGTATATCGGATCTATCGCGAGCTGGAGTTGAACCTGCGCATCAAACCCCACAAACGATTGAAACGGGACAAGTCCAAACCATTGGCCGTCCCGGACGCGCTGAATACGGTCTGGTCCATCGTTGCCGGCAGGCGATGTAAGGCATCGCCGAGAGGGGATCTTATGGCGGATCGTTTGGGCCCTTCACAGCAATTGCAGTCAATCGCCTGTCAGGCGACAGATGGAATGGGCTGAGACGTGGGGGATTTCGATCCGACACATTCAACCGGGAAAGCCCCAACAGAACGCTGATATCGAACACTACAATCGCACCGTTTGGCATGAATGGCTGGATCAATACATCATTGAGAGCCTCGAACCTCTCGGCGGTTGCAGCTAATCGCCTGCCGGTCAGCGGGAGGCACATCACTTCGCCACGCAATGGCTATGAACCTACAACCATGAACGCCCCAACATCCCTTTCATGGTCTGAAGGCAAGCCAATAGTAGACAACGGGGCATCGGCGGCATAGCCACCCAACCATTGGTTGGGGAGCTGTTTCAGGCATTAAACATATGGTAGTAAAAAATTACATTTTGGGAAGAAGTACGCGATCAATCACGTGGATCACACCGTTTGACTGCTTCACATCGGCGATGGAGATCATGGCGGCGTCGCCATTTTCGTCTTCAATTTTGATCATGTCGCCAACGTAAGATGCCTGCCAAACACAGCCGCCAACAGTCGGGATTGGGTGCTTGCCGCCATCGTCCATGATCATGCCCTGCAATGCGTCAGACATCACAGCTTTGCCAACAACGTGGCAAGTCAGGATTTTGGTCAACAGTTCCTTATTTTTGGGCTTCAAAAGTGTTTCAACCGTGCCTGCCGGCAAAGCTGAAAACGCCGCGTTCGTGGGGGCAAACACGGTGAATGGGCCGCCGTTCATAAGCGTATCAACCAAACCAGCAGCTTTCACGGCAGCAACCAGAGTTGTGTGATCGGCAGAGTTTACTGCGTTTTCAACAATGTTCTTCGTAGCAAACATCTCAGCGCCGCCAACCATCGGGTTGCCTGCAGGCTGGTTGTCAGCAAATGACGCGCAGGCTGAAAGTGCGATTGCAGTTGAGGCAGAGAGCAGAGTTTTCGCGAAAGCCATGGTGTATTTCCTTTTGAAATACTCCGAACTTTTTCGGAGGACATAAGGAACCACGAGATCGCTGCACAGAAAGTTTCAAAGATTTCAAATTTTTATGAAAGCCAGCCTGAAGGTGCCGCTTAACGCCTCATTATGACAGGGAAATTTTACCGGTTGCCAAAACCGCGCCCGTGGGTGCACCGGTGAGAGAGCCACCCAGCGGTTCATCACTGATCGCCAGTGTGCCGCCAATCATCAAAGTGCGCAGCTCTTTGCGAACCGAAAGCGTGGCAGGGGTGATGTCGGGCATGACGCCCAAAGACACGGGTGCCGCTGCCCCCTCTGCAATCAGCCAAAGTTCAAGCACCCTGCCAGGCACTGCAGCACCAGCAATGCGGGTGATAGACAGTTCAGCTGAGCTTAGGCCGTGTGGACAAAGCGGATTCCCATAGCGCCGTGATCGTGATTCAAGGCTGGAAAATGGGAGCCAGCTTTGAATCGAAACCTCATCGACGACGCGACGTGGGCACTGCTTGCGCCGTTTC
>JBLGAC010000005.1:0-132770 GCA_047610385.1 Paracoccaceae bacterium | reverse complement strand
TCCTCGTCCGTCCAAAGCCGCTTCGTCCGACGCGTCATCAACCGCTCCATAGTGTCCGCTATCCAAAGCGGACACTATCTGACCCACGCTACGCGCGGCAGGGCGGTGGGGCCGGACGCTTACGCTAGGTTTGCGGCGGCTGCCCAACCAGAAATCGCAAGATCCACAAGCTGGCCGATCAGACCCAGAGGCGCATCCGAACCCTCCACACGACACGCCAGATCGTCCAGCACTTGATCCAGCTGGAACACCTTGCAGGCATAATCGTCCGCTAGCTGCGAAAATTCTAATCATACAGCCGCGCCAACCATGAGAGGCTGCCGTAAAAGCCTGACAACAACCACCGCCCACACTCAGAACTGTAGATGCGTCCACCTCGTGCTTTCATCGCTGGCCAAACCGCAACCGCCTGACTTTTTGTTAAACGGGCGCAATATCTCCAGCGCATCCATTACGCAAAGCCTTCGCCGCCCCCGTGAGCATAGGGGCGGCCGACTCGGTCTCGCAAACGCGGCGCTCAGATCGCCGGGCGGCGCGTACCCCAGTCGGTCATCCGCTGGTAAGCGTCGCAGACCCGGATGGCGGTTGCCTCGTCGAAGGGGCGCGCGATCGCTTGGAACGCGACGGGCAGACCACCGCTGGTGAACCCGCAAGGGACCGAAATCGCCGGCAAGCCGGTTATGTTTGCAGGTGCCGACAGACGCACGAAGGTGGTGATCACGGGCTCGATCACGCCTTGGCCCCAATCGATGGTCTCTTGCCCCGCGGGGGTGGCGGCTGACGGGGTGGCCGGCGCGATCATCACGTCGATGTTGTCATAGATCTTTGCCCAGGCGCGCTGCATCAGTTGGCGCACGCGCAGCGCCTGAATGTAGCGGGTGGCGGGGACCATCTCTCCCGCCTCAAGCGAGGCGCGCACGTCCGGCTGATAAAGGTCGGGCGCATCGCGCAGCATCTTGCGGTGATATTCCGACGCCTCTGGAAAGCAGATGCCGAATTCGACCGCCATGATTTGCGCGGGATAGGGGATGTCGACGGCAGAGAGGATGGCACCCTCGGCCTCCAGCGCGGCGATTGCGGCGCGGACCGGGCCTTCGACCTCCGGGTCGACCATGTCAAAGAAATATGACGTTGGCACGCCGATCCGCAGGCCCTTCACGTCCTTGCCGAGCGCGGCGGTGTAATCTTCTGCGGGAATGTCGACGCTGCCCGGATCGCGCGGGTCATAGCCCGCAAGCGCGTTCAGGCACACCGCGGCATCCGCCACCGTGCGCGTCAGCGGGCCGACATGATCCAGCGACCACGACAGCGACGTGACGCCTGCGCGGCTGCACCGCCCGAAAGTTGGCTTCAGCCCGACGGTCCCGCACAGCGCAGCCGGTATACGGATCGACCCGCCGGTGTCAGAACCCATCGCCATATAGACTGAGCCCGCCGCCACCGCAGCGCCCGATCCGCCCGACGACCCGCCGGGGATGTGATCATCCCCCCACGGATTGCGGCTGGTGGGGGTGGTGATGCCATAGGCGAATTCATGGGTGTGGACCTTGCCCAGGATCACCGCGCCCGCCGCGCGCAGCTGCGCCACTGAGGCGGAATCGCTGGTCGCCACCCAGGTGGATCGCACGGCAGAACTGGACGTGGTGGGCTGACCCGCAACGTCATAGAGTTCTTTGATGCCCAAGGGGATGCCGTGCAGCTCTCCGCGCCAGTTGCCGGCCTTGATTTCGGCCTCGGCGGCGCGGGCTTCGGCCATGGCGCTGTCAGCCATGAGGTTTGAGAACGCAGCCAGCCTGCCCTCAGTCGCGGCGACGCGGGCCAGACAGGCCTCAGTCACTTCGACCGGCGACACGGCACCGGACTTGATCTGCGCCGCGACCTCGCGCAGCGACATTTCGGTGAGCGCGGTCATGACAGGTCCCTCCAGCGCGGGTCGAACGAATTGGTTGGCGGCGTCTCGCCCAGATCCACGGCGTCGAGGGCGTCGAAGCTGGCAAGTGTGCCCGAAAATAGCGGCGCGACGGCTTCGCACCGCTCGGTGGTCAGGGGCAGGCGCGCCGCCTTGGCCAATACGGCGATTTCGGCCGGCGTGAAGGTCTCATCTGAGTCGCTCATTCTCTGCTCCTGTTCAGGATTACGCAGCGGAAGATGTCCATCAGTGCCACGAAAGACCCATTTAATATGCATATTCCCGTCGATGCGCATGAAAAATGCCTACGCGTCGCGCATTTCATCTGGTGGGATCAGAAATTAGGCAGCTTGCTTGCGAGCGTTTTTTGCCCATGCTCATCTTAACACAGGTGCTTCTCGAGGACGGATTCAAGACGCGAGGTCGGCATGGACGATACGATTAAGATGGTCTTCGACGTGGCGGCCTTCGCATCGATCATGGTTTTGGTGGTCTCGGGCCTTGCGGTCATTGCCAGCCTGATGGGCATTTTCAACCTCGGCCACGGCGAATTCGTCCTGCTTGGCGCTTACACGGTCTATCTGTTTCGCGAATGGGGGCTGCCGGTCTGGCTTGGCATGCTGCTGGCGCCGTTCTTTGTCGGCATCGTTGGCGCGGTGATTGAGCGGGGGGTGATCCGGCGGCTCTATGACCAGCCGGTGACCGCCATGCTGGCCACCTATGCCATCGGGCTGATCATCCGCGAAACGGTGCGCGGCCTGATTGGCGGGCAATATTACGCGATTGAGGAACCGATCACCGGGGCCTTTGTGATCGCGGGGCTCAACTTCTCAATCTGGCGGGTGCTGATCATCTGCGCGACGGTGCTGGTGATGGGGGCGAGCTATGCGTTCCTCACCCGTTCCACCCTCGGGCTGCAGATGCGCGGCGCGCTTGAAAACCCCGATCTGGCACGCGCCTCGGGCGTCTCCACCACGCGGCTTTATGCGCTTACCTTCGCGTTCGGCGCGGCGCTGGCCGGGTTGGCCGGGGCGCTGATGGTGCCGCTGTTCTCGCTGTCGGCTGATCTGGGCGTGCGCTTTTTGGTGCAGGCGTTCCTGTCGGTCATGCTCGGCGGGGTCGGCACCTTCGAGGGGCCGCTGCTGGGGGCGGCCATGATCGGCTCCATGGTCCCCGGTTTCCAGTGGCTGCGCGAAATTCCGGGCATATCGGGCGCCGTCAGCCCGGTCGTGGCAGAGGTGCTCGTGTTCCTCGTCGCGCTCACCATCGTTAAGTTCCGGCCCCAAGGGCTCTTCAATGCAGGGAGAAAGTGACATGACCAAAGATAACGGCGTCTCGCGCCGAGGATTTCTGAAGGGCTCTGGCGCGCTGGCCGCCGCGGGCTGGGCGTCGGTGGGCACGGGCTGGATTCTGCGGCCTGACTGGGCCAATGCGCAGGCTGGCCCGATCAAGATGGGCATCGCCACCGACATCACCGGCGCGATCGCACCGTCGGGCAACGCAAACTGGCAGACTGCACAGTTCACGGTCAAACGGATCAACGACGCGGGCGGCATCCTTGGGCGCCCGATTGAGCTTTACCTAGAAGACACCGCCTCCGATCCCGGCAAGGCCGTCGGCAACGTGCGTCGTCTGGTGCAGCAGGCTGAGGTGGACGTGGTCCTCGGCGGCATCACGTCCTCCATGCGTGAGGCAATCAAAAACCCGATCGTGCGCCGGGGCAAGACGCTCTATATCTATCCGCAGCTTTATGAAGGTCAGGAATGCACGCAGTATCTTTACTGCACCGGGCCGACGCCTGCCCAGCAATGCGCACGCCTGCTGCCGTATCTGATCAAGGAAAAGGGCTTCAAACGGTTCGCGATGCCATCGGCCAACTACATCTGGCCGCAGCTTCTGAACAAATGGGCCCGAAAGGTGATCGAGGAAAACGGCGCTGAGGTGGTGATGGAGGATTACTTCCCGATCGACCAGCTCGAATATTCTGCGACTGTGGCCAAGATCAACTCTGAAGGGGTTGACCACATCTTCAACACCACGATCCCGCCGGGACTTCAGGGCTTCACCAAGCAGCTTTATGAATCGGGATATTATGAGCGTGGCGGCCAAAGCTGCGTGTATTTCGATGAAAACTCGGTGAACTACGTTGCCCCGCGTGAACTAGAAGGTGTGTATTCCTGCGTCGACATGTTCCACACCGTGGATGACGCATTCACCCAGACGCTGCTTGCCGATTACAACGCCATGTTCCCGGACACCCAGTACCGTTTCACCGCGGGCACCGCGGCAACTGGCATGTATCGCGGCATCAAGCTTTATGAGCAGGCGGTGATCGCAGCGAACGGTGATCTCGCGCTCGATGCCGTGAACGAGACCATGAACACCGCGTCGATCGCCGAAGGTCCCGGCGGTCCGGCCCGGATCGTGCCCGGCACCAACCACACCGAGATGAACATGTACATCGCCCAGTCCAAGGGCGGCGTGTGGGACATCATCTCGGCGGAAAGCGCTGTGCCGCCGCAGGAATGCGCCTGAGCCTTACCCAGACGCCGGCGGGGCCATGTCCCGCCGGCGTTCCTTTTCCGCAGCAGGACCCTCGCGCATGAGCACCCCACCAGCCCCGCAAAAACGGGCGATACGCGTCATACCGATCCTTGAGGTCCTGGGCCTGATCGGTCTTCTCGCGGTGCCCCATGTCACCAGTGACTTTCAGACCATCATCGCGACGCGGATGCTGTTGCTGGCGATTCTGGCGATCAGCTTTGATCTGTGCTGGGGCTATTCGGGGATCATGACCTTCGGGCAGGCGCTATTCTTCGGCATGGCGGGGTATGTCGCGGCGCTGATGGCCAACAAGGCGGGGTTTGTGCAGATCTGGGGCGTGGTGCCGATTTCCATGATGGTGGGATTGTTGGCCTCGTTCCTGATCGGCTGGTTCCTGCTGCTGAGCAGGCGCACCCCCACAATCATCTTCGTGGCGCTTGGCACGCTGACTGCGTCTTATGCGGCTGAGCGTCTGGTGGCTGGCTGGCAATGGGTCGGCGCGGGCAACGGCATGTCAGTCTATGACTTCCTGATGATCGGCGACATGGAGCTCGCGCCCGGGCCACTGTTTTACCACATCATCCTTGGATTTCTGGTCGCGGCCTATGTCGGATCACGCTGGATCGTGCGCTCGCAGCTGGGTCTTGTGCTGGCCGGAATGCGCCAGAACGAAGAACGCCTCGCCTTTTTCGGCTACCGCATCCAGCGCTACAAAACGCTGGTGTTCTGCTTTGCCGGGATGCTGGCGGGCCTGTCGGGCGGGCTATATGCCTTTCACGAAGGCTATGTCGGCCCGGCGAGCATGGGCATCGGGCTGTCGACCAATGCGGTGCTTTATGCGCTGTTTGGCGGGGTGGGAACCCTGTTCGGCCCGCTGATCGGGGTCGCGGCGATTGAGACGCTGACCTTCGTGCTGTCGGACATCGACGTGCTGAAACCCTATTGGCCGGTGATCCTCGGCATCATCATGCTGATCGTGGTCGCCTATCGCCCCACTGGGTTGATGGGCCTGTTGGTCAGTCCACGCGAACGGATCGGGTCGTTCGGCATCACCGCCGCCGCGCGCAAGCGCAAGCGCGCCCAAGCGGCCGCAGCCGCCCCCAAGGCCCAGCAGACGGAGGGCACCGATGGCCCTGCTTGAAGTTCGCAATGTGGTCAAAACCTACGGCTCGCTCAAGGCGCTTGCCGGGGTGGATGTGACCGTGGCGGCCAATACTTTCCACGGTTTGATCGGTCCCAACGGATCGGGCAAAAGCACGCTGCTCAAGGCGATTGCGGGGGCGCATTACGCGACCTCGGGGACCGTCGCCTTTGACGGCATCGACATCACCAACACCACGCCCGCGGAGCGGTCGCGCGCGGGTCTCAGCCTGAAGTTCCAGATCACCGCCGTGCTGCCTGAACTGTCGGTCTACGACAACGTGCTGCTGGCGCTTCAGGCGCACCGCTCGCTGTGGTCGTTGCTGCGCTCAGGGTCCCGCGCGGAACTGGACGACACGGTGATGGAGGCGCTGATGCAGTTCAAGCTCGCCGACCGCGCCGACGATCTGGCGAGCGAGCTGAGCCACGGCCAGCAGCAATGGCTTGAGATCGCGATGGCGCTCGCACAAAAACCCAAGCTGCTGCTGCTCGATGAACCGACCGGCGGCATGAGCCCTGAGGAGCGCCGCGCCACCGGCGTGCTGCTCGCCCCGATCAAGGCGCATTGTGCGATGGTGATCGTTGAACATGACCTCGATTTCATCAAGGACATCTGTGACCGGCTGACGGTGCTCGACAATGGCAAGGTGCTCGACGACGGCACCGTGGCTGAAATTGAGACTTCTGCCAAGGTTCAGGAGGTTTATACCACCCGTGTCTGACGCCCTCGCCGCCCCCCCCGTATTGGACAACGTGCTGACGGTCCAAGGCCTTAACGCTGGATATGGCCGCAGCCAGGTGCTGCGTGACGTGTCGTTCACTGTCCCGCGCCGCGGCGCTGTCGCGGTGCTGGGCCGCAACGGCGCGGGCAAGACCACGCTGCTGAAAACCCTGATGGGTGAGATCACGCCGATGTCTGGCATGATCCGCTTTGACGATGCCGATTGCGCGGGCGAATTGACTGAGCGCCGCGCACGCCGCGGCCTTGGCTATGTCCCGCAGGAACGCTCAGTGTTCGCGTCCCTTACGGTGCGCGAAAATCTTGCGCTCGGCCTTGCGGCCCATGGCGGCAAGGGCGGGTTCGACATGGCGCTCGATTTCTTCCCCAAGCTGGCGGGGCGCCTGTCCCAGCAGGCCGGAACCCTGTCGGGCGGAGAGCGCAAGATGCTCGCCGTCAGCCGTGCGATCCTTGGGCGGCCCAAGTTGTTGCTGCTTGATGAACCGACTGAGGGCGTATGGATCGGCGTGATCGAAGAAATCGCTGAGCGCCTGACCGAACTTGCCAAAGAGATCGCGCTGATTGTGGTTGAACAGCACGTCCAGCTTGCGTTGCGCGTCGCCGACCGGGCCTGCGTGATGGACCGCGGGACCATCGCGTTGGAGGGGACGTCAGACGCGGTGCGCGATGACCCGCAGTTGGTGCGTTTCCTCGCGCCGTGACGTCGCCCTTTGCGGGCGCCTTACGCGATGCCCCCGCCGCCGCTCTGCGCATTGCCCGTATCCAAATGCCGCAGCGCGATGGTGCCGCTGCGTTGTGATTTTACAGTTGCTGTGCTAATAGAAAATTGGTTTATTTTTGAAAGGATATCAAAATGAAATACACGATCACATCTCTGGCATTTCTACTTATGGTTGCGTCACCTGTGGCGGCAGCATCGTTCACAACCTTCACCGACCGAGTGGCTTTTGAAGCCGCCAGCGGGGCGTTGTCCTCGCAAAACTTTAACGCTGTGGTTGGTGAGCCAAGCTTTAATGGTGTTGATCAAACGTTCGGCGACATCACGTTGCGCAACGACAGCAGCCTTAGTCGCGGCTATATTGACCAGCCGCCGGCCGAATATGGGGAATTTTACATTGACGGAACCGCAAATGCTAGCTTGTTTGTCAAATCTCTCGAATCAGTTGTCATGAATATTGCGTTTCCTGTCACAGCTTTCGGTGCTGATTTTGCCGCTATGAACAATGACCTGCAACGAAGCGCGTTCAGCGTGCTTGGTGAGACGTTTTTGGCCCCAGTGCAATCTGGAAACACGGTTCAGTTTTTCGGATTTATCGCTGACACTGAATTCGATTTGATTGAGATCATCTTTGTTGATGGTACCGACGGTTTCAGCATGGACAATGTATCCTATGGCAGCGCTGCTGTCCCGCTGCCTGCCACGGGCCTCTTGCTGCTCGGCGCGCTTGGCGCTTTGGGGCTGCGTCGTCGCCGCAGCTGACACTGTTTGACCTGAAAAGCCCGCCAGATCGGTGGGCTTTTCGCCCACCTCTGCCGGAGCCTTGCGCCATGACCCAATCGCCCCCCGCCGCCGCCCTGCGCGTCGCCTGCATCCAGATGGAAC
The DNA here is from genome assembly GCA_047610385.1 of Paracoccaceae bacterium. GTDB lineage: Bacteria > Pseudomonadota > Alphaproteobacteria > Rhodobacterales > Rhodobacteraceae > JBOCEF01. The sequence continues at coordinate 124,835 of JBLGAC010000005.1, read as the reverse complement.
CGATTGTGGGCGAAAAGGCGCGCAACCTCGCCGCCAGCCTCGCGCATATCGAAACCGCCGCCGCCGCGGGCGCGCGCCTTTTGGTGCTGCCGGAGCTGTGCAATTCAGGCTATGTCTTCGCCACCCGCGAAGAAGCGTTCGCGCTGTCCGAACCAATCCCGGGGGGCCAGACCTGCACCGCCTGGGCTGAGGCGGCCGTGCGCCTCGGCATCTGGATCGTGGCGGGGATTGCTGAGCGGGCAGGCGATGTCCTTTACAATTCATCGGTGCTGATTGGGCCGGACGGGCACATCGGCACCTTCCGCAAAGTGCATCTGTGGAACGCCGAGGCGCTGTTTTTTGAACCGGGCGATCTTGGCTTTCCCGTGTTCCGCACGCCGTTCGGGCGCATTGGCATGGCGATCTGCTATGATGGCTGGTTCCCTGAGGCATATCGGCTGTGCGCGCTGCAAGGCGCCGACATCGTCTGCGTGCCGACCAACTGGGTGCCGATCCCGGGCCAGGACCCAACGCGGGAGGCGATGGCCAACATCCTTGTGATGGCCGCGGCGCACAGCAATTCAATCTTCATCGCCGCCGCCGACCGGGTGGGGACTGAGCGCGGCCAGCCATTTCTTGGCCAAAGCCTGATCGCAAGCTGCACCGGCTGGCCGATCGCCGGACCCGCCGGGCCAACGGATGAGGAAATCATCTACGCCGATCTGGACCTCTCCGAAGCGCGGCGCGCGCGCAACTGGAACGACTACAACCAGCCGCTGCGCGACCGCCGCTCAGATGTCTACGGCGCGATGCTGGGCGCCGACGCCAAGCCTGGCTGGCACTGAGCGCGCAGGGACCGGCGCTTTCAAAGATCAGCGATGCTGGGGTCAATCCGCCCGTGCAACATCTGTGATCAATGGGGGCGCGGTCGGGCCTTTGCCGACCCTCGGGTTGGCGCGGGGCCCGTCTGAGACCGCGATGCACAGCACCACTTCATCGGCGCGCGGTGCGTCGGGCAGCCACAGCGTCATGGTGTCGAAATGGTCGAACGACCATGGCTCATCCTTGTGGCCCAGCGGCAGATCAATGGTGCCGCCCAGCCCGGCGACCTTGACGTTGGAGGGCATGAGCGCCTTGCCGCCACCGACGGCAAGGCGCACCGGTGCGCCCAGTTTGGGATGGATCATGGCGGCCCCGTGCTCCATGGCACCCGAAGACCCCACAAGCGCCGCCTTGCCGTAGCTGATCGGTGGCCGGCCAAGCAGCCCCACAATTTCAGCCGCCAGTTGGTCGCCAAGCTGCGCGCCAAATTCGAACAACGGCGACAGGTCTTCGTGATCCAGCCCGGCGAACGGGTTCTTCACAACCGCCATCGCAGCGGCGCGGGTGATCGGATCGCAGGGCCTGCCCATTTCATCGGACGTGATGATTTCCCGCAAGATCATGGTTTTTCGAACCCGCACCGCTAACCCTCCGTGGCGATTGAAACCGGCGCGCGCGCCTTGAAATGCCGAAATGCGAACATGGCGGGCAAGACCGCCGCGAACAAGCCGATGCCGAGCAGAACCGATCCGGCGGGGCCGCCCGTTGCGTCAAAGATGGCACCGGCGACGGGCGGGGCGGCCAACATGATGGCATAGTATATCGTGAAAAAGACGCCCATGCCGAAGGCGCGCTGCTCAGGCCGCATCGCTTCTCCGGCCAGGGCCATGATGACGCCGGCCGGGGCGATGCCGACAAGGCCGAACAGCAGGCTGGCGCCCAGACCGGCGCCCGGAACGCTCAGCAACAGCATCGCCGCGATTGCTGCGGTCATGCAGACCGCCAGAATGATGTCGCGGCGCCCGAAGCGGTCCGCGATCTGACCGCACAGCGCGCCTGAAAAAATCATCAGCCAGCTGCCGACGCTGATCACGCCTGCTGCGCTCAGGGCCGACTGACCCTGCGCCTCCAGCATTTTTGGCCCGAAGGTCAGATAGATGACATAGCCCGCGTTGAACGCGCCCCATGCCGTCCCAGCGCACACGATCAGACGCCAGTCGCGGCGGGACAAACGCGCTGCGGCACTGGTGCGGGCAACTGGCAGGCCATCGGGGGGCCGATACCCGACGAAAACGGCCACAGCGGCCAACATGCAATAGGCTGAGGCGACCTGAAACGGTGCCTGCCATCCATAAAGTTCGGCAAGCCATGCGTGGCCCACCTGTCCCATCGCGATGCCGAATGGCCAACTCATCACCAGAATGCTCATGGCGGTTGCGATTTCGCGGCCGACGAACCAGTCGGCGATCATCTTGGTGAAATAAAGCGTTGAAAACAGGAACCCTGCGCCGGACAGAACCCGCCCCAGACCAACGGTCCAGCCATCGGTGGCAGCGCCCGCCACAAGCCCCCCCAGCGCCAGAGCGCCAAGGCCGAGCACCGCCAGAACCCGGTCGGACACATACCGCCCGGAAAATCCGGCAGGCAGCGCCAGAAACAGACCAGGCGCCATAAACAGGCCAATCAGAAGGCCGATCCCTGCATAATCAAGCCCGAAGGCGACGACCAGGTCGTCGCCCACGGAAGCCAGCGTTTGAAACTGAAAGCCAAGGCCGATGCGGGCGAAAAACAGCAGCGCCAGAATCCGCCAGCGCATCATGCCCAGCCGAGCGCGCGCAATGCCTGAACATCGTTCCAGATCTTGGTCATGCGGCTGATCTTGTCGCCGTCAAATTCCATGACATAGGCATAGTCAGAGACCAAGGATTTGCCGGTAGGGGCACCCGGGCCACCCTCGCCGGTCTGGGTCCCGTGGAATTGGGCGGCGGCGACAGCGGTGCCGCGGGCCTCATCCATCGCAAAGGCCGTCAGCACATAGCGGCCATCGGGGATCGGGGTCATAAGACCCTTCATCCAATCGGCATAGGCCGCCAAGGTCGTGGTGTCCGCCAAAGCGTCCGCCTGACATGCGAAGGCTGCGCCTTCATGGCACCAGTCGCGGCAGGCGTCCCAGCCCTTGCCCGTCTCACAGGCTTCGAAAAATGCGTGTGCGGTGTCGATGCGGGTCATTCTGAAATCCCCTTTGGTGATGGTATTGAGATGAGCTTGAACTTGGCGTGCTGACGCCGGACATCGTGCAGATGCGGCAAATGATACGCTGCGAGCAGTATATTGCCACTACAATTGCAAGATGGCGTGCCGCCCAAGCTTTACCTGAACGTTAAGGGCGCCAACCAGCGGGCAAGCTGACCATGCCGCGGGGGTCGCGCGGCGATATCAACGCAGTCATGCAGCCGTATTCTGCGCCATGCGTTAAGGCGGTGCGACGTCGATTTCGCACTTTGTTCGCGCATCGGCAGAACGGGCGATGCTGCTGGCCAGCTTTCGCGCCGCCAACCCGGGTAAGGGCTGGCGGCGCACTGGATCAGAACGGGCTGTCGGGGAAGTAGAACTTCGCCGCGTTTTCTGGCGTGATCAGCGCGGACCCGATGATGAAGCGGCCTGAGACTGGCGTGCTCGAAATCAGCCCCAGCGCCGTCAGCTCAATCGCGGTTGAGATCTGGGCAGGCGGGTAGCTGATGTTAACCGGCAGCTGCGGGTCGCCGTCCATGATGCGCTTGATGATCTGCTTCATGCCGGCGCCGCCGACCACCCACATCTCATCCTTGCGGCCCGCCTGTGCGATGGCTTCCATCACGCCGATGGCCATGTCGTCATCTGAGGCCCAGACCGCATCAATCTGCGGGTATTTTGACAGATAATCCTGCATCACGTTGAACGCGTCGTCGCGGTTCCAATTGCCGTGCTGCATGTCCAGCACTTCGATCCCCGACCCTTTGATGGCCGCGGTGAAGGCGTCCACCCGCTCATTATCAAGGGTGGTGGGGATGCCGCGCAGCACCACGATTTTCTGGCCCGCGTTCAGATGGCCGACGAAATATTCGCCTGCCATGCGGCCAAACCCGGTGTTGTCGCCAGCGACATAAAGATCCTCAATCCCCGGCACTGACAGGCCGCGATCCACGACGGTCACCCAGATCCCGGCTTCGGCAACGGCCTGCACCGGGGATGTCAGCGGCTCACTTTCAAAGGGCAGGACCACCAGCGCGTCGATGTTGCGGGTGGCGACCATGTCTTCGATGTCATTGACCATTTTGCCCGCGCTGCCAGCGGTGGTCAGCACAAAGCTCAGCTGGGGATAGGTCGCTTCCAGCCGTTTGATGGTGTCGCGGGCGTGAAAGTTCAGCCCGCCCATGAACCCGTGGGTGGCCGACGGGATGGCGACGCCGATCACATAGGATTGGTCGGCGGCCTGCACCGCGGGGGCGGTTGCGGTCATGGCGCCTGCCATGGCGGCGGCGGCGAGGAACGTTCTGCGTTTCATAGCTTTTCTCTCCCGGTTGATTGGACATCGCCGTTCAGTCGGCGTTCTTTTTGTCTCGCTGCAGCACCACTGCGAGGATCACGATCACGCCTTGAATCGCGCCGTTGAGATACGGGCTGACGATCGATGCGAGATTGAGAATGTTGTCGATGAGGCTGAGGATCAGCACCCCGATCACCGCGCCCCAGACCCGGCCAAACCCACCTTTCAGCACGGTGCCACCGATGATCACTGCGGCGATCGCCTCCAGCTCCCACAACACGCCGGTGGACGCGGACGCTGATCCAAGCCGCGGCACGTACATGATCGTCGCCAGCCCCACCAACATGCCCAGCAGCACGTAAGTGGCGATGCGGGTGCGCGCGACGTTGACGGCGGAATACCGGGCGACCTGTTCATTCGCGCCGATGGCCGCGCAATGGCGCCCGAACGGGGTGTGGCGCATGGTGATCTCCCCAACGATCGCCACCAGCGCAAACACGATGATCGGCCAGCTGATCCCAAGGATGCCGTCGTAATAAACCGGGCGGTAGATGCCGCGCAGGTCAAAATCCAGCGACAGGGTGCCGCCATCGGCCATCCAGGTCACCAGACTGCGGTAAATGCCCATGGACCCCAGCGTGACGATGAACGCCTCGATGCGCACGGTGGTGATCAGCACACCATTGAGCCACCCTGCCGCGAACCCCGCCACAATCGCCGCCACCATGCCGCACAGGATCACCGGCACGCCGATGCCCATGCTGGGGATCAGCGAATTCATCACCAGGATCATCACGCCCGCCACAAAGGCGGCCATCGATCCGACCGACAGATCAATCCCGCCCGCCGTGATCACAAAGGTCATGCCGACCGCGATGATCCCGATAAAGGCGGACCGCGCCAGCACGTTGGTCACGTTGCCCGCGGACAGGAAATTGTCGTTCAGGAACGCCCCCAGCCCCACCAGCGCCAACAGCGCCAGCACGGGTCCGAGCGCATGGAAATTGATCGTGCGGCGCCGTGCGTCCGCTGTGCCCGTGGTCATATCGCGTCAGCCTTTTCGGTCATTCCCATGGCGAGGCGCACCACCGCCGCTTCGGTCACGGCGCCGTCAGACAGCTCTCCGACGATCCGGCCGCGCGCCATCACCATCAGCCGCGTGCACAGCCCGATCACCTCTGGCAGTTCTGAGGACACGACGATCACGCTTTTGCCGCTCTGCGCGAGGCGGGCGATGAAGGCGTAGATCTGCTGCTTGGTGCCGATGTCGATGCCGCGGGTCGGCTCGTCGATGATGATAATGTCGGGCGTGGCCAGCATGGTCTTGGCCAGCAGCAGCTTTTGCTGGTTGCCGCCCGACAGCGCGCCCGCCGCCATGGTGCGGTCGCCGACGCGGATGTCAAAATCGGTGATGGCGCGGGTCAGGGCGGCCTCCTCAGCGGCGCTGTCGATGATCACGCCTGCGGGGCCGGTCAGAAACTGGTCCAGCGCCAGCAAGGTCAGGTTCTGCACCAGCGGTTTGCCCAGCAGCAGGCCCTTTTCCTTGCGGTCCTCGGTCAGATACACAACGCCCGCCGCGCGCGCGGCGCGCACCGATCCGGGCATAAGCGCGGCACCCTTCACCGTCACATGCCCGGTGCGCGGGCGCAGGCCGGCGACGGCCTCCATCAGTTCGGTGCGGCCCGCGCCGACCAGCCCGGCAAAGCCAAGAACCTCGCCGCGGTTCAGGGTAAAGGATGCGTTTTCAACCAGCCCGGGCACGCTCAGGCCCTCAACCACCAGCACCGGGCCGCCGCAGGCTGCGATGGGGGTGGGGAACAGGCCGCTCAGTTCGCGGCCCACCATTGCTTCGGCCATGGCATCTTCGGAGAAGCCTTTGGCGGTCTGCTCCATCACCCGGTGCCCGTCGCGCAGCACAGTGACCCGGTCAGCGATCCGCGCGACCTCGTCCAACTTGTGCGAGGTATAAAGGATCGCGGTGCCTTGCGTGCGCAGCCGGTCGATCAGCCCCAGCAGCACGTCGGTTTCGCGGGTGGTCAGCACCGCCGTCGGTTCATCCATGATCAGAACGCGGGCGTTGCGGCCAAGGGCTTTGGCGATTTCCACCATCTGCCGGTTGGGAACCGACAGATTGCGCACCAGCGCCTTTGGGTCCACATGGCAATCCAGCCGCGCCAGCAGCGCCCGGCTTTCGGCCTGCATCGCTTTGCGGTCCAGAAACGGGCCACGGCGGATTTTGCGGCCCAGAAAGATGTTCTCCTCAACGCTCAGCTGTTGGGCGAGGTTGAATTCCTGGTGGATCAGGATGACCCCGGCTGCCTCAGCCGCGGCGGAATTGGCAAAGCGCACGGGCGCACCATCCAGCAGCACCTGCCCGCCGCTGGGCGCCAGATAGCCCGCGAGGATCTTCATGGTGGTGGATTTCCCGGCGCCGTTTTCGCCGATCAAGGCGTGCACTTCGCCTGCGCGCAGGTCGAAATCGACGTCGAACAGCACCTGCACCGGTCCAAAACTGCGCGACGCCTTTTCGATGGCCAGCACTGGCCCCAATTCTGGCCCCAATTTTGGCCCCGATGCTGATGCCGTCATTTCAGCGCTGTCCATGCCGCGTTGCGCGCTGAGGACCGCACACACGCATCCACGAATGCCACGCCCTCCAACCCGTCGCGCACCGATGGAAAGGTCACGCCATCGGGCGGGGCGTCCCCGGTGCGGTGGGCGCGGATGGCGTGTGCGGCCTCGGTGTAGATGGTGGCGAAGGCTTCCAAAAACCCCTCAGGGTGTCCGGCGGGAATGCGGGTGACGCGGGCCGCGGCGGCGCCCGATCCCGGCCCGCCGCGGGTAAGGCGGCGCATCGGTTCATTGAACGGGGAATGCCACAGGATCGTCGGGGCCTCCTGCGTCCATTCCAGCCCGCCCTTGTCGCCATAGATGCGCAGCTTCAGCCCGTTTTCATTGCCTGGCGCCACCTGAGAGCACCACAACATCCCGCGCGCGCCGCCGTCAAAGCGCAGCATGACATGGGCGTTGTCGTCCACCTGCCGCCCGTCCACAAAGCGGTGCAGATCGGCGGACAGCGCCTCCAGCCGCAACCCGGTGGTGAAACGCACAAGGTTATACGCATGGGTGCCGATGTCGCCGGTGGACCCGCCCGCGCCACTGCGCGCCGGGTCAGTGCGCCATTCGGCCTGTTTGTTGGCCGGATCCGCGGGTTCGGTCAGCCAATCCTGCGGGTATTCCACCTGCACCACGCGGATTGTGCCGATCTCGCCCGCGGCGATCATTTCGCGTGCCGCGCGCACCATGGGATAACCGGTGTAGTTGTGGGTCAGCACGAACAGCGCGTCTGATGCCTCAGCCTCTCGGACCAGCTTTTTGGCGTCGGGCAGAGTGCTGGTCAGCGGCTTGTCGCAGATCACATGGATGCCGCGGCGCAGGAATTCGCGCGCAGCGGGGTAATGGATGTGGTTGGGGGCGACGATGGCGACCGCCTCAATGCCGTCTTTCAGGCGGGCCTCACGCCGGGCCATGGCCGCGAACCCGGCATAGCTGCGCGCCGGGGCCAGCCCCAGATCGCGCGCCGATGCATCGGCCCGCTCCGGCGTTGACGACAGCGCCCCGGCGACCACTTCAAATTGCCCATCCAGCCGCGCCGCGATCCGGTGCACCGCGCCGATAAACGCCCCGGTGCCGCCCCCGACCATGCCGAGGCGGATCGGCCCCTCTCGTCCCTTGAACCGGGTCAACGATCCAACCCCAGCATCTTGCGGTTGGCCGCATCATCGGTGCCCGAGGCCGCAAAATCGTCGAACGCATGGGGCGTGACCCGGATGATGTGATCGCGCACAAAGGCGGCACCTTCGCGGGCCCCGTCCTCTGGGTGCTTCAGCGCGCATTCCCATTCGACCACCGCCCAGCCGTCGAAATCCGCGGCAGCGAGCTTTGAGAACACCGCCTTGAAATCCACCTGCCCATCGCCGAGGCTGCGGAACCGCCCCGCCCGGTTGACCCACGACTGATACCCGCCATAAACGCCCTGACGCCCGGTCGGATTGAATTCGGCATCCTTGGCGTGGAACATGCCGATGCGGTCGGCGTAGATGTCGATGTTGTCCAGATAATCCAGCGCCTGCAGCACATAATGCGACGGGTCATACAGCATCATCGCGCGCTTGTGGCCGTTCACGCGGTCCAGGAACATCTCAAAGCTGACGCCGTCATGCAGGTCTTCGCCGGGGTGTATTTCATAGCAGATGTCGACCCCGCAGGCGTCGGCATGGTCCAAGATCGGGCGCCACCGCGCGGCCAGTTCATCGAACGCAGCCTCAATCAAGCCCGCGGGGCGCTGGGGCCACGGGTAAATATAGGGCCAGGCCAGCGCGCCGGAAAACGACGCCATCGCCGTCAGCCCCATAGTGCGCGACGCGGTCAGCGCCAGTTTCACCTGATCAACCGCCCATGCCTGCCGCGCCTTGGGGTCGCCCTGTACAGATGGGTCCGCGAACCCGTCCATCGGCAGATCATAGGCCGGGTGCACCGCCACAAGCTGGCCTTGCAGATGGGTGGACAATTCGGTGACCGCAACGCCGTTCGCCGCTGCTTGGCCAAGGAACGCGTCGCAATAATCCTTGGACGCAGCGGCGGTTTCCAGATCGAACAGGCGCTTGTCCCAGCTGGGCACCTGCACGCCGACATAGCCGCAGTCCGCGGCCCATCGGGTGATCGCATCCCATGAATTGAACGGTGCCTGATCCCCGGCGAATTGCGCCAGGAACAGGGCGGGGCCCTTCATCGTCTTCATCGCGTTTTCCTCCCCCAAAGGTCCTAGCGCGGTGTCGGACCGCGGTTTGCCTTTGATGTAATCGTTTGCAGGGGAGTGTATCGCAGAAGCTTTCGCCGTAAACAGGTTTCTTCAGGGACCGGCAAACGGCCCCTGCGAAGGGATCGGCATGACGCGCAAAACCGCGACCATTCAGGACGTCGCCCGCATCGCTGGCGTGTCGACCGCGACCGTCAGTCGGGCGCTGTCCACCCCCGATGTGGTTGCGCAGTCGACCCGCGACGCGGTGGCCCGCGCGGTCGAAGACACCGGGTACCGCGTCAACCGCACCGCGCGCAATCTGCGCCGCCAGCGGACCGGAAACGTCATCGCGCTGGCGCCCAATCTGGCCAACCCGTTCTTTTCGCAGATCCTGTCGGGCATGGCCTCAGCGCTGACGGCGGCCAGTTATGATCTGCTGATCGTCGACACCCAGACCGGGCCGGACCCGGACGCGCGGCTGATCCATTGCCTGCGCTCAGGGATGGCGGACGGGCTGGTGCTGCTTGATGGCGCGCTGTCGCCGGCAATTCTGGCCGGTGTGGGGCGCCCACCGGTGATCACCGCGTGCGAATGGCTGGACGCGCCGCTGCCTTCGGTGCGGGTGGACAACGCGGCCGGGGCGGCGATGGCGGTGGCGCATCTGGTGGACATGGGCCACCGACGCATCGGCCACATCACCGGGCCAGCGGGCAACGTGCTGACCGACACCCGCCGCAATGGCTTTGACCGTGCGATGCAAGACGCCGGCCTGCCGCTGCGCCCCAACTGGATATTCGGCGGTGATTTCAGCATGGATTCAGGCGCCTTCGCCGCGGCCCGCTGGATGGTGCTGCCCGATCGGCCAACGGCGGTGTTCTGCGCCTCGGACGAAATGGCCGTCGGCTTTATGGGCGCGCTGCAGCACGCGGGCGTCGGCGTGCCGGAGCAGGTGTCGGTGATCGGGTTCGACAACATCGAAGTGGCGGCCCACCTGACCCCCGCCCTGACCACCATCCGCCAGCCGCGCAGCCTGATCGGCATGCGGGCGGCAGAGCTGCTGATCCAGATGATCGACGGCAACCTGCTGACTGGCCCGACTGAGATCATCCCCGTGGAGCTGATCCGCCGCAATTCCGTCGCCGCGATCTAGGCGTCAGACGGTTTTCTTGACGAACGCGCACAGGATCACGATGCGCTGGCCGTTCACGCGGCCTTCGATGTGTTTGGCATTGTCGTGGTCCAGCGCGATGCCCCGCACCGCGGTGCCGCGCTTGGCGGTGAACCCGGCGCCCTTCACGGTCAGGTCCTTGATCAGCGTCACGGTGTCTCCGGCCGCCAGCTGCACGCCATTGCTGTCGATGTGCAGGATGGTCGGCCCGGCCGCTTCGGCGCCTGCCTCGGCCCAGGCGCGGGTGTCATCGTCCAGATACAGCATCTCGGCAAGATCCTGGGCCCAGGTCTCAGTGCGCAGCCGGTCCAGCATCCGCCACGCCAGCGCCTGAACCGCGGGAACCGGGGTCCACATGCTGTCGCTCAGGGTGCGCCAATGCTGGGGGTCCATGGCGGCGGGATCTTCGATCTGCGCGTGGCAGGTGGCGCAGACCGCCACCGCGCCATCATCGCCGCCCGGCCCGTGCGACACGTCAAAGGCCGACAGGGCGTCGACGGCGCCGCACAGCTCACATGTGCCCATCGCGCGGGCGGTCAGAGCGTCAGAGATGGCCATGGCTGCGGTGCTTTCCTTTTCGGCGCGCGGGTCCGCGCCTGTTGCGCCCGCCCCTAGCAGACAGCGCCGGCGGGCGCAAAGCCGTGCGCCTTTGGTTTAAACTGCTGCAAGAATGCATTACCTGTGCATAAAGGCTGTGGGCAGGGTCGAACCGGCCCTGAACCTTTGGCATTTTTCAGGTTGAATTTGGGGCATAGCGGCATGAACGGGTTTCTGGCGAGGGCGTGGGAAGAGCTTGTGCTGCCGATGCTGCGCCGCCCGCGCAGCCGGCAGGTTGCGGCCCTGTGCTGGCGTGAAGGCGGCGACACAGGGTCCCGCGAGGTGCTGGTGATCACCTCCCGCGATACCGGCCGCTGGGTGATCCCCAAAGGCTGGCCGATCGAAGGGCTGACCGGGTCTGAGACCGCCCTGACCGAAGCCTGGGAAGAAGCTGGCGTGAAGGCTGAGATCGCTGAAGACCCTGTGGGCAACTATGCGTATGACAAAGGGCTTGATGGCGGGCTGGGCCTGCCGACCCGCGTTGACGTTTATGCCGCCCGGGTCACCAGCCTTGCCGATGACTGGCCTGAGCGGGCGGAGCGCACGCGCGAATGGGTCACGCCCGCTGAGGCTGCGCTGCGGGTGGCAGAGCCGGAGCTGAAGGCAGTGCTGCAGGCATTTGGAAAGCGCTGAGCCCACGGGTTTTGCGCTTGGGCCTTGATGGGTGTATGCGGTCGGGCGAATTCAAGGCGCCCGGCGCCATCCCGCCGACAGCACGGAGAGCCCGCGCATGACGTCCGCTTCCCCCGACCCTAAAAACGCGCGCGCCTGGGCGACGCTTGATCGTGACCTCAAACGCATCGGACGCGTGGAGCTGGCGGCGCAATACGTCGCCCGCCCAATGATCGGTCTGGGCGTGGCGCTGGCCTTCATCGCGATGGCGACGCTGGCGGCGGGCCTGGCCTTTGGTGCCTCGCCAGAGGCGCTGCTGGTCGTAGCCGCCGCCGCCTTTGGCGCCTATATGGCGATCAACATTGGCGCCAATGACGTGGCCAACAACATGGGTCCCGCGGTGGGCGCCAAGGCGCTGACCATGGGTGGCGCGCTGGTGATCGCGGCCCTGTGCGAAACCGCGGGCGCGCTGCTGGCGGGGGGGGACGTGGTCTCCACCATCTCCAAGGGGATCATCGATCCGGCCAGCGTCAGCGATCCGTCAGTGTTCATCTGGGTGATGATGGCGGCGCTGGCGTCATCGGCGATGTGGGTGAACCTGGCGACCTGGGTCGGGGCGCCGGTGTCCACCACCCATGCGGTGGTTGGCGGTGTGATGGGCGCGGGGATCGCGGCGGCAGGGCTGTCGGCAGTGAACTGGGTGTCCATGAGCGCGATTGCCGCCAGCTGGGTCGTTTCACCCATGCTCGGCGGGCTGATCGCGGCGGGGTTCCTGTGGCTGATCAAGGCGCGCATCATTTATCAGGACGACAAAATCGCCGCCGCGCGCAAATGGGTGCCGGTTCTGATCGGCATCATGGCGGCGGCGTTTGCTTCGTATCTCGCGCTCAAGGGCCTCAAGCGCGTGGTGAAAATCGACATGGAGACCGCGCTCCTGATCGGGGTCGGGGCGGGGTTTGCATCCTGGGCAGCCGCCAGGCCGCTGATCCGCCGCCAGTCCATCGGGCTGGAGAACCGGAACAAATCGCTCAAGGTCCTGTTCGGCCTGCCGCTGGTGCTGTCGGCGGCGCTGCTGTCCTTTGCCCATGGTGCCAATGATGTGGCCAACGCGGTTGGCCCGCTGGCGGCGATCGTTCATGCGACCGAATTCCACGGCGCGGCGGCTGAGGTGGCGATTCCGCTTTGGGTGATGGTGATCGGGGCGCTGGGCATCTCGTTGGGCCTGTTCCTGTTTGGCCCGCGGCTGATCCGCATGGTTGGTGAGCAGATCACCAAGCTGAACCCGATGCGGGCCTATTGCGTGGCGCTGTCGGCGGCGATCACGGTGATTGTGGCCAGTTGGTTGGGGCTGCCTGTCAGCTCCACCCATATTGCGGTCGGGGGCGTGTTCGGGGTCGGGTTCTTCCGCGAATGGCACAGCGCCCGGCGCGCGCGTCAGCTGGCCGTCGGGCGGCGCAAAACCAACGTGGTCGACACGGCAGAGCGAAAGCGGCGCAAGCTGGTCCGCCGGTCGCATTTCATGACCGTGATCGCGGCGTGGGTGATCACCGTTCCGGCCACTGCAGGCCTGTCAGCGGTGATCTTCGTGCTGTCCCAAACGGTGTTCTGAACGCGCAGCACCACCACATCACTGAACGCATCGGCCCCCAGCGCGCGCAGGAAGCTGGCCGTGGGGCGATCCGTAAATGGACAGACTCGCTGCGCGACGGTGCGGGAAAAGGGCAGACATGGGCGCGGCTTTTGGGATTCGCAGGGGCGGGTGGCTGATGATTGGCTGCGACTCACTGTTTCCGAACATCCGGTGAGTGCTGCTTAAAGCGGCTGACTGTCCCCGATGTGCTGACACAATTGGGGATATGCATTCCACAGGTCGGAAAACCTGACGTTACGGCGGCCTTCATTGATTCATAGACCTTCGTGGGGGTTGATCGAAAGCGCGCTCTCGTCAAAGTGGCTTATGCAGTCGGACGCACGGTTACCGTGTGCCAAGCCGACGTTGCGTCATATCTCTGGGAGGAAACCACATGGCCTGGACTGCCCCGATCATCGAAGAATTCGCCTGCGGCATGGAAATCAACATGTATTTCCCCGCTGAAGGTGAAGACGACCTGTTCTGATCGCCCGCGCAGGCCAAGGATCCCCGCCATGACACTCCGCATCAAAGTGCTGGGTGCCGCCGCGGGCGGCGGCCTGCCGCAATGGAACTGTGGGTGTCCCAACTGCGCTGCTGCGCGGTCGGGGCGCCTGCCCTCGCTTACGCAATCGTCGATCGCGGTCAGTGCCGATGGCGCGTCTTGGGCGATCGTAAATGCATCTCCCGACATTCGTGCGCAGATGCAGGCGACGCCCGAGCTGCACCCCACGGGGCTGCGGACTTCGCCGCTCAAGGCGGTTCTGCTGACCAATGGCGACATCGATCATGTGGCGGGCCTGTTCACCTTGCGCGAACGCCAGCCCTTTGATCTGTTCGCCACCGCGGAAATCCACGCCACCCTTGCCGAAAACCCCATGTTCCGCGCTGTTGCCCCTGATGTTGTGCCCCGGCGCGCCGCGGGGCTGAATGTGCCGTTTGAACTGGTCCCCGGCCTTACCGCAGAACTGTTCGCCGTCCCCGGAAAGGTGCCGCTTTATGCCGAAGGTGCGGTGGTCGACACCCAGCTTGAGGGGGAGAACACCGTCGGCGTGCGCCTGACCGCGCACGGGCGCACCGCATTTTATATTCCCGGCTGCGCAGCGATGACACCTGCGCTGGCGGACCGCATCCGCGGCGCGCAGATGGTGCTGTTTGACGGCACAGTCTGGCTTGATGATGAAATGATCGCCACTGGCGCTGGCGCCAAAACTGGCGCGCGCATGGGCCATATGGCGATGACCGACACCATCGCCGCCTTTGCGCCCCTTGGCGTCGCCCGCCGCGTCTTCGTCCACATGAACAACACCAATCCTGCGCTGGACCCTTCGGGCCCCGAACATGCCGCGGCGCTTGCCGCTGGCTGGACCATCGCGCAGGATGGGATGGAGCTGAGCCCATGAACGCCCACACGCGCCCCGCGCCCCCCCTGTCCCCCGCTGATTTCGAAGCGCGCCTGCGCGCCATCGGTGCCGCGCGCTATCACGACCTGCACCCGTTCCATGACCTGCTGCATGGCGGTGGCTGCACGCCCGATCAGGTCCGCGCCTGGGTGCTGAACCGATACATGTACCAATCGCGCATCCCCATGAAAGACGCCGCGTTCATGAGCCGGGTTGAAGACCCCGCCCTGCGCCGCGCCTGGCGATCACGCATCGAAGATCATGACGGGTCTGCCGCTGGCGAAGGCGGCATCGCCCGCTGGCTGAAGCTGGCTGAGGCGGTGGGGCTGGACCCCGATTATGTCGCCTCAGGGCAGGGCATTCTGCCCGCCGTGCGCTTTGCCGTGGACGCCTATGTGCGGTTCGTGCGCGACGCGACATTGCTGGAGGCAGTTGCATCATCCTTGACCGAACTGTTCGCCCCCGCGATCCACACCCGGCGCATCGAAGGGCTGCTGGCCCATTACGATTTTGCCGACGACACCTCGCTGTCTTATTTCCGCAAACGTTTGACTGAGGCCCCCAAAGACGTCGCCTTCGGGCTGGCATGGGTGCTGGATCACGCCGACACGCTGGAAAAACAGGACGCCGCCGCCAAGGCGCTGGAATTCAAGACCGATGTTCTGTGGGTCCAGCTTGACGCCATTGAACACGCCTATGTCACCCCCGCCCGCATCCCACCCGGCGCCTGGCAACCCGGTGAGGGGATGGCATGAACGCCCCCGCCCCCACGCCACAAGCGGTGCTGATTGACCCGGCCCTGCGCCCCGCCTTGCTGCGCGGCGTGCGCGTGCGCCATGATGATGTGCGCGGCGTCTGGGCCCTGCTGGCGCCGGAGCGTGTGCTGAAGCTGGATCCCATTGCCGCGGCCGTGCTGGCTGAACTGGACGGGATCCGCACTTTTGGCGAAATCACTGCCGCGCTGGCGGTCAAATACGACGCGCCTGAGGCGCAGATTGCCGCGGATGCCTCGCGGCTTATCCTGTCGCTTGCGGACCGGATTATGGTGGAGCTTCGCCCATGAACGCCCCTGCACGGATCATCCAGGCCGGCGCGCCGATGGCGATGTTGGCTGAGCTGACCCACCGCTGCCCGCTGTCATGCCCTTATTGCTCCAACCCGTTGGAGCTGACGCGCAAAGACGCCGAACTGACCGCCGATCAATGGGGTGAGGCGTTTCGCCAAGCCGCTGACATGGGCGTTCTTCAGCTGCATATTTCGGGTGGGGAGCCCGCCAGTCGCCGCGATCTGGAAGACATCACGCAATCGGCGGTCGATGCGGGGCTATACACCAACCTCATCACCTCCGGCATCGGGCTGACGCGCAAGCGGTTGGAACGGTTGGCAGAAATCGGCCTCGACCATGTGCAATTGTCGGTGCAGGGCACTGAGGCCGCGTCGGCTGACGCCGTTGGCGGCTATCGCGGCGGTTTCGCGCGCAAGATGACTGTGGCCCAGGACATCGCCGATCTGGGGTTTCCGCTGACGCTCAACGCCGTGATGCACCGGCGCAATCTTGACCATCTGGAAGACACCGTGGCGCTGGCCGAACGCCTTGGGGCGCGCCGGTTGGAGGTCGCCTGCGTGCAGGTCCATGGCTGGGCGGTGAAAAACGTGTCGCAGCTGGTCCCGTCGCGCGAACAGGCGATCGCGGCGCGCGACATCGTGCGGGCCGCAAGGATGCGCCTGCGTGGGCGCATGGTGATCGACTTCGTGCCGCCCGATTATCTGGCCGAATTCCCCAAAGCCTGCATGGGTGGCTGGGGATCGACGGGTCTGAACATCACGCCCGACGGCACGGTGCTGCCATGTCATGCGGCGCAGACCATTCCGGGGATGACGTTTTCCAACGTGGCGGACACGCCGCTGCGCGACATCTGGGAAAGCTCCTCCAGCTTCAACGCCTATCGCGGCGACGACTGGATGCAGGAACCCTGCAGCAGCTGCGAGCGCAAGGCGATTGATCATGGCGGCTGCCGCTGCCAGGCCGCAGCGCTGGCGGGAGACCCCGCCGCCACCGACCCGGTGTGCAGCAAGTCCCCCCGCAAGGCCGACATCGCGGCCATGGCGGGGGAAGGTGACCCAAGCGCCGAATTCACCTACCGCGTCGCCCCGCGCTGAACTTGGGATGGGGCGCGCGCCGCCCTTCGCGGCGCCGGGCGAGCGGGGGCGCAAGGCCCCCCGCGCCCACACCCGCGCCCACACCCGCGCTGTCAGTCGCAGATCTGCTGAAGCGCGATCCATTCGCCATCTTCCAGCACTGGCGTGAACGGCGCGTCGCCGATGGCGTCCGCCGCGCGCGCTGCCGCCGCGCGGCTTGCCGCATCGGGATGGCTGGCCAGATGCGACAGCAGCCCCTGGGGCGCGGGGCCGCGGCGCGCAAACCGCTCGAACACATCACTGAGCGCGCTTCCCGGCAGCCCTGCCGCGTCCAGGATTTCAAGCGCGCGGGCATCGGCCGCGGCTTCGGCCTCGCGCCGATAGGCACCGCTGACAACCGCTTGGCTCAGGGCCGCGACCACGGTTCCGCCGGCGTAATCACCCACCGCGAGGCCGAACAGCCCGGCGGCGCCGATCACGCGGAACGCCTCGCGCAGGGGATCGCGGGCCTCGGCATGGGCGATTTCATGGGCCAGAACGGCGGCGACCTCTTCGGGTGTCTGGGCCGACGCGATCAGCCCGGACATCACCGCGATCAGCCCGCCGGGCACGGTGATGGCGTTCTGCGCGGGGCTTTCCATCACCTGCACGGTGATCTGTCGCCGCATCCCGGCACCGTCCTGCAACCGCGCGGTCATCCGCGACAGCGCCGCAAGGCCGTCGGGCGTCCCGCAGATCACCGGCGGGGTCGCCGCGCCCATGCTGCGGGCGGTTTGGGCCAGCACCGCAGTGCCCAAACGCTCCGCCCGGTCCTGGGGCAGGCGCAGCGCCAGCTGCTGCGCCGCAATCGGTGCCAGCACGAACACCCCCAATGCGATGGCCCCCAGCGCGGCGACGCCCCAGATCAGCGCCTTGCGCACCACATGCGACGGCGGCACGGCGGGGGCATCAAGGTCGGGGCACACCTGGCGCAGCGCCGCGATCATGTCCGGGTCGCGCAGGGTCAGGCGTTCTTCGCCATCATGGCCGGGGGACAGGCGCAGGACCTCTTCCTCGCCGCGCGGCGCGGTTTCGTCGATCCGTCGCAGGGATGCCAGCGCCCAGTGATGCACCGGCTCGTCGGTGACGGTCAGCAGCGTGAGGGTGGTTTCCCCAAAGCGCACGATCACCTCGCGCGGGCGCGCGGTGCGCCCGTCGAAATAGACCGCTTCGGCCTCCAGCAATGCGTATTTGTCGAGCGCGGTCATGACTGCGCGGACCCTCCCGTGGCGGCGCGCGGTTCGATTCGCCGCCGGCCGCCATCACCGCTCCCGTCTAACGCAGGGGCGTGGGGGCCGCCACCGGGCGCCGTGTCCCGTGGCGCGGGTTTTGCGGCGAGTTCATGTATCAGCCCTTAGAACCCCGCATCGAGGTTAAGCGCGTCGGCCAGCCCGTCTGCCTCCGCCGCCGCGGCCTGCGGGCGCTGGCGCACATGGTCCAGCGTCTCCAGCCCCTCAATATGGGTTGAGGCGCACAGCCTGTGGAAAAACGCGCGGAACCAGACCACATCATACAGCCACATGCTGAACAACGCGATGGAGCCATAGTTGATCGCCAGCGCCATCACCACCAGCCCTTGGCTGCGCCAGTCAGCAGCGCTGCCGAACACCATATCCATGGGGCCAGTGGCAGATCGCCCGCTCATGTCGATTGATGTCAGCAGGATCACTATAACGATGGTGGCAAGGACATAGACCAGAACCCCCGGCCATATCGACCGCCCGACCACCGCCAGCCACGCCTGAAACAGCGCACCGCCGCCAAAGGTGCTGCGCGCGCGGGCCCCGGCGATGCGCCGGGCGTTCATGTGCATGCGGATGCGCGCGCCGCGAAAGCCGAACCACAGGATCGTCACCAGCAGCGGCCACAGCAATGCGAGCAGTTGCTGCGTGGCGGGCGCCGCGTTGAGGATCGGGGCCGCGGCGGCGATCAGCCGGTCGCGCAGCGGGATCAGCGGTGCCGCCATCCGCACGGCCTGTTGCAGGGCTGAGGGCGGTTCGGGCGCGGCGTCGGGCGGGGATTCTGGCGTCGGGGACGTTGGGTTCAGGCGCACGACCGGGGATTCGCTGCTGGGCGGCACGATTGGCGCAGGCGCAGGTGCCGCAGCATCAGGGGCAGTATCAGGGGCAGCATCGGGGGCAGGGGTGCCATCTGCGGCGGGGGCATCGGTGGCGGCGTCATTGGGCGGAATCTCGGCCAACTCAGGCGCGGCGGTGGTCTGGTCCGCGCGCGCCGCCACCTGCCATACATGGGCCGCACCGACCGCGGCGGGCACCGCCACCATCAGCCACAGCACCGCCCAATACGGCATCAGCCGCCATGCCGAGCCGCGGAAAAAGAACCGCTCCTCGCCCCAGAAGGTGCGGTTGGTCATGTACCGCTCACGGGTTGTGGTCAGGAATGGCCATGCCAGCCCCAGCGTCGCGATCACCACCGGCGTCCACAGCGCCCACCGCAGGACCAGCCCCAGCCCGCGCCCGCGCATGTCAAACCGGATGCCGCGCCAGCGCGTGCGCCGCAGCCGATAGCGGCGGGCGCGGAACCGGGCGTATTCCACCAAAGGCGGCAGCAGCGCCAATGAGGCAAGCGTCAGCGGCAGGCCCAGCAGCGGCAGGTTGATTTCAAACCCCAGCGGCGCCGAAAGGCCAATCCACCCCAGCGCCATCTGAAACACCAGCATCAGCGCGCCAAGGATCACCATTGCGATCGCCGCGCCGATGAACATCTCGATCCCTGAGCCGCGGTATTCGAACGGCTCGCCCGCCAGTTTGGTGTGCGACCAGACCGACCGGCGCTGTGCCGTGATCTGCCAGAACCGCCAGATGCCCAGCGTGAACAGGGTCACGAGCCCGTGGCTCAGCACCACCGGGGTCAGATCGCCGCCGTTTCGGGGATATTCCAGCCGACCGCTGCGTTTGAACCTGCCGGGTGCGCCCTCAGCCGCTGGGCGATAGATGCTGTGCGGCGATTTGGGGCCTTTGTCGGCCAGGTCTGAAAAGTCAGCGTCGCGATGGTGCGGGTCTTCAGGCCCGGGATCGACCGCATCGAACAGGCCAATCGGCTTGGGCGCGAGGACGTCGCCGTAAAGCTCTTCGATCGTTTCGCGCGGCTTTGGCCCACTGCTTTGGCGGCGGCGGATGGGGTCTTCACGCTCGGTCATCCGGGGCTCCTGCACAACGCGGGCGGCCTTGGGGCGTCGATGCGCACGCGGCCGACCATCTGTGCAGGCTATGAGAGGGGGCACCGCGGCTCAAGCCAGTTTCGCGTGGGGGGATGTCGATCATTTTGGTGAATGACGGCTTAACATGGCCAAAGGCCACCCATTGCGCGCCGCCATTCCCGGGTGCTTTTTTTGCAGGACGCATGATGCCTGTCACCCGCACTTTCGGCCCTGATGCAAAACGCGGCGAGGCATCAGGCCCCGCCGCGTTTCATCCATGCCCCTGATCAGGCCGCTGTGGGCAGCTTGTAGCCCTGCGCGGTCAAGATCTTGCGCAGTTCAAGCTTGGAGATCTTGCCCGTCGCGGTGTGCGGCAGTGCATCCAGATACACCACGTCATCGGGGATCTGCCATTTGGCAAAGTGTTTTTCGATCTGGGCCAGAACCTCAGCCTTGGGCGGTTTCGCGCCGTTCACACCGACGACGCACAGGATCGGACGCTCTCCCCATTTGTCGTGCGGGATCCCGATGGCGGCGGCTTCGGCCACCAGTGGATGCGCGACGGCGGCGTTCTCCAGCTCAATGGATGAAATCCATTCGCCGCCCGATTTGATCACATCCTTGGACCGGTCGGTGATCTTGACATAGGCGTGGGGGCTGACGGTCGCGACATCGCCGGTGTCGAACCAGTTGTCGTCCTCAGTCGCGATCTGATCGGCGTTGTGATAGCGTTTCACGACGCCCGGACCGCGGATCCACAACCTGCCCTGTGCCGCGCCATCCCAAGGTAGATCCTTGCCATCATCGTCGGTCAAGCGCAGATCAACGCCGTAAGGCGGGTGCCCGACCGTGGTCTGGGCATCAAGGCGCCCGGCAGCGTCCAGCGCCATCACCTCAGGCTTCAGGGTGCAAACGGCGCCGAGGGGCGAGCATTCGGTCATGCCCCACGCGTGGATCACCTGCACGCCGTAATCGTTCTGGAACGCCTCAATCACCGCGCGGGGGCAGGACGATCCACCGATCACCACCCGCTCAACCTTATCAAGATTGAGGTCGTTGGCGCGCAGATATTGCAGCAGGCCCAGCCAGACAGTGGGCACGGCGGCGGACATGGTCACGCCCATGTTCAGCATTTCAAAGATGCCGGCGGGGGACATATCGCGGCCCGGCATCACCAAGGACGCGCCAGCCATCGGCGCGGTATAGGCCATGCCCCAGCCATTGGCGTGGAACAGCGGCACCACCGGCATGATCACATCGTTCGACGACATCCCCACGCAATCAGGCGCGAGGGTGAACATCGCGTGCAGCACGTTCGAGCGATGGGTGTAAAGCACGCCCTTGGGATTGCCGGTGGTCCCGGACGTATAGCAAAGCCCGCAGGGATCGGTTTCGTCGCCAATGGCCCATTCGAAATCGCCGTCCTGTTCGTCCACCCAGTCTTCGTAGCAGATGGCGTTCGGCAGGCTGGTGTCGGGCATGTGTGCGCGGTCGGTCAGGACGATCCAGCGTTCAACCTTGGTCAGCTTGTCGACCAAAGGCTCCAACACGCCGACGATGTCCGCATCCACCATGATCACGCGGTCGTTTGCGTGGTTGATGATGTAATCCAGCTGCTCTGCAAACAGGCGCGGGTTCAGGGTGTGCAGGATGCAGCCGGCACCGGTGACGCCGTACCAGACCTCCATGTGCCGCACGGTGTTCCAGGCCATGACGCCCACGGCGTCGCCTGTGCCATAGCCCATTTTCGCCAGACCCTGCGACACCTTGCGGGCGCGCTGGTTGATGGTCTTCCAGTTGGAATGGACGATCGGACCCTCAGCCGAGCGGCCCATGACCGGACGGTCCCCGTGATATTTCGCAGCGTGATCGATGATGGTGGAGACCCGAAGGGGCCAATCCTGCATCTGGCCGAACATGGCCGTCCTCCCTGTAAACCCAAGTTTGTTTGGCCGCGAATGTAGCATTCTTGCGCGCGCGCGAAAGGGCGTTTTGAAATGTTGCGGGTTGAATTGCCAAACGCGCCTGAAACCGGCGTCGAACCAGATTTGTCTGCGAAAAATCTGCGCGCGCGGCGGGTGTTGCGCATCAAGGGGGGGGGCGTGCGGGTGGCGGGGTTGCGCCTTGGGGCAGCTGACCCTACGTAAATAGTATTGAACCGAACTGCTTGATGATGTTCCCGGCCGCAGTCTTTCGCGGCCAACGGGCTTGGTGCCACGCGCGCCACCCCGCGCCAGGAGGCGATGCAATGACCGACAACTTTCCCAGCGGCCTGATCCGGCCGTCTGCCCATGATGTAAGCCGTGAATTCCTGCGTTTCGGCGGTGGCGGTGCAGGGGGGCGGCGGCCTTGTTCGCGCACTGGCGGGCGATCGGTCGCCAACCAATGCGCCGTGCGGATGAGCATCGCGCTGTCGCGTGCCAAGGGGCAGGACATTTTGGCCGATTACACCGGTGGTGCGCTGCATTCGGGTGCGTGCTGCACCGGGGGCGACCCGTATCCGCACATCACCAGCGCCCAGACCCTGTTTCGCCATCTGCGCGACGTGCTGGGTTTTCAATTTGAACGTTTGTCCGGCGGCGCCGCCGGGATCACAGGCCGCAAGGGCATTCTGTTTTTTGACGACGTGTTCGTCCGCAGCAACGGAACCGCCGGGGATCACATCGATTTCTGGAACGGGTCCACCTATACAAACGAGGCGACCGGAACCGGCGCCCCCACCGGAAATCTGCCGATGTTCGACGATGCACGCCGGGGCGTGTGGTTCTGCCAGATGTGACACGGCCATGCAAAAGGGGGCGCGGGTTTCCCCGCGCCCCCTTTTGATGCCGGTCGGCCCTGATCAGGCGGCGGCGGCGGTGTTGGACCCGAAGCGGCCATAGAACGTCTCACCGCGTTCGGCCATTTCGCGCAGCAGCTTGGGGCAGGTGAAGCGGTCGCCGAATTCGGCGGTCAGTTCATCACACAGCATCGCCGCGGTCTGGGTTCCCATGATGTCGAGCCACGAGAACGGGCCCCCCGACCACGGCGCAAAGCCCCAGCCAAGGATCGCGCCCACGTCGCCTTCGCGGATGTCCTCCAGCACGCCTTCTTCCAGCGCGCGCACGGCCTCCAGCACCTGCGCCAGCATCAGGCGCTGCTGCACCTCGATGACGTCGGGCTGGTCTTCCTCGGCGGGGAAGGCGTCTTCGAGACCCTCCCAAAGCAGGGCGCGCTTGCCCTTGGCGTCGTAGTCGTAAAAGCCCGACAGCGATTTGCGGCCCATGCGCCCGGCTTCAAACAGGTGGAACAGCACGTTGTCGGCGGGGCTTTCGGGATAGGCGTCGCCCATCGCGGCCTTGGTTGCCTTGGCGATTTTCACGCCCAGATCAATCGAGGTTTCGTCGGTCAGCTGCAGCGGACCCAGCGGCATACCAAGCTGGCGCGCCGCGTTCTCGATCAACGCAGGGGACACGCCTTCGGCCACCATGCGCACGCCCTCGTTGATGTAGGGGATGATGCAGCGGTTGGCGTAGAAGAAGCGCGCGTCGTTGACCACGATCGGGGTTTTGCGGATCTGGCGCACGAAATCGAGCGCTTTGGCCACGGCACGGTCGCCGGTTTGCTTGCCCTTGATGATCTCCACCAACAGCATCCGGTCGACGGGGGAGAAGAAGTGGATGCCGATGAACTGCTCAGGGCGTGACGACGCCTTGGCCAGTTCTGAGATCGGCAGCGTTGAGGTGTTGGAGGCAAAGATCGCATCGGCGGGGATCACGGCCTCGGTGCGCTTGGTGACGTCGGCCTTGATGGCCATGTCTTCAAACACTGCCTCCACGATCAGATCGCAGCCTTTCAGCGCGTCGTAATCAGTGGTGGCGGTGATCAGGCCCAGCACGGCGGCCTTCTTTTCAGGCGTGCCGTATTTGCGCGCGATCGCCTTGTCCAGCAGCGCCTCGGAGTAGGCTTTGCCCTTATCCGCGGCCTCCTGCTTCTGGTCGATCAGCACCACTTCGATGCCCGCCATGGCGGACACATAGGCAATGCCCGCGCCCATCATGCCAGCGCCGAGGATGCCAACCTTTTTCACCGACTGATCGGGCACATCCTTGGGACGCACCGCGCCCTTTTCCAGCGCCTCCTTGTTCAGGAAGATCGACCGGATCATGGCTTCTGAGCTGGGATTCATCAGGATGTTGGTGAACCAGCGGGCCTCAATGCGAAGGGCGGTTTCGATGTCGACCATCGCGCCTTCATAGACTGCCGCCAGCAGCGCCTTGGCCGCGGGATAGACGCCCTGGGTCTTGCCGTGGATCATCGCCGACGCGCCAACATAGGTCATGAAGCCCATGGCGGAATACGGATCGCCGCCGGGGATGCGCTCTTTCTTGGTGTCCCACGGTTTGACGATGTCGGCGGGCTGGGCGGCAAGCGCCCATTCCTTGGCGCGCGCCATCAGCTGGTCGGCGGGGACAACTTCGTCAATGATCCCGGCGGATTTGGCCTTGGCCGGGGCCAACATCTTGCCCTCAAGCAGGATCGGGGCGGCGGCCATGGCGCCCAGCATGCGCGACACGCGCGTCGCGCCGCCCGCGCCGGGGAAGATGCCAACCAGAATCTCAGGCAGGCCGATCTTGGCTTTGGGGTTGTCGGCGGCGATGCGGCGGTGGCACGCAAGGCCCAGTTCCAGCCCGATGCCCGCGGCGGTGCCGGGGCAGGCCCAGACCATGGGCTTGCCGCCCTTCATGGTTTTGGGGTCGGCGCCTGCCACTTCGATCCGGCGCAGCAGCTTGTGCATCGCCATGGTGCCCTCGAACAGGCCCTTGGCGGGGTTGTCCCCGGCGCGCTGCTTCATGCCTGCAAGGATGTTGAGATCCATGCCGCCCGCGAAGTCCTTTTTCGCTGAGGTCAGGATCAGCGCCTTCACCGCATCGTCGCCCAGCGCTTTTTCAACGCCCGCGGCAAGCTGGATCAGGCCTTCTTCCGTCATCACGTTCATCGACCTGCCGGGCAGATCCCAGCTGAGCGTCGCGACGCCGTCCGCATCGACGGAGTAGTTGAAGATCTCGGTCATGTCAGTCGTCCTTCGGGTTCATACCGTGGGGCAGGTTCATGCCGTGGGGCGAGGCCGCGCTTTGGGGCTCGCTCGCGCCCTCGGGCGGAAGCAGGCGGCCGATGGTGGCGCTTGCCACTAGGGCCACGCGCCAGCCGTCCGGGCCTTGGCGGAGGAAATAGAGATTGTGATAGGGATCGCGGCGTTGTCCGTCGTGCAAGGTGGTGTGCACTTCGAACCGCGCCGCGATCAGGGCATCGCCAAAGCGCGCCATGTCGACGATCTTGACGGTGTGGGACGCCAGCATTGATGACATGTGCTGGAGCCGCCGGAGCATGTCGCGGATGCCGTCGGCGTCCAGGCAATGGGCCTCATCGCGGGGAAAAAAGCACGTCAACGGCAGATCAACCCAAGGCAGGAACGCGCCAAGGTTCTTGTCTTGCACCGCCTGATGCATGGCGGTGACGGTGCGGAAGATCGCCTCAGCCGCCTCAGCCGCCTCAGCCCGTGCGGGCAGGGCATCGCGGCGCACGCCATTGTTCCAGAACCGTTCTGAGGTCGGGTTCAGCAGCGCGATGACCCGCATGCCGTCTTCGCCATGGCGCAGCAGATACGCCTCGGCAAACGGCGCTGCGGCAGGCTTGTCGCCCGACATCGGCGTGGAGAGGGTTTCGACAAGTTCGAGATCCCGCCCGAACGCCGTGCACCTGATGACCCGGACCTTCAGGCCGTCCCAGCCCGTCGCCCGCACCCGCAGCGACAGCGACGCCAGCGCCCGCCGATGCATGTCATCGCCCAGATGCACCACAGAGCGGGCGTCGCCGACATTCACCATGCCGTCGACCACCATGTCCCGATAGCCGCGCCAGTCGCCCGAGAAAACCCGGACGGACAGCTCGTTCAGGAACCGCTCAGTGGTCTGTTGCGTCATCTGATCGCGACCCGCTCTGCGCCCGCGCTCAGACGCGTTCGATGATGGTGGCAGCACCCATGCCGGACGCCACGCACAAGGTCGCCAGCGCGGTTTCCTTGTCGGTGCGCTCCAGCTCATCCAACGCAGCGCCGATGATCATCGCGCCGGTTGCACCCAGCGGATGGCCCATGGCGATGGCACCGCCGTTGACGTTGACCAAGGCCGGATCGACGTCGAAGGCCTGAATGAAGCGCAGCACCACGGCGGCGAAGGCCTCATTCACCTCGAACAGGTCGATGTCGGAGATTTTCATGCCCGCGGCGGCCAGAATGCGTTCGGTCACCGGCACCGGGCCGGTCAGCATGATCGTCGGATCAGTGCCGATGCGGCCGGTATGGCGGATGCGCGCGCGGGGCGTCAGGCCCAGACGCTTCCCGGCCTCAAGCGAGCCGATCAGGATCGCCGCGGCGCCGTCAACGATGCCCGACGAATTGCCCGCATGGTGGACGTGATTGACCACTTCCAGCTCTGGGTATTTCAGTTTGGCGATGGCATCAAAGCCGGGCATCGTTTCGCCCTGTTCTTTGAATGCGGCTTTCAGCGCGCCGAGCGATTGCATGTTCGCCTCAGGGCGCATGTGTTCGTCACGGGCCAAAATCTCAAGCCCGTTCTGGTCGCGCACGGTCATCACGGATCTGGCAAAGCGGCCCTCAGCCCAGGCCTGCGCGGCGCGGCGCTGGGATTCGACCGCATAGGCGTCGCAATCGTCGCGGCTGAAGCCATATTTGGTGGCGATGATGTCGGCGCCGATGCCCTGAGGCACGAAATATGCCTTCATCGCCAGCGTCGGGTCCGCCGCGATCGCCGCGCCGTCGGACCCCATCGGCACACGAGACATCATTTCAACGCCCCCCGCCACATACATGTCGCCCATGCCGCCCATGACCTGACCGGCGGCCAGATTGACCGCCTCCATGCCGCTGGCGCAAAAGCGGTTGATCGACAGGCCGGGCACGTTTTCCGCCCAGTTGGACATCAAAACGGCGGAGCGCGCGAGGCACGCGCCCTGTTCCTTGACCTGAGTGACGTTGCCCCAGATCACGTCCTCAACTTGTGAGGTGTCCAGATCGTTGCGCGCGGCCAATTCATCCAGCACGCGGGCGGACAGGGCCACCGACGTGACCTCATGCAAGGCGCCGTCTTTGCGGCCTTTGCCGCGGGGGGTACGGACGGAGTCGAAGATGTAAGCCTCGGTCATCTGGGCTTCCTTTCGCTGTGTCAGCGGGGGTGTTTTGGCGGTCGGGCGGCGCGGCGCAGGGCGCACGCGCCGGAAAAACTGTGGGGGTCGGCGCGCCAGTGAACCCGGCGCGCCGCAGGGGTCAGCCCTGTTTGGGCATCAGATCATAGGGCATTTTAAAACCCGGAAGCGCCGCAATGCGATCAAGCCACGTGGTGATGTTGGCAAACTCAGTCAGATCGAAGGGCAGTTCCTTGCCGTAGTAAAGATAGCCAACAAGGCTGAGATCCGCGATCGACACGCCGGGGGTCGCCACGAAATCGCGGTCCGCCAGATGCGCATCCAGAACCTTGAGGCAGGGGCGCAGGCGGCTTTGCAGGAACGGGATCACGCCCGCGGGCTGCTTGTCTTCGGGTACGAAGGTCGCGATGAAGCGCAGCGGCGCGATGGTTGAGGTGAACCCGTAATTGTCCCACATGATCCAGCGCAGGATTTCGTCTTTTTCGTCCTGCGTGTCGCCACCATACTTGCCGAGCGCCTCGGCAATGTGGGTCAGGATCAGGCCTGATTCCGAATAGGGCTTGCCGTTATGCTCAAGCAGCGGCACCCGGGCGAACTGGTTTTTGGTGAGGTATTCAGGGGCGCGGTGCTCACCATCGAAAAAGTTGATCCAGACCGGTTCCCAGTCCGCATCGGCCAGCGCAAGCAGCAGCGCCGCCTTGTAGGCATTGCCGGACTGCGCGAAGCAAGTGAGGCGAAATTCCGCCATGTTGATCTCTCCCTGATCGTTTTTTGAAAGGCCGGTTGGGGCGGCCCAATCTCTGATGTCGTGCGTGCGCAGGCTAGGGCAAGTGGCCGATCACCTGTTCATGACCCAGGCCGCCGACGCAAAGCGCACCGGCGGTCAGGATCATTTGCACGGACAGCCTGAGGGTCATGGTCAAAGCGCCTCCCC
Source organism: Paracoccaceae bacterium (assembly GCA_047610385.1). Taxonomy (GTDB): domain Bacteria; phylum Pseudomonadota; class Alphaproteobacteria; order Rhodobacterales; family Rhodobacteraceae; genus JBOCEF01. The sequence continues at coordinate 96,822 of JBLGAC010000005.1, read as the reverse complement.
GCGCCTGCTAGATCAGAACGCCGAGGCGGGCAGATCCATGACCACTTCAGGCCCCGACTGGATGCGCGTCAAGCGCAACGCCGTTTCAGGCAGCAGGCGCGCCATGTAATAGCGCCCGGTGGTGATTTTGGTTTCATAGAACGCCGGATCTGCAGCGCCATTGGCCAGCGCGGCGATGGCGGTCTTGCCCATCAGCGCCCAGCAATACCCAAGGCAGACATGCCCGAACAGGTGCATGAAGTCGTTGGACCCGGCCAGCGCCGCGTTGGGGTTCTTCATGCCGTTCTGCATGAAATACATCATCGCAGTCTGCAAGTCCTTGGACGCTGACTTTAGCGGAATAAGAAAGTCTTTGTTCAGCGCCTCATCCGCTTCGTTGTCTTTGACGAAGGTCTTGATCAGTTCAAAGAACGCCATCGCGGGTTTGCCACCCTCAGCGCCCAGCTTGCGGCCCACCAGATCCAGCGCCTGAACGCCGTTCGCGCCTTCGTAGATCATGGCAATGCGGGCATCGCGCACATACTGCGACATGCCCCATTCTTCGATATAGCCGTGGCCACCATAGACCTGCTGGGCTTGGGTGGCCATTTCATAGCCCTTGTCGGTCAGGAACCCCTTCACGACCGGCGTCAGCAAGGATATCAGCCCATCGGCCTGCTTGTCGCCATGATGCGCTGCGTCGATCATCGACGATCCCCACAACGCGAACATCCGCCCGCCTTCGATGAACGCCTTCTGGTCCATCAGCATGCGGCGCACGTCGGGATGCACGATCAGCGGATCGGCGGGCTTTTCGGGTGCTTCAACCCCGGTCACGGCGCGGCCCTGCACGCGGTCCAGCGCATAGGTCACGGCGTTCTGATAGGCGATGACGGCTTGGGACAATCCTTGCATGCCGACGCCCATCCGGGCCTCGTTCATCATGGTGAACATGGCGCGCAGGCCTTTATGCGCCTCGCCAACCAGATAGCCGGTGGCACCGTCATAGTTCATCACGCAGGTGGCGTTGCCGTGGATGCCCATCTTTTCTTCGAGCTTGCCAACGCTCAGCGTCTGGCGCGCCCCAAGAGTGCCGTCCTCGTTCACAAGGAATTTCGGCACGATGAACAGCGAAATGCCCTTCACGCCGTCCGGCCCACCGGGGATCTTGGCCAGCACCAGATGGATGATGTTTTCGGCCATGTCATGATCGCCGGCTGAGATAAAGATCTTCTGCCCGGTGACATGGTAAGTGCCGTCTGTCTGCGGCTCTGCCTTGGTGCGCAGCAGGCCCAGATCGGTGCCGCAATGGGGCTCTGTCAGGTTCATGGTGCCGGTCCATTCGCAGGACACCATCTTGGGCAGGTAGATCGCCTTCAATTCGTCCGACGCATGGGCGTGGATCGCCGAATAGGCACCGTGGGTCAGGCCCGCATACATGCTGAACGCCATGTTGGCCGCGCTGTGCATTTCGCCGACCGCGGCACCGATGATGTAGGGCACGCCCTGGCCGCCATATTCGGGGTCACAATCCAGCCCGGTCCAGCCGCCATCGCGCACCGTGTCGAACGCGGCCTTAAATCCGGTCGGGGTGCGCACAACGCCGTTTTCCAGAACGCAGCCTTCAACGTCGCCGACGCCATTCAGCGGGGTCAGCACGTCGCGGGCGATCTTGCCGGCTTCTTCAAGGATCGCACCGGTGAAATCGGGGGTCAGGTCATCATACCCCGGGGTGCCGGAGTTTTCGATGCCCAGTGTTTCATGCAGAACGAAAGCGAAATCGCGAAGGGGGGGCGTGTAGGTGGGCATCGGACTCTCCCGGAACGGATGCAGCATTGTGGGGCGCGGCGCGCTTGGTGTTGGGGCCATGCGGGGCGCGAATTGTTTTGTTGGGAGGCGGCGGGCGGTTGTCGCCGGTCGCCGCCGTGCCGTTATTCAGCCGCTTTGCGCTGGTCGCCGCGTTTGGCGAGGATTTCCCTCACGCGGTTCATTTCGGCGCTCAGATCCCCGATGGCTTCGGTCAGCTCATCGCGCTGGGCGATCATGGTTTCCAGACGCTCCTGCGCCTTTTCGAAGGTGCGGACCATTTGGGTCGTGCCCTCGTCGCCAATGTAGTAAAGGTCCAGCAGCTCACGGATTTCATCCAGCGAGAAGCCAAAGCGCTTGCCTTGCAGGATCAGCTTGATCCGGCCCTTGTCGCGGTAGTTGAAAAGGCGTTTCTGGCCTTCGCGCCGCGGGCTCAGCAGGCCTTTGTATTCATAGAATCTCAACGTCCGGGGAGTGACGTCAAACTCGGCGCACATCTGGCTGATGGTGCTCAATTCTTCAGTCATTTTCGCTCCTTCAAAGCGGTGGCGATTCGTTGAGTGTAATGTGGTTGACGTTCGCGTCAATTGCAAGGGTGATGACGTTAACGTAAGCTATTTGGTGAATTGGTGAACCCTAGTTTTATAAAGAATTGCGCATACCGATGCACCTTATCCGGCAAGCCGTTGAAAAGCTGAGGCCATCGCCGCGATCATACGCCCGTGCGCCGCAGCCGAGGTTCGACAAGCGCGGTCGGCGCAGGCTAGATGGCCGCGGCACCCCAAGCTGGCATAAGCAGGATCCCTATCCATGAGCGACACTGACCCAAACGCGCCTGCGGGCAAACCGGCCGACGACGCCGCAATCAAAAAGCTGGCGGCGATCGGTCAGCAATTCATTGGCGCCATCCCCCACACCCGCGCGCTGGGCATGGAGTTTCTGAGCATCAACGCTGGTGTCGCCAGCATGCGCGTGCCCTATGATGAACGTCTGATCGGTGATCCGAAAACTGGCGTGCTGCACGGGGGGGTGATCACTGCGTTGCTAGACAGTTGTTCCGGCGCGGCGGTGCTGTCGCATCCGTCGGGGGTGACGGGCACCGCGACCATTGATCTGCGCATCGACTATATGCGGCCCGCGCGGCCCGGGCGCGCGGTAACCTGCCGCGCGACCTGCTACCGGGTCACGCGGTCGGTCGCCTTTGTGCGCGGCGAGGCCTGGGACGAGGACGAAGGTGATCTGATCGCCACCTGCGCCGCGGCTTTCACCGTGGACCGCCGCGCAGGCATCGTCGCGGACGCTAAAAAGGCGATGAATGAGGGCGGAGCATGACCGAAAAACCCGTCAAACGCCCCCGGCCCGAACCGGTGCAGGTGGTCAAAGCGCGCCGTGATGCTGCGCTGGGCCGTCTGGTCAGCACCATCCCCTATGCCAATTTCCTTGGCATCACCTTTGACCGGATGGGTGATGAGCTGACCGCCAAACTGGCATTCGCCGATCATCTGATCGGCAACCCTTTCCTTCCCGCGATCCATGGCGGTGTGACGGGGGCGTTTCTGGAACTGGCCGCGCAGACCGAACTTGCCTGGGCGATGATCTGGGCGCGGATGGAATCGGGCGGCACTGCGGCAGCTGAGATCGAGGCCGGCGTGTTCCCGCCCATGCCGCGCACCATCGATTTCACCGTCGATTATCTGCGCACTGGCCTGCCGCGCGACGCCTATGCCCGCGCGCGGATCATCCGGATGGGGCGGCGCTACGCCTCGGTCAGCGTTGAGGCTTGGCAGGATGAGCGTGACCGCCCCTTCGCCGCCGCCGCCGCGCATTTCTCGATCCCGAGCGAGGATTGACGGCGCGCGGCCCTTGCGGGGATTGACCCCGCCGCGGCCCGGCCGCCGCCCCAAAAGGCGGCCCGGCACCAGGATTTCACCACCTGCGCCCGGTGGCAGCCGTTTCTTTTGACCACGGGCGCGCGTTCGCCTGAATCGGAGCGCCGTTGATGAGCGCGTCTTCCCCCTCCTCTGCGCCGCTGACCCATCGCCGGGTGTTGCGCATCGCCGGGCCGATCATGCTGTCGAACGTGTCCGTCCCGTTGCTGGGTGCGGTGGACACTGGCGTGATCGGTCAGCTTGGCACGGCTGAGCCGATTGGCGCTGTTGCCATCGGGGCCACCATTCTGGGGTTCATCTACTGGCTGTTCGGGTTTTTGCGCATGGGGACCTCGGGCCTTGCCGCGCAGGCCCGTGGGGCGGGCGACATGGCGGAGGTCCGTGCGCTGCTGACCCGCGGTCTGATGATCGCGGCGGCGGCGGGGCTGGGGTTCATTCTGTTGCAACCGATCCTGTTCCCGCTCGCGCTGATGCTGTCCCCCGCCTCGGCTGAGGTTGAGGCGATGACCAGCACGTATCTGGGCATCCGCATCTGGGGCGCGCCGGCGGCCATCGCGGTCTATGCGCTGACCGGCTGGTTGATCGCGATGGAGCGGACCCGCGGTGTGCTGGTCCTGCAACTGGGCATGAACGGGCTGAACATCGGCCTCGATCTGTGGTTCGTGCTGGGGTTGGATTTCGGGATTGCGGGCGTGGCCGTCGCCACGGTGATCGCAGAATTTGCCGGTGCGGGGATCGGCCTGTGGCTGTGCCGCGACGCATTTGCGGGTGGGGCGTGGCGCGACTGGCCGCGGGTGATGGACCCGGCCCGCTTGCGCAACATGGCCGCGGTCAACGGCGATATCCTGATCCGCTCTGCGCTGTTGCAGGTGGCGTTTGCCAGCTTTGTGTTCCGCTCCGCGCGCGAAGGCGACGTGACGCTGGCGGCCAACCAGGTGCTGTTCCGGTTCTTTGAGATCACGGCCTATGCGCTCGACGGGTTCGCGTTTGCGGCTGAGGCGCTGGTTGGCGTGGCCTTTGGTGCCAAGCGCCCCGGTGCCATCGCGCAGGCGGCGCGGCTGACCAGCCTGTGGGGGCTGGCCTTCGTCGGGGTGCTGTCGGCGGTGTTTCTGGTGTTTGGCGGCATGCTCACCGACGTGATGACCACGTCCGAGGAGGTCCGCGCCCGCGCCCGCGATTTCCTGCCGTGGATCGCGCTGGCGCCGCTTTTGGGCCTGCCATGCTTCATGCTCGACGGTATTTTCATCGGGGCGACGCGCACGGGCGCCATGCGGACCGCGATGATTGAAAGCGTGGTGATCTACGCCGCCGCAATGGTTGCGCTGGGCTGGGCTTTTGGTGCCCATGGTCTGTGGGCGGCGTTGATGGTGTTTTTTGTGGCGCGCGGGCTGACGCTGGGCCGGCGCTACCCTGCGCTTCTTCGCGCCGCTGGGGGCTGAGCGCGCGCCGCCCCTTGGCGGTGCCGGGCCGCGGCGGGGTCAATCCCCGCAAGGGCCGCAAGCCTTGGACAAAGCGCACCGTTCAGAAAAAACACACCATTCAGAAAAAGCTTTGGGGGTCGATGTCGATGCGCACCTGCACGCCGGGCTCGGGCTTCACGGATGCGCGCCATGCCCGCAAAGCGGCTTGCATCGGCGCGCCGCGCGGCGCCTTGGCCAGCAGCCGAATGCGATACTTTCCGCGGATGCGCCCGATTGGGGCGGGGGCGGGGCCGAACAATTGCACACCTGCTGCCTCCAGCATCGCGGTGGCGCGGGCCAGCGCTTCGGCGGTGCGCTGGGCGCGGGCTTCGTCGGGGCCGGACACGATGATCCCGGCCATGCGGCCATAGGGAGGGGCTCCGGCGGCGCGGCGGCGGTCGGCCTCTTCACGCAGGAAACCTTCTTCGTCGCCGGACAGAATCGCCTGGATCACCGGGTGGTCGGGCGCGCAGGTCTGGATCAGCGCCTCGCCGGGTTTTTCCGCGCGCCCGGCGCGGCCCGCCACTTGGCGCACCAATTGAAAGGTGCGTTCTGCGGCGCGCAGGTCGCCGCCGCGCAGCGCCAGATCGGCGTCAATCACGCCCACCAGCGTCAGCAGCGGAAAATTGTGCCCTTTGGCGGCCAATTGGGTGCCGACGATCACGTCCGCCTCGCCGCGCGCGATGGCGGCAATCTGTTCGGCCAACGTTTTCGCCGACGCAAGATCCGAGGACAGGATCACGACCCGCGCATTCGGGAACCGGGCCTGTGCTTCCTCAGCCAGACGTTCCACCCCCGGGCCGATCACCGCCATTTTGTCGACTGCGTTGCAGCTTGGGCAGGCCTTGGGGGCGGATTGCTCATACCCGCATTGATGGCACATCAGGCGCCCGCGGAACCGGTGCTCCACCAACGTTGCGTCGCAATGGGGGCAGCCGATCTGATGCCCGCAGCCCCGGCACACGGTGATCGGCGCATAGCCCCGGCGGTTGAGGAACAGGAGCGCCTGCTCCCCCGCCGCCAACCGCTTTTCCACCGCCCTGACCAGCGGCGGTGAAATCCATTCGTTGCGCCCCGGCGCGTCGCGGCGCAGATCAATCGCCTTGAGGGTGGGCATCACCGCGGGGCCGAACCGCTCTGGCAGGTCCAGACGCTGGTATTTCCCGGCCTCGGCATTGGCCCATGTCTCCAAAGACGGCGTGGCGGAGGCGAGAACCACCGCCGCGCCCTCATAGCTCGCGCGCAGCACGGACAGGTCACGGGCGTTGTAGAGCGCGCCTTCCTCCTGCTTGTACGCGGTGTCGTGTTCTTCATCGACGATGATCAGGCCCAGATCCTGGAACGGCAGGAACAGCGCAGATCGCGCACCCGCCACTGCCTGCGCATCGCCGGTGCCGACCGCGCGCCAGCAGCGGCGACGCTCCGCATCCGTGGCCTGGCTGTGCCACAGCGCGGGTCGGGCACCGAACCTTGCCGCAAACCGGGACAGGAAATCTGAGGTCAGCGCGATTTCGGGCAGCAAGATCAAGGCTTGGCGCCCTGCGCGCAGGCATTCCGCGATGGCCTCCATATAGACCTCGGTCTTGCCCGATCCGGTGACGCCGCGCAGCAAGGTGGCAGAAAAGGTGCGCGCCCGCACCGCCACGCGCAGGGCCTCAGCGGCGTCTTCTTGCGCGGGCGACAGGGCGCGGGATGGGGCGTCGGGCGACAGGCGCGGATAGGGCGCGTCGCGCGGGGCTTCGATGACCCGCAGCGCGCCGGCCTCCGCCAGCCCTTTCAGGACAGATGTGGTCACGCCAGCCTCACGCGCCAGATCGGCGGGGGCCATGGGCGCACCGCCAACCGCGGCCAGCGCATCCAGCGCCCGCTGGCGCGCCGGGGTCATGCGGTCGGGCGCGGGGCCGCCCAAGGTCAGCAGCTTGCGCGTGCCCGGCGGTTCGCGCAGCCCCTTGGCGCGGGTTGCGAGGCGCACCATCATGCCCCGCTCAGTCAGCGTGTAATCGGCGGCGCGGTCCAGAAACGCCCGCATCGGCGCGGTGATGGGCGGCAGATCCAACCGCCGCATGATCGGCTTGATCTTCTCGTTCGCGACGTCCCCGACGCCGATGCCCCAGACCGCCCCGATCGCCGCGCGCGGGCCCAGCGGAATTTCCACCAGATCGCCAGCGCTGACGCCCCCCGCAGGCGCGCGGTAATCCAGCGCCATGTCGATGGGCAGCGGGCACAGCACCGCCACGATCACGCCTTCGGGAAAGAATTCTGGCCGCTCAGCGGCATGCTTAGTCATGGCTTGGGTTTAGCCGGTTCTGGGCGTCCGCGCGAGACGCATCGCCGCGCACCGCGCGGCTGCGTCGCGCCTGCGCCGATATGTGGTAGGTTGTGGCCGCGGGCCGCGCTGTGGTCTATCCTGCGCAACGGCAGGATGGCGGCGCGCGCGTCCCGAAACCGCCCCGCAACGACGCTGCGGGCGGCAAGGGCGACGGGCGCGCGTGGCCCGGCCTGCGCACGCGGCGGCACGGGCCCCCCGCGGCGCGATCGGTTGGCTCGACAGAACACGGGACTCAGGCAACATGAAATTCTTCGTGGACACCGCGGACATCGATGAAATCCGCGATCTCGCCGCGACCGGCATGGTGGACGGGGTCACGACCAACCCATCCTTGATCATGAAATCCGGGCGCGACATCATCGAGGTCACCAAAGAGATCTGCGATCTCGTGGAAGGCCCGGTCAGCGCCGAGGTTGCCGCGACCGAATACGGCGCCATGGTCGCCGAGGGCCGCAAACTGGCCCAGATCGCACCGAACGTGTGCATCAAGGTGCCGCTGACGCTGGACGGGCTGCGCGCCTGCCAGACCTTCCGCAAGGAAGGCTTCATGGTCAACGTCACATTGTGCTTTAGCGCCAACCAGGCGCTGCTGGCTGCCAAGGCCGGGGCGTCGTTCATCTCGCCCTTCGTCGGACGGCTTGACGACATCAATGTCGATGGGATGGCGCTGATCTCGGAAATCCGTCAGATCTACGACAACTATGATTTCGACACTGAGATCCTCGTGGCCTCAATCCGCACGGCCAACCATGTCAGGGAATCGGCGCTGATCGGCGCGGACGTGATCACGGCGCCGCCCGCGGTTCTGAAGGGCCTTGTGAGCCATCCGCTGACCGACAAGGGCCTTGCGGCCTTCATGGCCGATTGGGCCAAAACCGGTCAGAAAATCGTCTGACGACCCGGCCTGCGCTGCCCCCGCGGCGGCGCAGGCCCTGCGCGATATAAGGATTGCATGATGACCGCCGCCGAGACCGGAGCCGAGACCGCAGCAGACACCGCCGCCGCCGCCGAAGATGCGGCGATCCGCGCGCGCATCACCGCGGACCCGGCGCTGGTGCTGGACGACGTGGCCGTGATGAAGGCGGTGATCGGCGCGGATGACGCACGGGCCGGGCGCCAGATCACCGATCTGCGCGGTGCCATGGTCGATCGGCTGGAAACCCGGCTGGTGCGGCTTGAGGAAACCCACCGCTCGGTCGTTGCCGCAGCGTATGAGAATATGTCTGGTGCCGATCAGGTGCACCGTGCGGTGTTGGCGATCCTTGAACCGGTGCGGTTCTCGGACCTGCTGCGCGCGCTGGACGACACGATCCCGGGCATTCTGGGGGTCGATGCGCTGCGCCTGTGCCTTGAAGGCGATGGTGGCCCGGATGCCCAAGGGCCGCTGGTCGCGCTGCGGACAGGCGAGGTGGACCGCTACCTCACCCTCGGCCGTCCGGGGGTTGAGCCGCATGTCGCCCTGCGGGTGGCGGACCCGGCGGACAGTGCCGCGATTTTTGGTGAGATGGCGCAGGACATCCGGTCTGAGGCTGCGATCAAGCTGGATTTCGGCGGTGGGGCGCGGCCCGGCATGCTGGTTTTCGGCGCGGTCGATCCGGCGCGGTTCGGGCCTGAGCAAGGCTCAGATCTGATTGAATTTTTCGGCGGTGTGATGCAGCGCGCGATCCGCCGCTGGGTGTCGTGATCCCATGACTGAGGGGTCGGAGGGCGCGCTTGACCTCATGACCCGATTTCTGGGCTATCAATCGGGCACGCGCGGCGCGTCGCCCGCGACCATCGCGGCGTATCGCGGCGACATCTCGGCGTTCCTTGGCTTCCTCGGGGGCCATTGGGGTGGCCCGGCGGGGCGCGCGGCGCTGTCCGGGGTTGCCCACACCGACATTCGCGCCTTTCTGGCGGCTGAGCGAGGCCGCGGCCTGTCCCCCCGATCCCTGCGCCGCCGCCTGTCCGCAGTGCGCAGTTTCTACCGATGGCTTGGCGATGCTGAGGGGATTGAGGCGTCCGCCGTCTTCGCCGCCCGCGCCCCCAAAGCCCCCCGGCGCCTGCCTCGCCCGCTGACACCAGACGCCGCGCGCGCGGTGATTTTTGACGCGGAAACCGCGGATGCCGAAGACTGGGTTGCAGCGCGGGATGCCGCCGTGCTGACCCTGCTATGGGCCTGCGGGCTGCGCATGGCTGAGGCGCTGTCCCTGCGCTGGCGCGACGCGCCGTTGGCCGATGTGCTGCGCATCACCGGCAAGGGCGGCAAGCAGCGGCTGGTCCCTGTGCTGCCCGCCGCCATCGCCGCTGTCGAAGCCTATCGCCGCGAATGCCCCTATGGCGGGGGGGCGGATGATCCGCTGTTCTTTGGCGCCCGTGGCGGGGCGCTGGACGGACGGATCCTGCGCGGGGTGATGCAGGCGGCGCGGGCGCGTCTGGGCCTGCCCGCCACCGCCACCCCCCATGCGCTGCGCCACAGCTTTGCGACGCATCTGCTGGCAGCGGGCGGGGATTTGCGCACCATTCAGGAATTGCTGGGGCACGCGTCGCTGTCCACGACCCAGATCTACACCGGGTTGGACGAGACACGGTTGATGGAGGTCTACGACGCCGCACATCCCGGCGCGAAAGGCTCAGCGCGCTGAAACATGGGTCGAGGTCAGCTCCATCAACACTTTGCCGCCCGCATCGGCCACCTCGGTCCGCACCGTTGAGATCCGGCGGCCCTTTTTCACCCAGATCGACGTCGCGGTCAGCACGCCCTCGGTCCGGTTGGCCAGAAGCTGGGCGTTGAGGGTGACAGCAACGGGAAAACTCTCCATCCCCTTGGTCGGATCGACGCCGTTCAGCGCCAGCGAGGTCGCCACAACGTCCGCAAACCAAGTCAGCGCGCCTGCATGGACCGTGCCGAACGGGTTCAGAAAGCCGGGGCCGATGGGCATGGTGCCGGTCGCGCGGGTGTCGTCAATGGTGAAGGCGATGGACCCTTCATAGGATCTGGGCATGGGCTCTCCTGCTGATTACGCGCTTAGGTTCTATAAAGGAACCCAAGCGCGCAAGAGCGGATCCTGTCAGCCCTGCCAATTGGCGATCACTGCGTCGGCCTCAAGCTCCACTAACCATTCGGGGTTCACGAATGCTGTGACGGCCATGATCGTGTCCACCGGGCGGCTGTCCTGGAAATACGCCTTGCGCGCGTCGATGGCGGCCTTCCAGTTGTCGATGTCGGTCAGGATGACGCGCGTGCGAACCACGTCATGGAGCCCCGATCCGGCGGCTTCGAGCGCGGCTTTGATGATCTCGATGCACTGGCGGGTCTGGGCGGCGACGTCGCCGATGCCGACGGTCTTGCCATCCGCGCCGACGGGCGCCGTGCCGCCGACGCTGATGAAGGGACCGACGCGCACCGCGCGGCTGAAGCCAACTATCTTCTCCATCGGATTGCCGTTTGAGATGAGTTGGCGGTCAAATTTGGACATCTGAGCGATCCTTTCAGGCGGCATGCCCGCCTCAGCATGCGCGCACTCCCCCGTCCTGCGCAATCTGGTTGGTCTGCGGGACGGGCGCCTGACGCGCATGAAAAAGGCGCGGCCCCCGGTTGGAGCCGCGCCCGCATCGCCGCCCCGGTAGGGGTCAGGCGTGGATGGCACCGCCTCCGCAGGCCAGAGCTGCTTCGCGCACCGCCTCGGAAAATGTCGGATGCGCGTGGCAGGTGCGGGCCAGATCTTCGGCCGAGGCGCCAAATTCCATGGCAACGCAGACCTCATGGATCAGATCGCCAGCCGCCGGGCCGATGATGTGGCAGCCCAAGATGCGGTCAGTGTCCTTATCGGCGAGGATTTTGACGAACCCATCGCCCATGAAGTAAGCCTTGGCGCGGCCATTGCCCATGAAGGGGAACTTGCCAACCTTGTAGGCGCGGCCTTCCTCCTTCAGCTGTTCTTCGGTTTTGCCGACGGATGCCACTTCGGGCGCGGTGTAGATCACGCCGGGGATCACGTCGTAATTCACATGGCCCGCCTTGCCAGCGATGATTTCAGCGACCGCATAGCCTTCGTCTTCGGCCTTGTGGGCCAGCATCGGGCCCGCGATCACGTCGCCGATGGCATAGCAGCCGTCCAGCTTGGTCTTGAAGTGCCCGTCGGTGACGATGCGGCCGCGGGGGTCCAGTTCAATGCCCATATCCTGCGCGCCCAGACCTTCGGTGTTCGGCTTGCGGCCAGTGGCGACGAGCACGACATCGGCCTCAACGACAGCCTCTTTGTCGGTCTTGCGCAGCTTGTAGGTGACTTTCAGGGTGTCGCCCTTTTCCACCGACTGCACCGCGGCACCGAGGGTGAATTTGATGCCCTGCTTTTTCAGCAGCTTCTGGAAGGCTTTGCAGACCTCAAGGTCCAGGCCGGGGGTGATTTGGTCAAGATATTCGATCACATGCACATCTGCGCCAAGGCGTTTCCAGACGGATCCCAGTTCAAGACCGATCACGCCAGCACCGATGATGACCATCCTGGCGGGAACCTCCTTAAGTTCCAACGCGCCGGTGGAGGACACGATGCGGTCTTCGTCCAGTTCAACAAACGGCGGCACGGCGACTGACGATCCGGTGGCGATGACGATGTTTTTGGCCTTGTATACGCCCGCTGCGTCGCCGGTCACAGTCACTTCGCCCTTGGCGGTGATTTTGGCCCAGCCGCGAATGTAATCGACTTTGTTTTTCTTCAGCAGAAATTCAATCCCGCTGGTGTTCTGCTTGATGACGTCGTCTTTGTAGGCGAGCATTTTGGGGATGTCGACCGACACTTCACCAACCGAAATGCCCATTTTGCCGAAATTCTCATGCGCTTCATGCACCAGCTCGGACGCATGCAGCAGCGCCTTGGACGGGATGCAGCCAACGTTCAGGCAGGTGCCGCCAAGGGCGCCGCGCCCTTCAATACACGCGGCTTTCAGGCCAAGCTGCGCCGCGCGGATCGCGCACACATAGCCGCCGGGGCCGCCGCCGATCACGATCACATCATAGTCGGACATGGAGATTGCCTTTCGGTTTCTTCAAAGCAGTGCGGCGATCAGCATGGCAGCGGTGGCGACAAAGCCAGCCGCCCAGATCAATGAGCGCCACAGAGGCACGCCAAGGGCGTAGAGGGGAATATAGACCACGCGCGCGACGATGTAGACCACAGCCGCGCCGCGGGTGAAGGGGGTGGACGCGTCCAGCAGCGTCACGCACACAGCGGCGACGGCAAACAGAAGCAAGCCTTCGAGCTGGTTGTTGAACGCGCGGTGCAGGCGCCCGGCGACGCCAGTCATTTCGCGCGGCACGTCGCGCGCACCCATGGTCCATTCCGGGCCAAGTTGCTGGTTCGCCGGAATCGCCATCAGCGCGAATTGCACGCAAGTCAGCAGACCCGAAAGGGCGAGGATGTGGATTTCACTCATGGCGTCCCCGGTGGTTATCATGCGCCGCCGTGCGACATGCTGCGAAATTTGTCCATAATGGCGAACCGCACCAACCCCGGCGCGACCAAGTCACCACGCAGGCCCATAAGCCCGGGGCATATTGGTGCCCCGCGCCTGCAAGCCAGCATGATCCTTGGCCGCGCCAGACCGGTCATGACGGATCACAGATCCATCAGCAGGCGGCGCGGATCCTCAAGCGCTTCTTTCACGCGCACAAGGAAGGTCACCGCGCCTTTGCCGTCCACGATCCGGTGGTCATAAGACAGGGCCAGATACATCATTGGCCGGATTTCAATCTTGCCGTTGATCGCGACCGGGCGGTCCTGGATCTTGTGCATCCCCAGAATGCCCGACTGCGGCGGGTTCAGGATCGGCGAGGACATCAAGGACCCGTAGACGCCACCGTTTGAGATGGTGAACGTGCCGCCCTGCATCTCAGCCATGCTCAGCTTGCCGTCGCGGGCGCGTTTGCCCAGTTCGCCGATCTTCTTCTCAATGCCTGAGAAGCTGAGCTGGTCGCAATCGCGCACCACCGGAACCACAAGGCCCTGCGGCGTGCCCGCAGCGACGCCAACATGGTAGTAGTTCTTGTAAACAACATCGGTGCCGTCGATCTCAGCATTGACCTCGGGAACTTCTTTCAGGGCATGCACGCAGGCCTTGACGAAGAACGACATGAAGCCAAGGCGCGTGCCGTGCTTTTTTTCGAACACGTCTTTGTATTGGTTGCGGATTTCCATCACCGCGCTCATGTCCACCTCGTTGTAGGTGGTCAGCATCGCGGCGCTGTTCTGCGCTTCTTTTAGGCGCCGTGCGATGGTCTGGCGCAGGCGGGTCATCTTCACCCGCTCCTCACGCCCGGCATCATTGACGGCGAGCGGCGCGCGCGGGGCTGAGGGGGCAGGCGCGGCGGCGGGGCGGGGGGCTGAGGCCTTGGCCACGTCTTCCTTCATGATGCGGCCGTCGCGGCCCGAACCCTGCACGTCATCGCGGGTCAAGCCTTTCTCAGCCATCAGCTTTTTCGCCGAGGGCGCGTCTTCGACATCCCGGCCACCGGTTGATGGGGTGGCTGCAGGGGCGGCTGGCGCAGGGGCGGCGACCGCCCCGCTTGCGCCCGCAGCGATCACGGCCAGCTTTGCGCCCGCAGGCACGGTCATGCCGTCACCGGCAATGATTTCAGTGATCACACCCGCGGCGGGGGCGGGCACCTCAACCGACACTTTGTCGGTCTCAAGCTCACACAGCATTTCATCGGCGGCGACCTGATCGCCAACCTTTTTGAACCAGGTGGACACCGTCGCTTCAGTGACGGATTCGCCAAGCGCAGGGACCATCACGAACACTGACGCGCCGCCGCCGGTTGCGGCAGGCGCAGCAGGCGCAGCAGGCGTGGCGGCCGCAGGGGCGGGCGCGGGCGCGGCCCCCACGCCTTCGGTGATGGTGGCAAGCAGCGCGTCCACGCCCACTGTTTCGCCTTCGGCCGCCACATGTTCCGCCAAGGTGCCCGCCACGGGGGCGGGGACCTCTACGGTCACTTTGTCGGTTTCAAGCTCGCACAGCATTTCATCCTGCGCGACCGCTTCGCCCGGCTGTTTGAACCAGGTCGCCACGGTGGCTTCGGTGACGCTTTCACCCAGGGTCGGAACCCGAACTTCAATGGTCATGTCTGTCGTCTCCTCAGGCCAGCGACTCGGTCACGAGCGCGTCCTGCTCCTGCTTGTGCTTGGTGGCGAGACCCGTGGCCGGCGATGCCGAGGCCGGGCGGCCGATGTAGCGGGGGCGGGTCGATTTGGCGTCGACGCGGCCGAGCACCCATTCGATGTTCGGTTCCACAAAGGTCCAGGCACCCTGATTTTTGGGCTCTTCCTGGGTCCAGACGACTTCGGCGTTCGTGAAGCGCCCAAGCTCCTTGACCAATGAGGTTGCAGGGAACGGGTAGAACTGTTCCAAACGCAGGAGGTAGACATCATCGATGCCGCGCGCGTCGCGCTGGTCCAGCAAGTCATAATAGACCTTGCCAGAGCAGATCACCACGCGGCGGATCTTGTCGTCTGCCACCAGATTTGTGTCTGACAGACCCAGTTGCGCATCGTCCCACAGCACGCGGTGGAACGAAGATCCGGTGGCGAGTTCATCCAGCTTTGACACGGCCTTTTTGTGCCGCAGCAGGGATTTGGGCGTCACCATGATCAGCGGCTTGCGGAAGGTGCGGTGAATTTGGCGGCGCAGGATGTGGAAATAGTTCGCAGGGGTTGAACAGTTGGCGACGATCCAGTTGTCTTCTGCCGACATCTGCAGGAACCGCTCAAGGCGGGCGGATGAATGCTCCGGCCCTTGGCCCTCATAGCCATGGGGCAGCAGCATCACGAGGCCTGACATGCGCAGCCACTTGCGCTCACCCGAACTGATGAACTGATCGATCATGATCTGCGCGCCGTTGGCAAAGTCGCCGAACTGCGCCTCCCACAACGTCAACGCGTTCGGTTCCGCCAGCGAATAGCCGTACTCATACCCAAGTACCGCATATTCTGACAGCATGCTGTCCACCACTTCATACTGGGCCTGACCCGGTTTGATGTGGTTGAGCGGGTAATACCGTTCCTCAGTTTCCTGATCGGTCAGGCCTGAATGGCGCTGGCTGAACGTGCCGCGCGTGCAGTCCTGTCCCGACAGGCGCACCGGATAGCCTTCGATCTGCAAGGTGCCGAAGGCCAGCGCCTCAGCGGTTGCCCAATCGATGCCTTCGCCGGTCTCGATCATCTCCCGCTTGGTTTCCATCAGGCGTTCAATGGTGCGGTGGGCCTTGAAATCGGCGGGCATGGCGGTGATTGCCATGCCGACTTCTTTCAGGTTCTCCATCGACACGGCGGTGCCGCCGCGCTGATATTCTGCGGCGCCCGGACCCATGCCCGACCAGCGCCCGTCCAGCCAATCGGCCTTGTTCGGGCGGTAATCTTTCGCGGTCTCAAATTCTTCGTTCAGATAGGACTGAAAGCGCGCCTTCATGTCCTCAATCTCGCCCTCAGGGATCAGGCCGTCCTTGACCAACCGCTCAGTGTAAAGCTGCAGCGTGGTCTTGTGGGTCTTGATTTCCTTGTACATGCCGGGCTGGGTGAACATAGGCTCATCGCCCTCATTATGCCCGAAGCGCCGGTAGCAGAAGATGTCGAGCACGACGTCCTTGCCGAATTTCTGGCGATATTCCGTGGCCACGCGCGCGGCATGCACCACCGCTTCGGGATCGTCGCCGTTGACGTGGAAAATCGGCGCTTCAACCATCAGCGCGATGTCAGTGGGATAGGGGCTGGAGCGTGAGTTGTGCGGCGACGTGGTAAACCCGATCTGGTTGTTGACCACGATGTGGATGGTGCCGCCAGTGCGGTGACCCTTCAGCCCCGACAGACCAAAGCATTCCGCGATCACGCCTTGGCCGGCAAAGGCCGCATCGCCATGCAGCAGGATCGGCAGCACGGTCTTGCGTTCAGGATCGTTCAGCTGCGCCTGCTTGGCGCGCACCTTGCCCAGCACGACGGGGTTCACTGCCTCAAGGTGGCTGGGGTTGGCGGTCAGCGACAGATGCACCTTGTTGCCGTCAAATTCGCGGTCCGAGGACGCGCCAAGATGGTATTTCACATCGCCGGAGCCCTCCACCTCATCAGGTTTGTAGGACCCACCGCGGAATTCGTGGAAAATCGCGCGGAACGGTTTGGCCAGCACTGAGGTCAGCACATTCAGACGCCCGCGATGGGGCATGCCGAACACGATGTCCCGAACCCCAAGGGCGCCGCCGCGCTTGATCATCTGCTCCATCGCCGGGATCAGCGATTCCGCGCCATCAAGGCCGAAGCGTTTGGTGCCGGTGTATTTGACGTGCAGGAATTTCTCAAAGCCCTCAGCCTCAACCAGCTTGTTCAGGATGGCGCGGCGGCCTTCCTGCGTGAACTTGATCTCCTTGCCGTAGCCTTCGATCCGTTCCTTCAGCCAGCCAGCTTCCTCAGGGTTTGAAATGTGCATGTATTGCAGCGCGAAGGTGCCGCAATAGGTGCGCTTCAGCAGGGCCACGATTTCGCGCAGCGACGCTGTTTCAAGGCCCAGCACATAGTCGATGAAGATCGGCCGGTCCATATCGGCCTCAGTGAAGCCGTAGGTCTTGGGGTCCAGTTCGGGATGTGGGGCCGGGGGGGTCAGCCTTAGCGGGTCAAGATCGGCGGCCAGATGCCCGCGGATGCGGAACGCGCGGATCAGCATGATGGCGCGCACGGAATCGAGCACCGCGCTGCGGACCTCATCAGCGGTCAGCGCGGCACCTGCATCGGCAGCCTTCTGGGCGATTTTGCTTTCAAGCTTGGCGGGGATCGGTTCGTCCCATTCCCCGGTCAGCGCGGCGACCCGGTCGCCGCCTTGCTGGGGGGGCCAGTCTGCACGTTCCCAGCTTGCGCCTTGCGCGGCGCGGCGGGCGTCGGCGACATCCTCGTTCAGCTGGGCGAAATAGCGCCGCCAGCTTTCGTCCACCGACGCCGGGTTCTCTGCGTAGCGGGCATAAAGCTGCTCGACATACTCAGCATTGATGCCCTGCAGGAACGAGGAGGAGTGGAAAGCGTCGTTGGAGCTTTGATCCGTCATGGTCCGCTATGCGCGACGCCGTTTGCGGCGCCGGCTCCCTTCTGGCGGGCGACCCGCGCCGGTGCGGGTGGGCCCTGGCTGACCGGCGCGCGGGCGGCGCGACGGGGGCGTTGCTGACATGCGGCCAGCGGGCCGCGCGTCGATGTTCGGCGTCGCCGCGGGTTGGGAAACATCCCGTGCCGCGTCGGCTGGGGCATGGGCCCGCCCCCTTGCCAGGGGAAGGGCACCGTGGTCGATCCGCACAGGCGGGCGCGTCACATGCTCGTCTCAGCAAGGTTATCAAACCCTGACCGACCTTGCGCCGCGTGCAAGACAAATCCGGTTTTCCCGTGCCTTATGCGAAGAATGCAAAACATCTGCGTCAGATCGGCGTCGCCGCGCCCCGATTTGGGGGCGTGGGCGGCCGATCACGCCAGCGGCCCGCACGGGGCCGATCGCGTCATCGGCGGCATGGGGGCGGCGCGAACGCCGCCCCTGGGTCTCGCATCAGCGGCCGATGGCTTTCAGCACGGCCTCGCCCAGCCCGGCGGGGCTGTCGGCGACGATGAAGCCCGCGGACTTCATCGCTTCGATCTTGTCCTCAGCGCCGCCTTTGCCGCCGGCGATGATCGCGCCAGCGTGGCCCATACGGCGGCCCGGAGGGGCAGTGCGCCCGGCAATGAAGCCAGCGATGGGCTTGGCGCGGCCCTTCCTGCGCTCATCCGCGATGAACTGCGCGGCTTCTTCTTCGGCCGCGCCGCCGATTTCGCCGATCATGATGATGGACTCGGTCTCATCATCGGCCAGCAGCCATTCGAGGGCGTCGATATGTTCAGTGCCCTTGATCGGGTCGCCGCCGATGCCGATGCAGGTGGACTGGCCCAGACCGGCATTGGTGGTCTGCAGCACCGCCTCATAGGTCAGCGTGCCGGAGCGTGAGATGACGCCAACCGAGCCGCGCTTGTGAATATGACCGGGCATGATGCCGATCTTGCACGCGTCGGGCGTGATGACGCCGGGGCAGTTCGGGCCGATCAGGATCGAGGCCGAGTTCTGCAGCGCACGCTTCACGCGCATCATGTCGAGAACCGGGATCCCCTCAGTGATGCACACGATCAGCGGCAGTTCCGCGTCGATGGCCTCAAGAATCGCGTCGGCGGCGAAGGGCGGCGGCACATAGATCACTGACGCATTGGCGCCAGTGATGCCCACGGCCTGTTCAACGGTGTCGAAGACCGGCAGGCCGATATGGGTCGACCCGCCTTTGCCCGGCGTCACGCCACCGACCATCTTGGTGCCGTAGGCGATCGCCTGCTCGGTGTGGAACGTGCCCTGAGAGCCGGTGAGGCCCTGGCAGATCACTTTGGTGTTTTCATCGACGAGGACGGCCATGATGGAGTTCTCCGGTTCGCTAGGTGTTTCGGGGCGCGCGGGTGGTCAGCGCTGCGTGAACTGTGAGGTGACGAGAGCGGCGATGATTTTGCCCGGACCGGGCACCTTGGCCGGGTAGTAGGTCACCCGGCCGTTCGGCACGTCGAATTGATGGGAGGGCAGTCTGACCGAGTCGCTCCGCGCCATGTCGGCGATGTCGAACGACGGCTCGCTCGTGCTCGCGCCGAGCGCCGCGGCCGCGGCCTCGACGGCCGCGGCGCCAGCGCCCGCGGTCCGGGCTTTGAGCGCGGCGTTGATTTCGAAGAAATAGCTGCCCGCTTGCTTCACGACGACGTAGCAGGCGAAGTCGAAGCGCCCGGCCGCTCCCGCCGGTGCCTCGGCGGCCTGAACCTGAATGCGGTCGCCATCCACCCCGGCCAGGAACCGATCGGCTTGGAACACGGTGAACCTGTCGGCGTTCACCGTCCGCGCCGGATAGCGCGAGGAGCGTGTCTCGGCACCCGATCCGCCGGCCAGCGCCTCGAGCGTCTCAAGCCCGTCGCCTGCGGCGGCAGGCACGCAGGCCTCTCCTATCAGCCGTGCGGCGACCTCGACGTTGACGAGATCGATGGCGCGGGCCTCGGCGCCCTGCGGGCGCAGGCTCGACGCGTCGGACCGCGACTGCGGCGTGCACGCCGACAGCGTCACCGCGACCAGCGCGAGAACGCCGAGCGCGCAGGTGCCGCGCATCGCGCGCGCAGCCCGTCCGGTCAGCATCATGTCTTTGCGCATCGTGGTCACGGCGTCGTCTCCAAACTTGCGGGGCGCGTCGGCCCCATGTTTCATGCCGCCAAAGCGCGGCGGGCGTTCTGCCAGGCGGGGCGCACATCCGGCGCCCACACGTCGCGCGCAAACGCCGCGACCCCCGGCCCATACGCGTCGGCCATCGCCGTTCCGCGCTGCACCAGATCGGGCGGCAAGGACGCCAGCCAATCCCGCGCCGCCCCGGCGACATCCGCGAACCGCACGGGCTTGGGGCCCGAGAGGATCGCGTCAATCTGGTCCGCGCCGATCAGCGTGGCGGCCTCCTGCTCCACCTCCGCCAGCGGCGGGCGGGGGCGCGACAGGCGCGCGGCCCCGATGTCATCGGCCACCGAAACCGCGGCGCCGTCGGCCTCATGCACCGCGTCCGGCGCCAGAAACCCCAGGATCGCGTCCGTCGTGCCCCGCGCATCCGCCAGCGTGGCGGCATGGGGCACGGTCAGAAATTCGCCCTTCGTGGCCAGCATCCGCGCGATGCAGACTGGCAGTTCAAGCATCCCGAACAACCCGCGAAGATGTCCGCGCCAGTGATCCCCGGGATTGTCGGCGCGGTCATTGTAACTGCGGGCCACGTCCTCAGCCCTTCGGTAGCAATGGACCGCCCGGCCCGAGGGAACCCCCGCCATCACCCGCGGCAGACGCAGGTAATAGCGCGGCGTCTTGGAACCCCACATGGTGATCGGCCCGGTCTTGTCCCCGACAAAGCGCAGCAGGTTTTCCTTGCGGTTCGCTTCGCCGCCCCAGGGGGCGGTGAACATTGCGTCTGGAAAGGTCAGCCCGTCATGCTTCAGCCCCGGATCAAAGCGTTCATGCAGGCAGATCACACCGCGATGGGCGTTCAGATACCGCGCAACCGCAGTTGTTCCGCTGCGCGGCACGCCGAAGACCACAAAGCCCAGCGGCAGGGGCGGATGACCCGCAAACCGTGCGCGCAAAGCGGCGATGTCGGCATCGCGCCGCCCGCCCCCTTGCGTATCTACGGTCATGCAGACCTCCGCCCCGGCCAGCGTTCAGCCCTTGACCGCGGCGACGATCTTTTTCGCCGCGTCCGACAGATTGTCGGCCGCGATGACGTTCAGACCCGATTCCGCGATGATCTTTTTGCCCAGCTCGACATTCGTGCCCTCAAGCCGCACGACCAGCGGGACCTTGAGGCCAACGGCGTTGACCGCAGCGATCACGCCTTCGGCGATCACGTCGCAGCGCATGATGCCGCCGAAGATGTTCACCAGAATGCCTTTGACCTGCGGGTCCGAGGTGATGATCTTGAACGCCTCGGTGACCTTTTCCTTGGTCGCGCCGCCACCGACATCAAGGAAGTTCGCCGGCTCAGCGCCATAAAGCTTGATGATGTCCATGGTCGCCATTGCCAGCCCGGCGCCGTTGACCATGCAGCCAATCTCACCGTCCAGCGCGATGTAGTTCAGGTCGTATTTCGACGCTTCCAGCTCTTTGGGATCTTCCTCGGTTTCATCGCGCAGGGCCATGATTTCGGGGTGGCGGTACAGCGCGTTGTCGTCAAAATCCATCTTGCAGTCGAGGCAGCGGATATGGCCGTCGGTCTTGACGATCAGGGGGTTGATCTCAAGCATGCTCACATCTTTTTCGATGAACAGCTTGTAAAGCTGGCCGACCAGCTTGACGCATTCCTTGAACGCAACCCCGGTCAGACCCAGCGCCACGGCGACCTTGCGCCCGTGAAAGCCGGAAATGCCGGTGGCCGGATCGACTGAGAAGCTGCTGATCTTCTCAGGGGTCGCGGCCGCCACTTCTTCGATGTCCATGCCGCCTTCGGTGGACACGATAAAGGACACGCGGCTGGTGTCGCGATCGACGAGCAGCGCCAGGTAAAGCTCCGTCTCGATGTCCGCGCCCGCTTCGATGTAGATGCGGTTGACCTGCTTGCCGGCCGGGCCGCTCTGGTGCGTGACCAGCGTGCGGCCCAGCATCATGCGCGCCTGCTCAGCGGCGTCTTCGACCGATTTGGTCAGGCGCACGCCGCCCTTTTCGCCGGCCTCAGCCTCAACAAACTTGCCCTTGCCGCGCCCACCGGCGTGGATCTGGGCTTTGACCACCCAAAGCGGGCCGTCCATGCTGCCCGCGGCGGTCTTGGCTTCTTCGCCGCGCAGGACGGCGACGCCCTCGCCGACTGGGAGCCCGTATTCCTTCAGCAGCTGTTTGGCCTGGTACTCATGGATGTTCATGCCTGGCGTCCTTTCGGCGACGTGTCGGTCTTGCGGATCGGAGGGCGACAGGCGCCCTCCGCCAAAATCCGTATCGTTGGCGGGGCGACGCACGTTTTGCGCCGCTTGAGAACTTGACGCGCTGTGTAGCGTCAAAACAACGCCATGGGCAAACGCGAGATGACGCAGGGGGGCGGAAAAGCGACATTTGTGATCACACGATTTTTTGCTGTGATCACAAATTAACGTTTCATTACCGGGAAAGACTTGGCGTGGTGATTCGCAATCATGGGGGCCCGCGCAGCTTCCAGCCTGCGGAAAGACTGATTCCCCCTGCGGCCTCCGCGGCCCTGCAAAGGCCCCTGAAAACCGCTCAGAAACGCCGTTCACTGCGCGATGTGGCACCACAGGCTGTGTGGGGTTTGGGCCGCTCCTAACGCATCCGAAACTGTTGAGGGCGCATGACAGAAGTCAGATGCCGAAGGACTGAGGGTGGAGACAATGCAGGATATGCTGATCAGTCTGCTGCAAGGGCATGACTGGACCAAGCTGCTGCTGGCAACGGTGACCGGGCTGATGGGGTCCACCGTGTCCGCGCGCCTGTTCTCCCGCGCAATGATGGAGCCAAGCGGCCGCACCCTTGTCTGGATGTTCATGTCCGGCATCGTTGGCGGCGTCACGATCTGGACAACCCATTTTATCGCCATGCTGGGATTTCATTCCGATACGGGCCTTGGGGCAATCGGCTATGATCCGGCGCTGACCTTCGCGTCGCTGGGCGTGGCGATGGCGGGCGTGATCGCCGGGCTGATGATCACCCATATCGGCGGGCGCAGCCGGGTGGCCGAACTGGGGGGCGTGGTGCTGGGCCTTGCTGTGGTGGTCACACATTACATGGGCATGGAATCCATGCGCTTCAGCGGCAGTCTGGTCTGGGATCCGGCCTATGTTTATGCCTCGATCGTGCTGGGCCCAGCCTTTGGCATGCTGGCGGCAAACCGGCTGACGCGCCCGTCCACACGCCTGAGCTGGTGCGGCGGGGGCGTCGCGTTCCTGCTGGCAATCGTGATGACGCATTTCACCTCCGTGGCCGGGCTGACCATGGAAATGGACCCCTTGATGAAGATGCAGCGGGGTCTGCTGATCGACAACGGCATGATGTTGGTGATCTTTGGCGTGATGGCCTTGCTGATCACCGCCGGTCTGGGGACATATGTCATCGACCGCGACACCCGCCGCGACGCGGGCGAACAGGTGCGCCATGTGGCCCTGCACGACCCGCTGACCGGCCTGCCCAACCGCGCTTTTTTGCGCCGCACGCTCGAAGACCGGCTGACGGAGGCGCGCAACCGGTTCGGCGGTGTGGCGGTGATCGCTGTGGATCTGGACCGGTTCAAGCCGGTCAACGACGTTCATGGCCACGCGGCGGGGGATGCGATCCTGGTCGCGCTGGCCGCCCGCGTGCGCGGCGTGCTGGAACCTGGTGAAGTTTTTTGCCGCACCGGGGGTGACGAATTTGTGGCCCTGCGCGGCGGTGTGCTGAACGAGGCTGAGGCAAAACGTTTTGCCGAGCGTCTGCGCGGTGCGATGCTGAAGCCGGTGGATTGGAAGGGCAGCCGGCTGTCGGTCGGGGCCAGCATGGGGGTCTGTCTGCATCCGCGCGACGGGGCGGACGCGGGCACGCTGCTCAGCCGCGTGGACCTTGCGCTGTACCGCGCCAAGGCGGCACCGGGGGACGCGATCCAGTTCTACGATGCCCGGATGGATGAGGCGAGCCGCTCGCGCAGCGCCTTGGCGATGGAGCTGCGCCATGCGCTCGATCGCAATGAATTCGTCCTTTATATGCAACCGCAGAACGACATCATCACCCGCCGCTGCGTGGGCTTTGAGGCGCTGATCCGCTGGCACCACCCGCAGCGCGGTCTGGTGCCGCCCAACGACTTTATTCCTGTGGCGGAAAAAACCGGCCTGATCCGTGAGATCGGCGAATGGGCACTGCGTGAGGCGTGCCGTCTCGCGGCAAACTGGCCAGACCGCTACAGGATCGCCGTGAATGTCGCGCCGATGCAGTTGGCGCAGCCGGGCTTTGTGGAAATGGTGCTCGACGCCCTGATGGAAAGCGGCCTGCCGGCGGAGCGGTTGGAGCTCGAGGTGACCGAGGCCAGCCTGATCGCCGATCAGGTGCACACGGTTGGGGTGATGAACAACCTCAAACGCGCGGGCATCCGCATCGCGATGGATGATTACGGGACTGGCTATGCGTCGCTGGCGATGCTCAAGGCATTTCCGTTCGACAAGATCAAGATTGACCGGGCGTTCATCGCTTCGCTTGATACCGATCTGCAATCGGCGGCCATCGTCCGATCAACCCTGATCCTGGCCAGGGCGCTGTCGATCCCCGTGCTGGCGGAGGGGGTTGAGAGCGAGGCCCATTTCGCCTTCCTGCGCAAAGAAGGCTGCGATGAGGTGCAGGGCTTTCTGTTCGGGCGCCCCATGCCGATTGAACACGCGGAGCGCATGATCGCCAACGCCGAGGCGCTCGAAGGCAATGCGCCCGGCAACATCGTGTCCATCCGCTGGCCGCGTTGATCCTGCGCCGCGCCGGTCAGACCAGCAGCGGCATCATCAGGGTTGCGAGGCTGAGCACGAAGAAGAAACCGGCCATGTCGGTGATCGTGGTCAGCAAAGGCCCGCTTGCCACCGCCGGATCCTGCCCCAGCCGCTTGAGAAACAGCGGCACCACCCCCCCGATCGACACCGAGAGCATGGTGTTGAGCGCCAGCGCCACGCCGATCACCAGCCCGAGCCACGGGTTGCCCTTCCACGCCCAAGCCACCAACCCGATCAGAATGCCAAGCGCCAGCCCGTTGACCACCCCCACCGAGATTTCCTTGAGCCACACCCGCAACGCATCCGCGGGCCGCACGAGGCCAAGCGACAGCTCGCGCATCGTGACCCCGACGGCCTGGTTGCCGGAACAGCCGCTCATGTCCGACACCATCGGCAGGAAGACCGCAATGGCGATGACGGCGGTCAGCGTGTCCTCATAGGCTGAGATCACGCTGGCGGCGATCATGTTCAGCACGATGTTGGCCGACAGCCAGATCAGGCGCCCCTTGGCGCGAACCCACAGCCGCATTGAACGCAATTCATCGCCCACAACGCCTTGGCGGCGCAGGCCTTCGTTCTCTGACCGCTCCAACGCCGCGGCGTCGACGGCCGCGCGTGACACGACGCCGACCAGCCGCCCGTCCGCCTCCACCACCGGCATGCCGAGGAACGGGTGTTCGTCGAACAGGTCCTGCAATTGATCCAGCGTGGCCGTGACCGGCACCGTCAGCGGCACCACCATGATGCTGGGCAGCGCAACGCTGCGCTTGGATGTCAAAAGCGCGCGCAGTGACACCACGCCGATGGGTTTGCCGTCGTCGTCGATGATGTAAGGGTGCTGGCCGCGATAGCGTTCAAAATCATCGTCTTCGCTGGCCAGACCGCGCAGCACGGCACCGACGGTGGCTTTTTCGGGAAAACTGAACGCTTCGGCCACCATCAAGCCACCCGCGGTTTCGTCGTCATATTCGGCAAGGCGGCGCACGTCGGCGGCGTCTTCGGCGTCCATCTGCGACAGGATCGCTTCGGCGTCTTCGGCGTCGAGGTCGCCGATAAGGTCAGCCTGACGGTCGCTGTCCAGCGCGTCGAGGATCTCCGCCGCCTTGCCGCTTTCCATCCGCTCAACCAGATCGGTGGCCGCAGCGTGGGGTGCCTCTTCGATCAGTTCGGCCGCCAATTCCAGTGGCACCAGCGACAGAACCGTGTCGCGGTCATCCTCGCTCATGTTCAGCAGTTCGCGGACTGCTTCGCTCAGCGGCAAGGGTTCGAGAAGCGAGGCGATGGCCTCTGAATCCTTCGCGTCCACCGCGGTTTGCAGCAGGTCGGCGATGTTGCCCTCAGTCTCGGGCGTCGGGATGTTGTCGATATCGGTCATGCGTGTGCTCCCTTGTCCGTTTAATATATTGTAGTTTCGTGATGAAAATTTGTCTACAAATCTGCGCGCAGCACTGCGGCAAGCCTCAGCCGGCCGCAGACATTGACGCCCGGAACCGCGCCAGCGCAAAGCCGAAAAAGACCGCTCCGATCCCCGCGATCCACACCATGTCACCCCAGACGACGGCCAGCCCGGCGTCGCGATACAGCACCGCCTGCGCAAAGTTCACGAAATGCGTGGTCGGGGACCCCTGCATGATTGTCTGCATTTGCGGCGGCATGCTTTCCAGCGGCGTCATCCCCCCCGATAACAGGCTGAGCACGACGAAAACCGGGATCGACAGCAGCCCGAATTGCGGCATGGTCCGTGCGATGGTCGACAGCATGATCCCGAGCGACGTGACCGCGAACAGATACAGCGCGGCCCCCAGCGCGAACAGCCCAACGGACCCGGCGACCGGGACGCGCAAAAGCCCCTCCACCACCAAATACAGCGACGCGACCGCGGCGACCACGATCACCAGCCCGTTGGCCCACACCTTGGCCAGCATGATTTGCAGCGGCGTGACCGGCATGACCAGCAGATGTTCGATGGTGCCGCGTTCGCGTTCTCGGATCACGGCGGCGCCCGACAGCACGATGGCAAGGATGGTGATGTTGTTCACCAACTGCATCACCGACATAAACCAGCTGGAGGTTAGGTTGGGGTTGAACATCGCGCGAATTTCAAGGGTCGCGGGCAGGGCGCGCGCATTGGCGTTCATGGCAAACCGCGCCAGTTCATCGCGCACGATGGCCTGGATATAGATGGCGCCGTTGCCAGCCAGGGTCATGGCGGTGGCGTCGATGTTGATCTGCAATTGGGGGCGGCGCCCTGCCATCAGATCAGCCTGAAACCCCGGCGGGATGTCGAGCACGAAGGTATAGGTCCCGGCATTCATCGCGCGTTCGACCTCCTCAATCGCGATCAGCCGGGCGGGCTGGAAATAGGGCGGCAGGAACGCGCTCTGAATGCGCGCGGACAGGGGGGACCGGTCCTCATCCACGATGGCGATGGCGGCGTTGTTCACCTCTGTCTGGACGTTCTCGGCGACCTCATAGATCGCGAGCGTGAAGGTATAAAGGATCAGCCCCATCAGCACCGGATCGCGCAGGACGGAATACACCTCCTTAACCCCCAGGCGCAGGATATTGCGAAGCGCGCCCATGGATCAGGCCTCCTGCTTGGACAGCAAAAGGGTCGCCAGCGTCCAGAACACCGCGCAGAACAGCGCCAGCATGGCGATGTCGGGGGCCAGCTCAGCCAAGGACAGCCCCTTGTTGAACACGCCTGCGCTGATGCGCTGAAAATACAGCGGCGGAAACGATTGCCCCAGCAGTTTGGCCCCCCCGGTCAGTGTTGCGACCGGGTAAAGCATGCCCGAAAAGTTCACCGTCGGGATCATCACGATGATCGCACTGGCGAAAACTGCCGCAATCTGGGACCGCACGAAGGTTGATATCACCAGCCCGAACGCCGTCGCCGCGGTGGTGTAAAGCGCAGCGCCCAGCACCAGCGCCGCCGCGCTGCCTTCGACGCGCAGCCCGAACACCGTCAGCATCACCCCCAGCAAAATCGCAAAGCTGGCCATGGCGACGGCGACATAGGGCGCCTGTTTGCCCAACAGAAATTCGATCTTGCGCGCTGGGGCGGCATAGAGGTTGGAGATCGAGCCAAGTTCCTTTTCCCGCACCACCCCCAGCGCGGTCAGCATGGCGGGGATCATGATCAGCATCATCATCAGCACCCCCGGCGGGATGGCGTTTGCGGACCGGAATGCCTGATTGTAGCGAAAGCGCGGTTCGAAATCGGCGGTGGACAGCGCCAAGTCGCGGCCCGTTTCGGTCATCGACAGCCCGCGCAGCCAGGACGCATAGACCCCCTCGACATAGCCGCGCGCGGTTTCTGCCCGGGTTGTGACGGCGCCGTCCAGCCATGCGGCGATCTCTGGCCGGTGTCCGGCCAGCAGGTCGCGCCCGAAATCGGGTGGGATCACCAGCGCCAGCGCCATGTCCCCCGCGCGCATCCGGGCGTCAAGATCGGCGAAATTGCCCAAAGGCGGGCCTTCGTCGAAATAGCGCGAGGCGGAGAATTGCTCCACAAACATGCGGCTTTCCGGCGATTGGTCGTGATCTAGAACCGCAACAGACAGGTTCTCCACATCAAACGAAATCCCGAACCCCATGGCCAGCATCAGCGCCACTGGGCCAAGCAGCGCAAAGGTCAGCCGGATTGGATCGCGGATCAGCTCCAGCGCCTCGCGCCATGCGAACGCCCATGTGCGGGCGGGCGAAAACCACTGCGCCTGCGCCTGCGCCTGTGCCTCTGTGCGGTGCTTGGCGGCGGGCGCGGGCGGGGGCGGCACCGGGGGGGCGGCGGCCTCCAGATACGTGATGAACGCGTCCTCCAGCGTGGCCGCGCCTTTGGCATTGCGCAGATCATCCGGGCGCCCGATGGCCAGCACTTTGCCCGCATGCATCAGGGAAATGCGGTCGCAGCGTTCCGCTTCGTTCATGAAATGGGTGGAGATGAAGATCGTCACGCCATCTTTGCGCGACAATGCGATCAGCAGTTCCCAGAACTGGTCACGGGCGATGGGATCGACGCCGCTGGTCGGCTCATCCAGGATCAGGATCTCAGGCTTGTGCAGGATCGCGACCGCCAGTTGTAGCCGCTGGCGCACGCCCAGTGGCAGCCCTTCGGGGCGCTGATCGGCGACATCGGCCAGATCAAAGCGGTCCAGCAAATGCGCGATCCGCCCGGCGCGGTCGGCGCGCGGCACAGCGAACAGATCGGCATGCAGCGACAGGTTCTGGCGCACCGACAATTCGCCATAAAGCGAAAAGCTTTGGGACATGTACCCAACCCGCCGCCGGATCGACATGTCGCCGCCGATGGCCACCTCTCCGAACAGGCGCGCGGTCCCTTCGGAGGGATGCAGCAGCCCGGTCAGCATCTTCATCGTCGTGGTCTTGCCGCAGCCGTTGGAGCCGAGAAAGCCAAAGATCTCTCCGCGCTCAATTGAGAACCCGACATTGTCCACCGCGGTGAAATCGCCGAACCGCATGGTCAGCCCCGCAGCTTCGATCGCCGGGGGGCCGTCATGATGGGGGCGGGGCGGCACGGCCACGGCGCGATGGCCACCGCCCGCGGGCAACAGCGCGACAAAGGCGTCCTCCAAGGTTTCCGCGCCAGCCTTGGCCTTCACTTCGGCCGGGGTTCCGGCCGCCAGAATCTGACCATCATTCATGGCCACCAGATCGTCAAAACGCTCAGCCTCAGACATGTAGGCGGTGGCGGTGATGACGGTCAGGCCGGGGCGACGGGCGCGGATGCGGTCGATCAATTCCCAAAACTGTTTGCGCGACAGCGGATCGACGCCGGTGGTCGGTTCATCCAGGATCAGCAAATCGGGATCGTGGATCAGCGCGCAGCACAGCGACAGCTTTTGCTTCATCCCGCCCGACAATTTGCCCGCAGGTCGGCCGGAAAACGGATCCAGCCCCGTGGCATGCAGCAATTCATCGATCCGGCGCGCGCGCTCCCTAGCGCCTTGGCCATAAAGCCGACCAAAGAAATCGACGTTTTCACGCGCCGACATCGTGGGGTACAGGTTGCGGCCAAGCCCTTGGGGCATATACGCGATCCGCGCACAGACTGCGGCGCGGTGGCCGCCTATGCCCATGTCGCCGCCCAATGCCTCAACATTGCCGGTCTGGATGCGGCGCACCCCGGCGATCAGGCCCAGCAGGGTGGACTTGCCAACCCCGTCGGGGCCGATCAGGCCGACCATGCGCCCCGCCGCGATGGTGACGGACACGTCCTGCAACGCCGCGCGCGCGCCATAGCGGTGCGAAACGCCGGTCAGCCGGGCCGCGGGGTCACCTTGCATCGGGCAGGCGCACGGCCAGCGCCGCGGGCCAGGCGGCGTCCGGGTCGATGCGCACCCATGCGGCGCCGGGAACGCCGGTTTTCACCACCTGCTGATGCGCCTCCAGCACCGCGGAGGGGATGGTCAGCTTGACGCGGAACATCAGCTTGGCGCGTTCGCTGGCGGTTTCGACGTATTTGGGGGTGAACTGCGCCTCACCTGCCACGAAGGTCACGATGGCGGGGATCACATATTCTGGTGCGGCATCAAAGATCAGCCGCGCTTCGGCACCATGGCGCAGGCGCCCGACGGCGTCGGTGGGCAGGTAGACGGTCATCGACACGTCCGTCAGATCCAGCAACGATGCGACGATGCCACCCGCGGCGACCACCTCACCCGCATCGACCAGCCGGTATTGCACGCGCCCGGCCCGCGGGGCGGTCAGCGCGTAATCGGCCAGATCGGTGCGCAGACGGTCAGATGTGGCCTCAGCAGCCTCAATTGACGCCTGCGCCGATGCGATTGCAGCGGTGGCAGAGGCAACGGCCGCCTCCGCCGCGGCCTTCTGGCTGCGCCTGAGGTCCACCGTCTCGCCCGCCGCATAGCCGCGCGCAGCTAGAGTTTCGGCGCGAAACAGCTCCTGCTCCGCGAACACCAGCGCGCTGGTCTTCTCCGCCCGCACGGCGTGGGCCTCAATCAAGCCTTGCTCCGCGGCGCGCACATGGGCCTGTGCTTCGCGCAACCGGGCCTCAACCTGGGCGGGTTCCATCATCGCCACGACCTGCCCGGCGGTGACCATGTCGCCCTCAGATACGTTCATGTCGCGCAGGCGTCCGCCGAACTTGGCAGCGACGTCGATGCGCGCAGCCTCAATCCGGCCATGGGTGCGGGCAAAGCCGGGGGGCACCTTGTCGCCATCGGCCAGAAACCACCACGCCCCGCTGCCGATCCCCGGGATCAGGAGCGCGCCTGCCATGGCCCAGTTTTTCGCAGACATCGGAGCGTCCCTTCAACTCATGCGGCGCTGCACAATTTTTTGCGTGCGCTGCACAATTGTAATTATCGTTTTATAACAGACGGTTAATTGCATTTATCCAATAGACAATATCAGAAACTTTTCTGACTTTATTGCGCTACATCAACTCGCCAACGCAAAATCAGGGTCAGATTGGCACCCATGCCGGGCAAACCTGCCCGGCCCATGCCGGAGCTTTCAATGCCCGCCGCACCGATGCCAGCAACCGGCCCCCAAACCGGTGAGATCGTCGCCATCCGCGGCGGCGTGATCGACGTGCGATTCGATGGCGTGGCCCCGCGCATCCATGAATTGCTGCGCGCGGGCGATCTGGGCATTGAGGTCGCAGCCCTGGTCGGCGGCGGCGTGGTGCGCGGCATGGCGCTGGGCCCGGTGCAGGGGCTGGGGCTGGGCATGACTGCGATTGCCACCGGCGGGCCAATTGAAACCCCAGTCGGCGACGCGGTGCGCGGCCGGATGCTGAACCTGTTCGGCGATCCCATCGACGGCGGCGCTGGCATTGAGGCCCCGCGCATGCCGATCCACCGCGCGCCGCCCCCGCTGCGCGACCGGGTGGTGGTGGCCGAAGTCTTTGAAACCGGCATCAAGGCGATCGATCTGCTGTGCCCGATTGAGAGGGGCGGCAAAACCGGCCTGTTCGGCGGCGCCGGGGTTGGCAAGACCGTGCTGATCACCGAACTGATCCACAACACCGTCAGCCATCATCACGGCGTCTCCCTGTTTTGCGGCATCGGAGAGCGGTCCCGCGAGGCCGAGGAACTGTACCGCGAAATGCGTGAGGCCGGCGTTCTGGACCAGACCGTGCTGCTGTTCGGCCAAATGAACGAACCGCCGGGCGTGCGGTTCCTGATCGCCAACACCGCGCTGACCATCGCTGAATATTTCCGGGATGTGAAACACCAGGACTCGTTGCTGCTGATCGACAACATCTTTCGCTTTGTGCAGGCAGGGGCTGAGGTGTCGGGCCTTCTGGGCCGCATGCCGTCGCGCGTCGGGTATCAGCCGACCCTGGCCACCGAATTGGCTGAGATTGAGGAACGCATCACCTCCACCGCGTCGGGCGCGATCACGTCGATTCAGGCGGTGTATGTGCCCGCCGATGATTTCACCGATCCGGCGGCGGCGCACATTTTCTCTCACCTGTCGGCGTCGGTGGTGCTGTCGCGAAAACGCGCGTCTGAGGGGCTTTATCCCGCCATTGATCCGCTCGCCTCCACATCCGTGATGCTGACGCCGGGGGTTGTGGGGCAGCGCCATTATGACATCGCGCGGGCGGTGCGGCGCACGTTGGCCGATTATGACGACCTGCGCGACATCATCGCGATGCTGGGGCTTGAGGAACTGTCCGCCGCCGACCGCGCCACCGTCGCGCAGGCGCGGCGGTTGGAGCGGTTCCTGACCCAGCCGTTTTTCACCACTGAGGCGTTCTCTGCCGCCAAGGGCCGTCAGGTGTCGATTGCAGACACGCTGGACGGCTGTGAGACGATCCTGAACCAGACCGAATTCGATCTGCCCGAAAGCGCGTATTACATGATCGGCTCGCTGTCTGAGGCAACGGCGAGGCCAAAGCGATGAACATGACCGTTTCCCTGCGCACCCCCGGCGCGCTGTTGCACCATGGTGAGGCCGCGGCGCTGAGCGCGCGTGCCGAATACGGTGCCTTCGGGATGCTGCCGAACCATGCGGATGTGGCGATTGCGTTGGCACCGTCAGTGCTGTCGCTGCGTGAGGCTGATGGGTCGGAGCGGGTGTTCGGCATCGACGAAGGGCTGCTGGTCAAGCGCGGCGATCAGGTGTCCATCGCCGTGCGCCGCGCGGTCGAAGGGCCCGATCTGCACGACCTTCAGGCCATCGTGCGCGCCCGTTTCATTGAGGTTGATGAGCATGAACGCACCGCCCGCGCGGCCCTGTCGCGCCTTGAGGCCGACATGGTCCGCGGCTTTGGCAAGCTGAAGGAGACGCGGTGATGCCAGATCCCGAAGACGCCGCCGCCGCCAAGATCGCGCGTGGGGCCGAACGGTTGCAGAAGATGCGCGATGCGCCGCCGCCCAGCCCTTTGCGCGGTCTTGGCACCTTTGGCATGATCGGCTGGTCGGTGGCGGCGCCGACGGTGGGGGGCGTATTTCTCGGCCGATGGCTGGACCGGATCGCACCGCAGAATTTTTCGTGGACCATCGCGCTGCTGCTGGGCGGCGCCTGTGTCGGCGGCATTATCGCATGGCGCTGGGTGGACCGAGAGGGAGGGCCAGAGGAATGACCTGGGACATCGCCATCGGATTGACCATGGGTGTTTGCGCGGGGGCGCTGTTCTTTGCCGGGCTGGCAGCGGGGCTGCGGCTGGCGATGCGCACTGCCAGCCCTGGCCCGCTGCTGCTGGCCAGCGCGGGCTTGCGGATCTCGTTGTTGCTGGGCGTGGGTTGGGGGGCGGCGCAATTGGGCGCCTATGCGGCGCTGGCCTTCGCCGCCGGGTTTGTCGCCGTTCGGATCGCGGTTCTGGCATGGGCGCGCTGGGCGCCGCTGGAGGGCTGACATGGACATCTCCACCGATCAGCGCGTTCTGGTTGACATCTTCGGCCTGCCGATCAACGCCACCATTGCCTATACATGGGCGGTGATGGCGGTGCTGGTGGCGATCTCGGTCATCGTCACATGGCGTCTGCGCTCCGATGTCCCGGCATCGCGCTGGCGCACCGCACTGGAGGTCATCGTGACTGGCATCGCTGGCCAGATCACCGAAATCACCCGCCGCCCCGCTCTGCCGCTGATCCCCTTCGTGGGCACGCTGTTTTTGTTCATCGCCGGGTCCAACCTGCTGTTGGTGGTGCCGGGATTTGATCCGCCAACCGCGTCGCTGTCCACCACCACCGCGCTGGCGCTGGCCGTGCTGTTCGCTGCACCGATCTTTGGCGTCGGCGCGCGGGGGGTGAGGGGGTATCTGCGCGGCTATCTGCAACCCACACCGATGATGCTGCCCTTCAACATCATCGGCGAGGCGTCGCGGACCCTCGCGCTCGCCATCCGTCTGTACGGCAATATCATGAGCGGCGCAGTGATCGCGGCGATCCTGCTGTCAGTGGCGCCGTTCTTCTTTCCGGTGGTGATGGATGCGCTCGGCCTGCTGACCGGGCTGATCCAAGCTTACATCTTCGCGATTCTGGCGACCGTCTACATCGCGTCCGCCACCGCCAAAACCCCTGAAAAGGATAAGTGAATGACCGATCTAGGTTTGATCGCCGCCATATCTATCTTCACCGCTGGGTTCACGGTCTGCTTCGGCGCCATCGGTCCGGCACTGGGCGAGGCGCGGACCGCGTCGCAGGCGCTGGCGTCGATCGCGCAGCAGCCGGACGCGGCGGGGACCATTTCGCGCACGCTGTTCGTGTCGCTGGCGATGATCGAATCCACCGCGATCTATTGCTTTGTGGTGTCGATGATCCTGGTGTTCGCCAACCCGTTCTGGGCCGCCGCGCTGGTCGCGGCGCAAAGCGCGGGCGGCTGACCCGATGTCTGTCGACTGGATCACCGTTGCGGCGCAGATCGTCAATTTCCTGATCCTGATCTGGCTGCTGAAACGGTTTCTCTACAAACCGATCCTGAACGGGATCGACGCGCGTGAGGCTGACATCGCCGCGCGCGTCGCAGCCGCCGACAGCGCCTTGGCTGACGCGCAGGCCGCCGGTGCCGCGCATCGCGCTGCGTTGGCAAGCCAAGCGGCCGAAAAGACCGCCGTGATGGACGCTGTGCGCACGGACGCCGCGGATGAACGCGCGCGCCTGTCCGCCGATGCCGATGCTGACGCCGCCGCGGCGCGCACCGCATGGGCCGCGCAGATGGCGCAGACCCGCGCCGCCTATGCCGCCGATCTGCACGATGCAGGGGCTGAGGCGCTGGCCGCCCTGACCCGCAAGGCCCTGCGCGATCTGGCCGGCGATGCTTTGGAAGATCGCGTGGCCATCCATCTGGCTGCACGGCTTGGGGATTTGGACGGCGATCTGCATGCCGCCGCCCTGCGCGCGGATGCCGGCACCGCGATCAGCAGCAAGCCGCTGTCGCCGGACGCGCGCGCAGCCCTGGACACCGCGTTCCATGCCGCGATGCCGGGCCTGCCGATCAGCTATGCGGTTGATGCCGCCCAATCGCCGGGCGTCGTGCTGCGCTTTGGCGGCGGGCAGGTGGCCTGGACGTTGAAAGCCTATCTCGACCGTCTGGATGCGGAACTTGAGGCCCGCCTGACCCCCGGCCGCCACGCCCGCCGCGCGCAGGCCCCATCATGACCGACGCCGCAATCCCCGCGCGCGCGCGCGATGCCGCCGCTTTGGTGCGCGATCTGGCCGACGCGCCCGCGCTGGCCCCCAAGCTCGAAGAGGTCGGCCATGTGCTGGAGGTCGGCGCCGGGGTGGCGATCGTCTCGGGCCTCGACCGCGCGCTGGCCGATGAAATGGTCATCTTTGGCTCCGGCGGGGTGGGGATCGTGTCTGACCTTGAACCCGGGCGGATCGGCGTGGTGCTTTTGTGCCCGGCTGCGGGTTTGTCCGTCGGCGAGGCGGTTCACCGCAGCCACAAGGTTGTCGGTGTGCCGGTCGGGGACGCCTTGCTGGGCCGGATTGTCGATCCGCTCGGGCGCCCGCTGGACGGGCTCGGCCCCATCGACGCGGAGCTTGAGATGCCGCTGGAGGCCGAGGCCCCCGGCATCATGGAGCGTGCCAAGATCGCCCGCCCGCTGGCCACCGGGATCACCGCCATCGACGCCGCCGTTCCCATCGGGCGCGGACAGCGCGAATTGATCATCGGTGACCGGCAGACTGGCAAAACGTCAATCGCGGTGGATGCGATGCTTAACCAGCGCGGCACCGGGGTGGTGTGCATCTATTGCGCCATCGCGCAGCGCGGCGACGCGTCGGCGCGGGTGATCGCGGCGCTGCGGGACGGGGGGATGACCGCGCACGCCATCGTCATGGCCGCTGGCGGCGATGAGGCGCCGGGCCTGAGCTTTGTCGCCCCCTACGCCGCCACCACGATGGCGGAATATTTCGCCCGGCGTGGCCGCGACGTGCTGCTGATCTATGATGACCTGACCCGCCACGCCCGCGCCTATCGCGAGCTGTCCTTGCTGCTGCGCCGCCCCCCGGGCCGAGAGGCATATCCCGGCGACATCTTTTATGTCCACGCCCGACTTCTGGAGCGGTCGGCCCAACTGTCCGCCGATTGTGGGGGCGGGTCGATCACCGCGCTGCCAGTGATCGAAACCCAGGCCGAGAACCTATCGGCCTACATCCCCACCAACCTGATCTCGATCACCGACGGGCAGGTCTATCTGTCGCCGCGTCTGGTGCGCAAAGGCCAGTTTCCTGCCGTCGATCTGGGCAAATCGGTCAGCCGCGTCGGGGGCAAGGCGCAGACGCCCGCCTTTCGCGCCGTGGCCGGGAACGTGCGCGTGACCCTGTCACAGTTTGAGGAGCTGGAGAATTTCGCCCGCTTTGGCGCGCGGCTCGATGCGGCCACAGTGGCGCAGTTGAAACGCGGGGCCGCGATGCGCGCGGCGCTGCGGCAGCCTGAGCGTGATCCTATCCCGGCGGTTGAACAGCTTGTGGTGCTGACCGCGGCCATGACCGGGCTGCTGGATGGCGTGTCTGAGGCCGTGTTTCCCGCCGCCATTGCCGCTCTGCGCAAGGCGGCGCGCGGTGCGCCCGGCCCGATCACCGCGCGGCTGGCATCCGGCGCCAAGCTGACCGACGCCGATCACGATGCGCTGATGGCGTTGGCGCGCGGGGCGTTGGCGGCAGCGCCATGACCCAGACGTTGGATGCCCTGACCCGCCGCATGGCCACGATGCAAAGCATCCGCGGTGTGGTGCGCACCATGAAGACCCTGTCAGCGGTGAACGCCGCACCGTATGAGGCCGCCGCCGCGTTGATCGACAGCTATCACGCGGCGGTGCTGGACGGGCTGCACCTGCTGATCCATGCGGCCGGGTTTCCCGCGCCCGAAACGGCGATCGCGCCGCGGGCCGGGGTTGCGGTGATCTTCGGGTCGGATCACGGGCTGTGCGGCGGCTATAATGAAACGGTGGCGGATGCGGCGCTTGCGCGGATTGGCGCGCAGGATTGGCAGATCTTTTCCGTCGGCGCCCGCCTGGAGGCGGCGCTGGACGCGCGCGATCGCCCGTCAGACCCGCATTTCCAGCCCCCCGCCTCAGCCGATGGCATCGCACGTCTGGCGGGCGAGGTGCTGGTTGCGCTTGACGCCGCGATGGGGCCGGGCCCGGACCGCGCGGTGATCCTGATCCACATGGCTGCGGGGCCTGAGGGGCGCGCGCCGGTGATCCGCCCGCTTTTGCCGCTGGACCCCGATCTGGTGCGCGATCTGGCGGCCAAGCCGTGGGAGTCGCGCCGCCTGCCGACCCTGACCATGGACCCCAAGGCGCTGTTCGCATCGTTGATCCGCAATCACCTGTTCGCCCTGGTGTTCCGCGCCGCGGCCGAAGCGATGGCCACCGAGAACGCCGCGCGGCTGGCCCTGATGCAGCAGGCCGAACGCGCGATCGATGAGCGGCTGAGCGAGCTGCTTTTCGCCACCCGCTCCGCCCGCCAGTCGGACGTGACCAATGAATTGCTCGATGTGATCGCGGGGTTTGAGGCGCTTAAGAAACCGGGGGCATGAGGGGGGAGCCTGAGATGATGGCCTGCGGTCAGGTCTCCTCAGACGCGTCCAGATTGGTCAGGAACCTGCTCAGCAATCCTGCCAAGGTGGTTATGTCAGCGGCCGAAAAGCCTGCGAACAGGTGCCGGTTCTGCTCCAACGCCAGTTCCAGCAGCGCGTCATGCATGGCGTGGCCGGGCTCGGTCAGGCGGAACAGGCGGCGGCGGCCGTCGGGGCCGGGTGTTTCGGCCCGCACCAGCCCGCGCTTTTCCAACTGGGTCAGCGACCGGCTGACCGCCGCCTTGTCGATCCCGATGATGCGCGAGGCATGCGACACCGAACTGCCCGGTTCGCGCGTCAGCATCACCAGCATCCGCCAGTCCATCGCGCCGATGCCGAACCGGTCCTGATAAATCCGGCTGACGGTCCGGGTGTAGCGGTTGGCCGCAAAGGTCATCAGCACCGTGGGCGCGCGGCTGAATGACAGGGTGCGGCGCGGGCGGGCACCATCCTGCCCCGCCACGGTCACCAAAAGCATGTCGTCGTCATAGTCTGGCGTATCGGTCATCGGCGTCAAATACCTGATCAAGCGGGGGCAGGCCATGCAAAACCGTTGACGCCCCCGCGATGCCGTGTTGACCTGACAACAACGCGAACGCTGAGGGAACCGCCCATGTCCACCGCCACCGTCTGTCCCTATGCCGCGTTTGGCCGGGCCTATGATCCTTTGGAGCATAAGACCGCCCACGCCCTGTTCCGCCGCGCCCGCGCTGAGGCGCCAGTCTTTTTCAACGCAGACCTCGGCTATTGGGTGCTGACCAGGCGCGAAGATGCGCTGATCGCCATGCGCGACGCGAACCGCTTTTCCGCCGACATCGCGCTGGCCCCTCTGTCGCCCTATCCCGCCGAAGTGGTTGCGGCCCTGCAGGCAGGCGGTTTCACGGCTGAGCCGACGCAGGTCAATTGCGACCGCCCCAAACACACCGGCATCCGCGCGCTGGTTGCGCAGTTCCTGAACATGCGCCGCTTCAACGCCATGGAGGGACGGGTGCGCGCCATGACCCGTGAGGCGATCATGGGCATGCGCGGCAAAGGCCGTGTCGATCTGGTCGCGGACCTGACCTATGAGCTGCCCGCGCGGGTGCTGTTCGAATTGCTCGGCATCACTGACATGGAGGCAAGCCGCATCAAACGTTGGGGCGACAACCGCCTGATGATGATCTTCGGGCGCCCCACCCCTGATGCGCTGCGCGAGGGCGGCGAGGAGCTGCTGGATTTCTTCGTGTATTGCCGCGGCTTGGTGGAGGCCCGGATCGCCGCCCCCGGCGACGACTATGCCAGCAAGTTGCTGGCGCTGCGGGGCGGCGACGACGCGGTGATCACCATCAACCAGATCGTGTCGCTGGTGTTCGGCCTGCTGCTGGCCGGGCACGAAACCACCACCAACGCCGCGGGCAACCTGGTGTTGGAGCTGTTGCAGGCCCCCGGCCAATGGGCGGCGGTGCGCGATGATCCAGCCCTGATCCCGAACGCGGTGGAGGAAGGGCTGCGCCACGCATCATCGGTGATCGCGTGGCGGCGCAGGGCGCTGGTGGACGCGGTGTTCAGCGGCGTGGTGATCCCCAAGGATGCGCGGATCCTGATCGCGCTGGCCTCTGCCAACCGCGATGAGGACCGGTTTGAGGATGGTGAGCGCTTCATTGCCGACCGGCCCAACGCGCGCGATCACATCGCATTTGGCAACGGCATCCATTTTTGCATCGGCGCCCCGCTGGCGCGGCTTGAAATGCGGGTGATTTTGGAAGAATTGACCACGGCCTTTCCGAATATGAGTTTGGCGCAGGGGCAGAATGTGGATTTCCTTCGTACCATTGCGTTCCGTGGGCCGCATGCGCTGTTGGTGGATCTGAACGAATAGGCCCCAGGCCCTCGCCCGGCGGGCGCCTTGCGCCCCCGCCATGCGGCGCCCCGAAACGGGGCGCGGGCGCCAGGCCCCCAACGCGGCGCCGCTTTGCACGCGCGGTGTGTCGCGCTTGTCTGGACCTCAGCGCAATCCTGCGCTTATCAAGGCGGCACACGCGGATTGACCCCCGGCGCACGGGCCCCCCGCGCGCAGGCCTGAGCGGAGCTTAGACGCCCAATGACCCACCGTTTCGTCCTGACCCTGTCATGCGATGACCGCCCCGGCATCGTTGCCGCTGTGACCACAGAGCTTGCCGCCATGGGGGCCAACATCGCGGAATCAGGCCAGTTCTGGGACAAGGAGACCAACCGCTTTTTCATGCGCGTGGCCTTTGACGCCCGCGACGGCGCGGTCCGCGATGACATTGAGCGCCAATTGGCCTCCGCCGCCGACCGGTTCGGCATGAAGACCTCGCTGCGCGACATGCAGCGCAAGCCGCGGATCATCATCATGGTGTCCAAGTTTGACCATGCCATGCTGCATCTGCTGTACCAGATCCGTGTTGGCCAGCTGGACGCTGAGGTCGCCGCCGTGGTGTCCAACCACCCCAACGCCCAGCGTGCCGCCGCCTTCGAAGAAGTGCCGTTTCACCACCTGCCCGTCACCCGCGATACCAAGGACGCGCAGGAGGCCGCGTTGCTGGATCTGGTGCGCGAAACCGGCGCTGATCTGGTGGTGCTGGCGCGCTATATGCAGGTGCTGTCAGACAAGCTTTCAACCCGGCTGTTCGGCAAGATCATCAACATCCACCATTCGTTCCTGCCCAGCTTCAAGGGTGCTAAGCCCTATCATCAGGCCCATGCCCGCGGCGTGAAGATGATCGGCGCAACGGCCCATTACGTCACGCCCGATCTGGATGAGGGCCCGATTATTGAGCAGAACGCAGAGCGCGTCACCCACGCCATGACCGCCGAAGACATGGTCGCCGTGGGCCGCGACATCGAAAGCCGCGTGCTGGCGAACGCAGTGAAGTTGCATCTGGAAAGCCGGGTGATGATCAACAAGACCAAGACCGTGGTGTTCAGCTAGCCGCTGGCCGCGGGGCGAACGGGGGGGCGGATGTTGAATGGGCAGGCGTTCCATGCGAGAGATATGGCTGTTCATTTCTCGTTAGGATTTCATTCATGAAACGCTCGCTTACCGCATGCCTGGCCGTCCTCGGCCTGGTCGCCCTCGGGTCCGCCGCCGAGGCGGCGACCTATGATTTCAGCTTCGACAATCTCGATGGCCCGGTGGCCGGCACGGTGAGCGGATACATCGTTCTGGGCGACGGCGACGGAACTTTCACCGCAAGCACGGTGAAGGTCACCGGCGCGCCTGCCGCGCTTGGCTATACGCTGGACTACGATGTGCTGGCGAACATGCTCAATGTCATTCAGAACAGCTTCGTCGTTTCTGGTGGCTTGATCGACAGTGCAAATTCAGTTTTCTCAGCGAAGAACGGCAATGATTCGTTTTATCTTAACTACCAAACTGGCAATGAGGGCACGTTGTTCAATATTAAGGGCAGTGCTCACCAATATACTGGCGTTCAAGACACGAATAGTTCGATCCTCACCTACTCAGTGTCCACTGTGCCGTTGCCTGCCGCCGCGCCATTGCTGATTGTGGGCCTTGTCGGTCTGGGCTTGCTGGGCCGCAAGCGCCGCGCGGCCTGACCCCTCGCCGGGGGGCGTCGCTTGCGCGGCGCTCATGGCAAGCGGAGCGATGAAATGACGAAAGGCCCGCCAGTTTCCCGGCGGGCCTTTCGCATTTCATCGCCCCGAACACCGCAGGGATCACCCCCCGCGATGCCCCGCGGCGAGCGGCTACATGGCGGTGGTGACGAACTTGGTCACCAGATAGGCTTCGATCGCTTCCGACCCGCCTTCGGTGCCGATGCCGCTGTCTTTCATGCCGCCGAAGGGCACTTCGGGCAGCGCGAGGCCGTTATGGTTGATCGTGGTCATGCCTGCCTCG
The DNA here is from genome assembly GCA_047610385.1 of Paracoccaceae bacterium. Classification (GTDB taxonomy): domain Bacteria; phylum Pseudomonadota; class Alphaproteobacteria; order Rhodobacterales; family Rhodobacteraceae; genus JBOCEF01. Next base: position 55,453 of record JBLGAC010000005.1, on the reverse strand, counting down.
ACCTCCATGCCGATGCGGTGCACGGCGTTGGCGGATTTGGCGAAGGCATACGATGCGAGGCCGAAGGGCAGGCGGTTCGCCTCAACAATCGCATCGTCGAGGGTTTTGAACGGGTTGATCACGGCGACGGGGCCGAAGGGTTCTTCGTTCATGATCCGGGCCTCGGTGGGCACGTTGGCAAGCACGGTCGGCTCAAAGAACTGGCCTTTGTTGCCGATGCGGTTGCCGCCCGCGGTGATCGTGGCGCCGTGGGCAACGGCGTCGTCGATCAGTTCTTGCAGCACCGGGATGCGGCGCTCATTGGCCAGCGGGCCCATGGTGGTGTCCGCATCGGCGCCATTGCCGACTTTGACGGCCTTGGCAGCAGCGGTGAAGCCGTCGAGGAACTGATCGAACACGGATTCATGCGCCATGAACCGGGTTGGCGACACGCAGACCTGGCCCGCATTGCGCCATTTGGTGAAGGACATGATCTTGACCGCGGTGGCCACATCGGCGTCCGCATCAACGATCACCGGGGCGTGGCCGCCCAGCTCCATGGTTGCCTTTTTCATGTGCGCACCGGCCAGCGCGGCCAGATGCTTGCCCACAGGGGTGGACCCGGTGAACGAGATCTTTTTGATCGCCGGATGCGGGATCAGGTATTCCGAGACCTCAGCCGGGATGCCGTAGACAAGGTTGATGACCCCGGCGGGCACGCCAGCATCCACAAAGCACTGGATCAGGGCGGCGGGGGATGCCGGGGTTTCTTCGGGCGCCTTCACAATGATCGAGCAGCCCGCCGCCAGCGCCGCCGACAGCTTGCGCACGACCTGGTTGATCGGGAAGTTCCACGGGGTGAACGCCGCGACCGGGCCGACCGGCAGCTTGATGGTCTGCTGCATCACGCCGGGGATGCGGGCGGGGATGACCTGGCCATAGGTGCGGCGGCCTTCCTCAGCAAACCAGTCGATGACGTCGGCACCGGCAAGGGTTTCGCCCTTGGCCTCGGCCAACGGCTTGCCCTGTTCAGCGGTCATGATGACGGCGATGTCGCCGGCACGTTCGCGCAGCAGGTCGGCCGCTTTGCGCATGATCTTGGCGCGCTGATAGGCGCCAGTGGCGGACCAGATCTTAAAGCCCTTTTCAACCGCGGTGATTGCGGCCTCAAGGTCAGGGATCCCGGCATGGGCCACGGTCCCGATCTGCGCGTCAGTGGCGGGGTCAATCACGGGGATGGTCTTGCCGCTTTTGGCCGCACGCCATTCACCGTCGATCAGCAGAAGGGTATCGGGATAGGACATTGAAGGCTCCTTGGGACGTGATTGCGTGGGCGCGGGCCGTTGACTGGGTCGCAACGCGCCACGGTGGTGTCTGTGGCGCGGCTTGGTGCGCCTGATGGGCAAGAAGTGGTGCCTTTGGGGCACCGCGTAAAGCGTTGAGCGCAATATTTTGGTCGTTCGTTTCGGATTGTGAAACGCGGCTGGGTGTCAGTGCAAGCTGCGCTTGGCCTTAATCGGGGCGTTCGGGGTCGCGCTGCCCGTGCCATGGCTGCCGTTGATCAAAATTAATACCCGATTGAAACAATCGGAATTGACATACCTGAGTGTTTACATCAGGAATGGGGACATCAAAGGCCCAGCCACCTCGGCATGAGGAAGCCCGGCCGTCCTTGACCGGATGGAGGTCCTCAGATGCTGCGCCGTGCCCTTGCCGCCCCACCTGCCACCGGACGCCTTGCGCCGGAACCCAGCCTTGCCCTGCGCCTGCCCACTGATAGGGCCGGGGTGTTGACCACGACTGACCTTGGCAGCGCAATGTCCGTGGATTGGAGCCTTGAGCGCCTGCTCGACAGGCTTGAAGGCTGGCGTTGATCATGGGACCTGCCATTTTGACCGTTGTGGACGGCAAATCAGCATCGGCAACCATTGTGGTCCGGCGCGGCATGCAGGTGCCGACCACCCCTGCGGTGCCTGTGCATGACGCGCGCAAGCTGCTGCGTGGCGGCACTGAGGCGCGGATCACGCTTGATGCCGCGATCTACACCTTGCGCATCACCCGTCAGGGCAAGCTGATCCTGACAAAATGATCGCGCGCGCCTGACATTCAGATCCGCGCCAGATGACGGTTCGCACAGTTGGGGCTCCCTCCGGTGTGCAGATATGTCTGGCGCGGCCCGGTCCTGCCTGTTCCTTCCCCTTGGGGCAGGACCGAACGCGGCCGGGGGCCATGCCCACAGCCCCCGGCCGCTTTTGCCTGCCGTGACGTCCCCACGGCGCTGGCCCCGATCATGGCGCGCTGAAGCGCATCTATATGGTGCCGGATCGGTACGGAACCGAGGTTATGCCTGCCTTGAAACTGGCGATGCTGGACCCGCTGTGGCCGGTTCCGTAGCCACGCCAAAAACCGCGCAGGCATGGTCATGCCCAAAGGGGCACATTTCCTTGGGGTTGTTGTTCATCTGTGGCTGTTTTGCGAAATCCCCTTCCGCCAAGGGCTTGACGCCACGTCTGATCCCCCGGCACAGTCACAGTCCAAACTTAAGCGGGCCCCAGAGACTCGCGTCAGGGAGAAGAACCAGATGATCAATTCAACGCCGTTCGCGGCGCGCACCATGCTGCGTGCAGCCATCACAGCCGGGATCGTGTCAGTGATGGCTGCCTCCTCGGCCTGGGCCGAATGCAAGCATTCCAAATGGGGTGCCGAAGATGAAATCGGCTCCGCCAACCTTGTGACGCCGGAGCGCACCGCCGCCGCCGCCAAGCTGATCAAGCTGGGCAAGTCCCAGAGCCTTGGCATCGTGATCGACAGCACCACCCCGGCCTTCGCGCCGCGCGGCCTGTCGATCCAGGTCGTGCAGCCCAACCAGCAGGGCGGCAAGCGCCTGAGCCAGTTTGGCTACAACGCCACCTATAATGATGACATCGGCCAGCTTTGGTTCGGCATCGGCAGCCAGATTGACGGGCTTGGCCATCTGGCCGAAGACGGCATGTATTACAATTGCAACGACGAAAAAGACTTTGCCGTGCTGACGGGCCTCACGAAAATGGGCACGCATGGCATCCCGCCGCTGGTCGGCCGTGGCATCGTCATCAACATGGCCAAGCATTTCGGCAAGGAATTCCTTGAGGCTGGCCATGCCTTCGGCGCCGATGACGTGAAGGCCGCCGCTGCTGCGCAGGACGTGGAGATCCGCGAAGGCGACGTGGTGCTGCTGCACACCGGCTGGACCGATGCCAAGCTGAAAAGCGCGCCCACCGAATGGGTGAGCGGTGAGCCCGGCATCCTGCCTGACGCCGCCGAATACCTTGCGTCCATGAACGTGATGGCTGTTGGTGCCGACACGTGGGGCGTCGACGTTGTGCCCGCGCCTGAAGGTGGCAAGGTGTTCTATTCCCACGTCATTCTGCTGCGCGACCACGGGATCTACATCCTTGAAACCATGGACACCGGCCGTTTGGTTGAGCAGGACGTGAACGAATTCATGTTCGTCCTCGGCCAGGCCAAGGTCCGCGGCACCGTGCAGATGATCATCAACCCCATCGCCCTCTGGTAAGCCCTCGCCGGGCGGCGTCCCTTCGGGGCGTTGCGCGACGCTGACGACAAGGCCCGCCGGAGCGATCCGGCGGGCCTTTTGCATGGGTGGGGCTTCACGGTGGGGCAGCAGGCCGATCCCACCGACCAGCAGCACCACCGCGGGCGGCGTGGGCACGGCTGAGGGCAGCGCGACGATCAAGCTGTCGTCCAGCCGCGTGATGATCGGTGCCCCGCCTGCGACCTGATCCATCAGAAAGCCGGTCGCGTCCCCCAAAACGAAACCGCCGGCCCCTTTGCAGGGGCCGGCGGTCTGAAACGCAGCGATGTGGCGGAAGGGTCAGACCTCCAGCCATTCCTTGCGGACTTCTTCATTGGCCTTCAGCTCGGCGGGGGTGCCCTCAAACACCATTTCGCCGTGGCCCATCACATAGACCCGATGCGCGATGTCCATGGCGATGGACAGCTTTTGCTCCACCAACATGATCGCCACGCCGCGTCGGGCGATTTCGCGCAGAAGTTCGGCGACTTTCTGCACCATCTGCGGTGACAGGCCCTCAGTCGGCTCATCCACCATGATCAGGTCCGGGTCGCCCATCAGGGTCCGGCACATGGTCAGCATCTGCTGCTCGCCGCCCGAAAGCACCGAGGCTTCGACATCGGCCCGGCGCTGGAGGTTTTCGAACATGTCGAACATGTCCTGCATCTTCCAACGCCCGTCACCGTCCTTCACGCCGGGCTTCATGCCCAGGATCAGGTTCTGGCGGGTGGTCATGCCCGGAAAGATGTTCCGGTTCTCAGGGACATAGCCGACCCCGAGGCGCGCGACTTCGAACGCCTTTTTGCCCGCGATCTCCTGGCCTTTGAACTTGACCGAGCCGGTGGGCGTGACCTCGCCCATCAGCGCCTTGCAGGTGGTGGACCGGCCCGCGCCGTTGCGCCCCAGAAGGGCGACGATCTCACCCGCCTCGATGCGCATGTTCACCCCGTGCAGGATGTGCGACTTGCCGTAATACGCATGCATGTTCTGAACTTCGAGCATGTGATCAGTGCCCCGCCGCTTCTTCGGCTTCGAGGGCTGCGCCCAAGTAAGCCTCCTGCACTTTTGGATCCGCGCGCACCGCTTCGGGTTCGCCGGTTGAGATGATCTCACCGTAGACCAGCACCGAGATCTTGTCGGCAAGCCCGAACACCACCGGCATATCGTGCTCCACCATGATCAAGGTTTTGCCTTCGGTCACCTTCGCGATCAGCTCGACGATGTAGGTCGTCTCCGAACGGGACATGCCCGCGGTCGGCTCGTCGAGCATGATGACGTCGGCGCCGCCCCCGACCGTGATCCCGATTTCCAGCGCGCGCTGCTCCGAATACGAAAGCAGGCCCGCGGGAATGTCACGCCGGTGCAGCAGGTTAATGCTGTCGAGGATGCGGTCCGCTTCCTCAGTCAGATGCTTTTGCTTGCTGACGATCTGCCACCAGGAATATTTGTAGCCTTCCGGCCACAACAGCGCGCAGCGGATGTTTTCGAACACCGTCATCTTGGGAAAGATGTTGGTGATCTGGAACGACCGCGACAGGCCCCGGCGGTTGATGTTGTACGATTCCATCCCTGAGATGTCTTCGCCGTGCAGCAGCACCTGGCCTGAGCTCGGGGGAAAGCGCCCCGAGATCAGGTTGAAGGTGGTGGACTTGCCAGCTCCGTTCGGGCCGATCAGCGCGTGCCGCTCGCCCTTCTGGATGGCCAGGTCGATGCCGCGGATGATCTCAGTTTTGCCGAAGGCCTTCCGCAGCCCTTTCATTTCAAGCGCAGGAACGGTCATTTCGCGCCTCCCGGAGTGTTGGCCTCATGCCAAGTCTGGCGAAGTTCGGGCGCGTTGGTCTTGGCAATCCAGATGCCAGCGACCGCCATGACCGCGCAGACGATCCATGCGACCGGGGAATGCGAACTGAAATCGACCCCGAAGATGGACATCATGTCATCGCCCACCGACGCATGGCGTGCGTGAAAGACGATCTCCATCAGGAACATCACACCCAGAAGGCCGAGCATGCCGGGCAGAATGGTCTTGAAGTAAGGCACGACCAGCTTGCCCATGTTGCCCAGTTTCATCGGACCTCCATGCATCATGATCAGCCCGGTCAACCCTTGCGGGAAGAACATCACCGTCGCGACGAACATAGAGCCGAGGTAAAGCGCCCAAAGCTCAGTGTGCAGGCTCATCACCGTTTGCAGCAGCGTGAACACCACTGCGCCAACGATCGGTCCGGCGAAGATGCCGACGCCGCCCAAAAAGGCCACCAGAAGAATGGTGCCCGAGGTGGCGAGGTTAAGGTTCTCTTCGGTCAGGATTTCATAGTTGATTGCGAACAGTGCGCCCGCAACCCCGCAGAAGAACCCTGAGAACACGAACGAGCAATAGCGAACCCAGCGTGCCGAATATCCCAGAAACTCCGCCCGTTCGGGATTGTCGCGCACGGCGTTGGCCATGCGCCCGACCGGCGTGCGTGAATAGAGAAACATCCCCAGCGCCGACAGGAACATCCAGAACGCGATCAGATAGTAGACCTCAATCTGGTGCAGGAATTTGACCCCGAAGGTCGGCAGACCCATGGTGCGGTCGCCTGAGATGCCTTCCTCGCCGCCAAAGAAAGCGGTGATGATGATTGAACAGGCGGCAATCAGCTCTCCGACACCGAGGCTGATCATGGCAAAGACTGTGCCGGCGTTTCGGGTCTGGAACAGCCCGATCAGCGCCGCAACGGCCATTCCGAACAATCCGCCAAAGATCGGCAGCACCGGCAGCGGGATCGGCAGGTCATACATCTCGATGTAGTTCATCAGATGCATGACCATGAACCCGCCAAGGCCCATGTAGACCGCGTGGCCGAAGGACAGCATGCCCCCCTGGCCAAGCAGCATGTTGTACGCCAGCGCGAACACAACCGTGATCGCCATCTGGTTCATAATGGTCAGCGAGCTGCCGCTGTTGAAAATTAGCGGCAGCGCCATCAGCACAATGGCGGCGACGACCCACATCGTCACCTGCTGCATGAAGTGGTCCGACTGTGCGCGGGTGGTGGTTGCTGTTGTATCGGTCATGAATCACGCTTCCCGAACAGGCCGTAGGGGCGGAACACCAGCACCAGCACCATCAAAAGATAGGGCAGGATCGGGCCGATCTGCGGCAATGACAGGGTCCACGCATCACGGAAGATGCTCTCATAGAGGTCCTCGGGCGGTGTGAAGCCGAGGAATGTCAGAATGTCCGCCAGTTCCACGTCATAGGAGACTGCGAAGGTCGTGATCCAGCCGATCAGCAGGGATGCAACCAGCGCGCCCCAAAGCGACCCAAGGCCGCCAATCACGATGGTCACGAACACGATCGACCCCAACACCACGGCCATGCCCGGGAAGGTGCCCAGCACCGGCCCAGCGATGACCCCGGCCACGCCGGCAAGCGCTGCGCCGACGCCGAACACGCCCATGAAGACCAGGGGCACGTTGTGCCCCAGCGATTCGACCGTGCGCGGGTAAGACAGCGCCGCCTGAATGATCAGACCGACGCGGGTTTTGGTCAGCACCAGCAGCAAGCCACCAAAGATGGCGAGCGAGATGAAGATCATGAAGATTTTGTAGGCCTGAATGTCAAACTCGCCGATCGAGAAAAGGGCGAACTGCAGCGATTCAGGCGTGGAGAAGTTCTGCTGGTTTTTACCCCAGATGAACTGGACGATTTCCTCGATCAAGATTGCAAGACCGAAGGTGAAGATCAGCTCAGGCACGTGGCCGTACTGATGCACTTGGCGCAGGCCAAAACGTTCGACGAAGGCACCAAACAGCCCGACCGCGATCGGCGCGATCAGCAGTGCGGGCCAGAACCCAAAGTAAAGCGCAATGGTGTATCCGACATATGCGCCAATCATGTAGAAGCTGGCATGAGCGAAGTTTAGAACACCCATCATTGAGAAGATGAGGGTAAGACCGCTGGACAGCATGAACAGCAGCAGACCCGTCACCAACCCGTCGATGAGATTGACAAGCACAAGTTCCATGCGCCTTAACCTCCGGCGAATGGTGGATTGGAAATGCGGAGCGGGAGGGCTGAGCCTGGGCGCGCAACGATGTGCGCGCCCGGGCCTGACTGCCCTGGGGTCAGTTGAAAGCGCGCCTTAGTTGGGGCGTTCCATTTTGCAGGTGGTGGGGCTGTCGGCCGACGCCATTTTCACGGTGTTCTCAACCACAAGGCCGTAGCCCGAGTTGTCCATTTCAAAGGCGTGGGGCACCGAGCTCTGGTAGATGCCTTCGTTGGTGTGCGTGAAGATGTGCACGTCCTGGATCAGCTGGTGATCCTGCGGGCGCATCATCAGCTTGGAACCCCAGATGCTGTCGAACTCCATGCCCTCAAGGGCCTGCGCAACCTTCACCACGTTATCAGCGGTGCCGGCGCGGTCGATCGCAGCGGCCAGCATCTGGATGGTGTTGAAGATGCGGGTCTGGGACATGTTGGCGTCGGGGTTCTTGGCTTTGAACGCGTCGGCAACTTCGATGGCCATTGCAGTCGGGTTCGGGTTGGTCGCGCCTTCGCCGACGAGACGAAGAATGCCTTTGCCGGATTCGCCGAACGCCGCGGTGATGCCGTCAGCAGCCGCGTAGTAGGTGTAGATCGGGCCTTTGAAGCCGGCTTCGATGATCGCCTTGCCGAGGCCGAGCATGTCGGAACCCCAGTTGCCGGTGATCACAGCATCCGCGCCCGAGGACACGATCTTGCGCGCATAGGGGGTGAAGTCTTTCACCTTGCCGATCGGGTGCAGTTCGTTGCCGACGATTTCAATGTCGGGACGCTTGGCCTCCAGGTTCGAAACTGCCGCTGCGGCGACCGCTTTGCCGAACGAGTAGTCCTGGCCGATCACGTAGATCTTTTTGATCTGTTCACGCTCTTTGATGACGTCGGTCAGCGCGTCCATCTTGATGTCGGCGTTTGCATCGAAACGGAAGTGCCAGAAGTTGCACTTGTCGTTGGTCAGCGCCGGATCGACGGCCGCGTAGTTGAGGAACAGCACGCGCTGATCAGGATTGCGCGAGTTGTGCTTGTTGATCGCGTCGGTCAGCGCGTTCGCAACGCCTGAAGAATTGCCCTGCGCGATGAAGCGGATGCCCTGGTCGATCGCAACTTTCAGCTGGATCAGTGATTCCTTGGGGCTGATCTTGTTGTCAAAAGGCACGATCTCCATGTCGCGCCCGCCAAGCACGCCGCCCTTCTGGTTCACCAGGTAGTCGGCGGCGAATTCGAACATCAAAAGCCCGTTGGACCCGGTGGTCGCAAACGGACCCGAAAGCGGATCGATGAAGGCGACTTTCACGGGATCGGCGGCGGCTGCCATGGATCCGATCGAAGCCGCAACAGCCGCAATCACCATCTGGCGAAGCGTTTTTTTCATGGTAGTCCTCCCTGGACGTTTTACATCGTTGCGCATCATTATTGCCCGACGCGAAACCTGTGCGGAACATCGTTTCACAAAGGGGGCTTATGTCAAGGGGCACGAGCCTAGGGACATGCGCCTTTTCGGTGGAAAACGCGCCGCTGATGCAACCTAAGCGGGAGCACGCGCCTTTATGGCGCAGCAGCGTTCCGCAGGGCGGTCTTCAACACCTTTCCGTTCGCGTTTCTCGGCAGTGGATCGGCGCTGAAATCATAGCGTTCAGGGCGCCGGTAATCAGCAAGATTCGCTTGCGCGAGCGACCGCAATTCAGGCTCCGCAGCCTCGGCAGTCCAGCCGGGGGTGAGCGTGACGACGGTGCGCACGCGCTCGCCCAGCACCTCACACGGATAGCCCAGCACCGCGCATTCCGCGACCGAGGCATGGCGCGTCAGCACGTTCTCCACCTCAGACGAAAAGATTTTGTAGCCGCCGCGGTTGATCATGTCTTTCTTGCGGTCCAGCACCTCGATGAAACCTGAGGCATCCATCCGCCCCAGATCCCCAGATTTCCAGAACCCCGCTGCGAATTCTTTTTCATTGGCGTCCGGGCGGTTCCAATACCCTGGCACCACCATCGGCCCGCGGATCCACAATTCGCCGACCACGCCGTGCGGCACTTCGTGGCCCGAATCGTCCATCATCACGATTTCGGCGCAATGGACCGGCTGGCCCACTGCGTTGGGGCGGGTGCGGGTCGCGTCAATCGGCATCAGCGTGGCGGGGGATGTGGTTTCGGTCGCGCCATAAGCCTGTTGCAGCGACAAGGTGGGAACGCGGCGCTCCAGCGCCTCAATGGTCGGGACCGGCATCGGCGCGCCGCCAAAGCCGCCGATCCGCCAGGACGACAGATCAAAGCCATCAAACGCCGGGTCCATCAGGCACAGCTGGTACATGGCCGGAACCATCAGGGTGTGGGTCGCGCGTTCCGCTGCGATCAGGTCCAGAAATGCGCGGGCCTTGAAGGCGCGTTGCACGATGACCGCGCCGCCCACCGACAGCAGCGCCAGAATGTTCGCGACCAGCCCGGTCACATGGCCCGCAGGCACCGACAGCACCGTGCGGTCGCCGGTGCGCAATCCCATGCCGACCTGAAAATGCATCACTGAATGCACCAGGTTCAAGTTGGTCAGCATCGCGCCTTTGGGCCGCCCGGTGGTGCCCGAGGTATAAAGCAAAAAGCACGCGTCTTCTTCGCCCGCCGGGGTCGGCGCGGGCGCGGGGCCGGCGCCTGCGAACACCGGCGCGTCACCCACCGGGATGCGGGCACCAAGCGCGGGCGTGTCCGCGGGTGCGGGCAGGGCGTCGGTCATGTCCTGTTCATGAAGCAGCACCGTGGCGCCACTGTCGTTGATTGCATAGGCGATTTCGGGGGGCGCATAGCGCGGGTTCAACGGCAGCATCACGGCGCCAAGGCGCAGGCACGCGATCAGCACTTCGATGAACGCCGCACGGTTGCCGAGCAGCGCCGCCACCCGATCGCCGCGCTGCACACCAAGGGCCACAAGCCCTGCGGCCACCTCTGCCCCCCGCGCCTGAAGCGCTGCGTGGGTCAGCCGCGATTCGACCGCCACAACCGCATCGGCATCGGGATGGGTGGCCGCAGCGCTGACCAGCATGTCGTGCATGGTGGCAGGCCGCTCAGCGATGCAGGTCAGCAGGCGCGACCCGAAATGCAGCTCTTTGCGCAGCGCCATGGGCGCGCGGGTCTGCCAGCCATCCATGGGTGCCGGGGCACCACTGGGAATTTCGCCTTCGGTGCGGTCCGGTCCGTCCATGTTTTCCTCCCCACGTCGGGCAGCTTTTGCGCCGCCTCTTTCGTGCAGCGAACAAACTAGACCCGGAGGGAGGCCGGACGCAATGCCGCGCGCATGTGGGGCGCGTGGCGCATCGCTATGCCGATTGCGTCGGTGATTGATCTTGCGCCGCTGCCGCGTCACTCTCGCATCAATGAACATGACAACAAATCTGAGGAGACGCAGACCATGAGGCTCAAGGGTAAAAGGTGCATCGTCACGGGGGCCGCGCAGGGCTTTGGCCTTGGCATTGCGGAGACCTTCCTGGCGGAGGGCGCGTCGGTCGTCATGCTCGACATCCAGGAAGACCGGGTGCGTGAGGCGGCGGCGACGCTGGGCCCGAACGCCCATCCGATTGCCTGCGACGTGACCAGCGGGCCTTCGGTGAGCGCGGCCTGCGACGCGGCAGAGGCGGCCATGGGCGGGATCGATATTCTGGTGAACAACGCCGGCTGGACCCATCGCAACATGCCGCTTCTGGACGTGTCGGAGGCCGAATTCGATAAGGTCTATGACATCAACGTCAAATCGATCTTTCATTTTTGCCATGCGGTTGTGCCGCGCTGGCGGGCGCAGGGCGGCGGTGTGATGCTGAACATCGGGTCCACCGCCGGGATCCGGCCGCGGCCGGGGCTGACCTGGTACAATTCGACCAAGGGCGCGGTGAACCTGATGTCGCGGTCGCTGGCGGTTGAACTGGCACCTGACAAAATCCGGGTGAACTGCATCGCGCCGGTGGCGGGGGAGACGCCGCTGCTCGCGTCATTTATGGGCGAGGACACGCCCGAAAAGCGCGCCGCCTTTGTAGCGACCGTGCCGCTGGGCCGTTTTTCAACACCGCAGGACATCGCCAATGCCGCGCTTTACCTGTGCGGGGATGAGGCCGATTTCATCACTGGCGTGGTGCTGGAGGTAGATGGCGGCCGCACCATCTGACACGCGAACGGGGCGCCGCGCGGCGCCCCGTTTCACGCACTTCCGCGCCGCTGTCAGATTCTGGTGTGGTCAGATCTGGGCGTGGGCCGGACGGCGCGCCGCCATCCCGTTCAACTGCGTCATGAGCCCGAGCGCCAAAAGCCCGGCCATTGCCAGCGCCGCGGATCCCGGCAGCGGCACTGTGGCCGGTGGCGGGGATGGCTCGCTCACGATCTGGAGGCGCAGCATGTCGACCTGGAAGCTGCCGCTGCCGGTGTCGTTTGAGATATGCGTGCCTGACAGGCTGACGGCACCGTCATTGATCAGCGCGAAAAACCCAGGGTCGAGCGCCAGTGACCGTGTCTGAACAAAGTTGGTATCGAGCGAGCTGAACCCTGACAGGAAGGACGGGTTCACCGCCATCCCGTCCAGCTTCAGCACATTGGGGCCATCGAACGGGTTGGGGCCGCTGTCAAACGCGCCGACCCGCATGGTCAGCAGCGCTGAAACCACCACCCCGTCCACAACAAAAGGTGTGAAGCCGCCGTTTGGCGCAAATGCTGGTGCGGCGCAGGGCGTTCCGCCGCAATTGGTCCCGATCAGCCGTATGTCAGTGAACTGGGCATCCGACGAGGCGTTGGGGTTGACTGCATTGATGGTGTCTGTCGACCCGGTCTTGCCGATCCCGAACCCGTCATCATCGCCATAAAACGTAGAGACCGTCGCCGCGGACGCAGGCGCCACAAAACAAAGTGCGACCAATGCCGCCAAAAGGCGGGGTGCGTGAACGCGCATGAACGGCTTCCTCCGAGAACTTTTTACTGCCTCCATGGTCTTCGGAAGAGGATAACAAAGCATTAACCTTAACGGCGGTGCATCATACCTTTTTGCCCACCGCAATCGCTTGGGTCATGGCGCGCAGGGTTTCGGGCGGCAAATGGCACCTGATCTGATGGCCACCGCCCAGATCGCGCAGATCCGGCAGCTCGTGCGCGCAACGCCCGTCTGGCACGTCTGCGCTGTGCAGGCAGCGGGTCTGGAACGGGCAGCCCGGTGGCGGGTCCATGGCCGACGGCATCTCGCCTTTCAGCGCGATCCGCGTGCGCGTCACTGCGGTGTCGGCAATCGGGACCGCGGACAAAAGCGCCTCGGTATAAGGGTGATAGGGCGGGGCGAACACCTGATCGGTGCCGCCCACCTCAACCACATAACCCAGATACATCACCAGCACCCGGTCCGCGAGATACCGCACAACCGACAGATCATGGCTGATGAACAACATCGTGGTCCGCCGGTCGCGCTGGATGCTGGTCAGCAGCGCCATCACCGCCGCCTGCACAGACACGTCCAGCGCTGACACCGGTTCATCCGCCACAACCACCTGCGCATTCCCGGCAAAGGCCCGCGCGATGCCGATGCGCTGCTTTTGCCCGCCCGACAGTTGCGGCGGCATGCGGGTTGCAAAATCGCGGGGCAGCTTCACCTCATCCAGCAGGGTCAGCATCCGTGCATGCCGGTCGCCATCATCGGTGCCGATGCCAAATTTCTCCAACGCCCGGATGATCTGTGCGCCCACGGTGTAGGATGGGTTGAGCGTGTCGAACGGGTTCTGGAACACCATCTGAATGCCCGCCAGATCGCGCGGGCTGCGCTTTTCCACCGGGATGTTCGCCAGATCAACGCCAGCCATGATTGCGGTGCCCCCGGTCGCTGTCTCAAGCCCCAGCAGCACCTTGGCGAGCGTGGATTTCCCGCAACCCGATTCGCCAACAATCGCGAGGGTCTCGGCCTCATGCGCGGTAAAGCTGATGTCTTCGATGGCCTTGACCGACGCTGCGCCGCGTGTGCCTGGGTAATGCTTTTTCAGCCCCTCCACCCGCAAAACCGGGGGGCCAAGCGGGGCCTCCATGGGTGCCTTGGTCAGGGCGGGCGAGGTGTCCCAGCTGATCTCACGCCAGCGCAGGCAGCGGGTTGCGTGGCGGTCGCGGCCCGGCAGGTCCAGCATTGGCACCGGGGCGGCGTCGCACAGACCGGGTTGGAGATGCACACAGCGCGGCCCGAAATTGCAGCCCGCCGGGCGGGCGTGTGGCAGCGGCAGCTGACCGGGGATTGGGGTCAGCGGGCGCGACACCCGATCGGTCCCGGGCAATGGCAGCGCGCCCATCAGCCCTTTGGTGTAGGGGTGGCGCATGTGATCGAACACCTCAGCGATGGGGCCGGTTTCCACCGCCTCGCCGGAATACATCACGCACAGGCGGTCGCAGACATCCAGAACCAGCCCCAGATTGTGCGATATGAACAGCAAAGATGTGCCCATCTGCGCCCCAAGGTCTTTCACCAGATCAACGATCCCGGCCTCAACCGTCACATCCAGCGCGGTGGTTGGTTCATCCAGAAGCAACAGGGCGGGGTTGGCCATCAGCGCCATGGCGATCACGATGCGCTGCTGCTGGCCGCCCGACAACTGGTGCGGAAAGCTTTGGGCGATGCGCGCCGGGTCGGGCAGACGCACCGCGTCGATCATCGCCAGCGCGCGGGCCTCAGCCTCAGCGCGAGAGGCGCCGGCATGCAGCATCGGAACCTCAGCCAATTGGCGCCCGACGCGCATGGCCGGGTTCAGCGACGCCATCGGTTCTTGGTAGACCATCGCGATTTCACGCCCGCGGATGGCACGCAATTCGCGCGGTGACAGCGCGGCCATATCGCGGCCCTTGAACCGGATTGACCCGCCAGTGATCCGCCCGCGCGCGCCCAGATCGCGCATGATGCCAAGGGCCACAGTTGATTTTCCGCAGCCAGATTCGCCAACCAGACCCATTGCCTCTCCGGCCATCACGTGGCACGAAAAATCCATCACCGCGGGGATGTCGCCGCTCCGCGTGGCAAAGCTGATCGAGAGGTTGTCGATCTCCAGCACCGGGTTGGTCATGCGCGCCTCCTCAATGGTTCAGCGACTGCTCGCGCAGCCCGTCGGCCAGCAGGTTCAGCCCCAGCACCAGTGACATCAGCGCAAAGGCAGGCGGCAGGGCGGGATGGGGATGGATGGTCAGCAGCTTGCGCCCTTCGTTGATGGTCATGCCCCAGTCGGGGCTTTCGGGGCTGACCCCAAGACCAAAGAACCCCAGCGTGCCCAAAAGAATCGTCGTGTAGCCAACCCGCAGGCAGAAATCGACAATCAGCGGGCCGCGGATGTTGGGCAGGATTTCCCACAACATGATGAACCACTGCCCCTCGCCGCGGGTCTGGGCGGCGGCGACGTAATCGCGGGCGCGCACATCCATGGTCAGCCCGCGCACGATGCGAAACACCGCGGGCGCGTTCACGAACACCACTGACACAAAGACATTCAGCAAGTTGGGGTCCATGGCGAACACCCCCAGCGGGTCAGCGCCAAAGGCCAGCCCCAGCCACGCCCAGCCCCCGACCGCCAGCACCAGCGCCAGACGTGGCCACAGCTTGCCCGGCACCCCGCCATGGCGCGATGAGACCATCAGCACGACAAACGCCACCGGAAACGCAAACAGCGCCGCGGCCATGACCATCGGCACGCCGGTCTGCCGGATTTCAGGCGTCACCAGCAGGTAAAACAGCAAGATCACCGGGAACGCGAGCACCAGATTGGCCACAAAAGACAGAACCGCATCGGTCCACCCCCCGCGAAAACCCGCGGGCAGCCCCAGCGTGATCCCGGCCATGAACGCGAACAGCGTGGCCGCAGGCGCGATCGACAGCACCGCGCGGGCGCCATGGACCATGCGGCTGAACACGTCGCGGGCCAGATTGTCGCCGCCCAGCAGGTAATAGGCCCCCGGCGCGCCCTTGACCGGCCAGCCGGGCTTCTTGTTCTTCATGCCGCTTAATTGCGCCAGCGGATCAAATGGCGCGACCTGATCGGCCAGCAGTGCGGTCAGCGCCCAGAACAGCACCAGCGCCAGCCCGATCATCCCCACCGGGCTGTCGAACAGCCGCCCCGCCAGCCCCAGCCGCGCGCGCAGCGCCCAGGCTGCACCCAGCACCAGCGCCATCGCCGCCCAGACCGGCCCGAACGCGGCGATGACATTCAGCGTGATTTCGCCCCATCCCAACGCCATGGCTCAGCCCGTCCTGATGCGCGGGTTCAGCCACGCATAGCCAAGGTCTGAGATAAGCTGCGTCGCCAGCACCACCGCCACCGCGACGATCGAACAGCCCAGCAGCAGTTGGATGTCGTTGTTGCCCGCGGCTTCAAGCAACAGCCAACCGAAGCCTTTGTAGTTGAACAGCGTCTCCACGATCACCACGCCGGTCAGCAGCCACGGAAATTGCAGCATGATCACCGTGAACGGCGCGATCAGCGCATTCCTGAGGGCATGGCGGATCACGATGGCCGGAAAGCTCAGCCCCTTCAGGCGCGCGGTGCGGATGTATTGGGCGGTCATCACCTCAGCCATGGATGCACGGGTCATCCGCGCCACATAGCCCATGCCGTAGATTGCCATGGTCATGACTGGCAGGGCGAAATTTTCAAAGGTGATGTCCTGGGTTGCCGATGCAGCCGAGCCCTTGAGCCATTTTAGCCCGACGATTGAGGACGCGAACACCACCGAAAACACCACGCCAGAGACATATTCCGGCGTCGCAGTGGTGATGATGGCGAGTGTTGACAGGCCCCAGTCGGTCTTCGACCCCTCACGCATTCCCGCCAGAACCCCGATCAGCAGCGCTGAGGGGACCATCACCACCATCACCCAGAACATCAGCTTGGCAGTGTAACCCAGCCGCTTGCTAACCAATGCTGCCACCGGCTTGTCGAACCGGGTCGAGCGCCCGAAATCCCCGACCGCCACCGCGCCCAGCCATTCGCCGTAGCGGATGACCAGCGGGCGGCGATAGCCCTCACGCTCCAGCCAGCTTTCGACCTGGACGTCGCTCATGCGGGCGTTGTTTTGCTCCTTGGCGAGCTTTTCCAAGTTGGGGTCAAGATTGGTCAGGAAGAACACGATGAACGTCAGGCACAGCGCCGTCAGGATCATTGCACCAATGCGGCGGAGGATGAACATCAGCAAAGCAGCGTCCTCAGCCAAGGCGCGGGCGGCGCGGATGGAGCGCAAAATTCTTCGCAGAAGAATTTTTGCCTGGATGCCGGGCGCCGAAGCCAGATTATTCTGCGAATAATCTGCGCCCCTGCCCGACCGTTGCTCAGGTCTCGATGGACCACAGGTGGTGGTGATGCTCGAACGTCGGGTGGACCCCCGCGCCCTGCACCGCAGGGGTGAAATGGCGGTAGAGCGAGCGCCAATACGGCTGGATCAGCACGCCGCTGTCCTGAAGCATCTGCTCCAGATCCTTCATCACCACGCGGCGGGCGTCCGGGTCGGCGATGGCCAGGGCGTCGCGCAGCTTGGCGTCGAAGGCGGGGTTGGAATGGGCGCTTTCGTTCCATGCCTCGCCCGTCCGGTAGGCCAGCGCCAGCACCTGCACGCCCAGGGGCCGCATGTTCCAGTCGGTGGTTGAGAACGGGTATTTCGCCCAATCGTTCCAGAAAGTCGCGCCCGGCAGGATCGTGCGTTTGACCTTGATGCCCGCGTCGCGCATCTGCGCCGCGATCGCGTCGGCGGTGTTGCGGCGCCAGTCGTCGTCGATGGAGATCAGCTCATGCTCATAATCCTCCATCCCCGCTTCGATTAGCAGCGCGAGGGCGGCGGCCGGGTCGCGGCCGACCTTTGGCAGTTCGGCGTATTCGGGGTGCATCGGGCCGACATGGTGGTTTTCCGCGGGCTGGCCGCGGTGGCCATAGCCCAGTTCAAGCACCACGTCGTTGTCGACCGACATCTGCACTGCCCGGCGCACGCGCTGATCGGCATAGGGGATCTTGCCATCCACCACAGCTGCGATGTTCATGCGCGCGACGATGGTGGAGGCGGTGACGACCTCCGACCGCGCCAAGCCTATCGAGTCAAAGATCTCGATGAAATCGGTGTTGGATTGGTGGACCATGTCGATTTCTTGGGCCTCAAAGGCCGCAAGAAATGCCGATGGGTCGGTGCCGTAATCGAGATATTCTACCCGCTCCAACGCCACCTCGCCGTTCCACCAGCCGCCGCGGCGGGTCAGCACCGCGCGCACGCCGACCTCCATCTCGGTCAGGGCAAAGGGGCCGGTGCCGATCGGGTTGGCGCTAAGGTCCGCGCCGGTCTCGTCGAATGTGGGGTGCACGATCAGCGCTGGGTAATCGGCCATGCCGGGGATGATGGTGATGTCGGGCGCGGGCAGGTTCAGGCGCACGGTGTGATCGCCCAGTTTTTCGATGACCCCGGCACCAGCCTTGCCGGTGTCCGCATCGATCAGGGTGGCCATGCGCCCCGCCATGGAGTTGCCCTCAGCGGCCTTGTCGCACCAGCGATGAAGGTTGAAAATCACGTCATCGGCGGTGAAAGCGTCGCCGTTTGACCAGGTCACGCCCTTGCGCACATGCAGGGTGTAGGTCTTGGCGTCGCCGGACACCTCCCACGCCTCAAGCAGCCACGGCTCAAATGTGAAATCATTGGAATAAAGCACCAGCGGTTCCACCACCCCGCGCGCGATGTTGCCCATTTCGGACCAGTCAAAGATGCGCGGGTCCCGCACGCGCTTGATCTCCATCTGGCAGCGCAGGGTCCCGCCCCCGGTGCTTGCGGCCTTGGCGCGGCCCGGCGCCGCAAGGCCCAGCAGTGCGTAGGCTGCGACGGTCGTTGCCCCCAGCGCGGTGGCCATGGCCAGAAATTCACGCCGCGACGGCCCGTCATCGTGCACCTGCGCCGCAAAGGCCGCGACCTTGGGGTGCAGGGGCCTGCCGGTGACGGTGCGGGGGTCAGTCATGGGGCGTCTCCTTCTGGTCGCTGCCTCAGTGGACGCTCGGCGCGTTGCTTTCAGGCTCAGAGGACAATTTGCGACGCCTGCTTGTCAACAAGCGACATGCCCCAAGCGTCAATCGCATAGGTCGATTCGCATGTCTGAGGGCAGCTTGGTGGCCCCGTCGCCGCAGGCCATGGCCAGCCGCGCTTGGGTCAGACCGCGCACATCGCGCAGATCGGCGCCCGACAGATCGGTGCGCCGAAGCAGCGCGTCGTCCAGATTGGCACCGCGCAGATCGGCGCCGGTCAGATCCGCGCTCGACAACCGTGCGCCGGTCAGGTCGGCGCCGCGCAGATCGGCGCCCACGGCCTGCGCGCGGTCCATGTCCGCGTCCTTGAGGATTGCGTCCGCCAGCTTGGCGCCAGTCAGCACCGCGCGTTCCAGATCAATGCCGTCGGCGCGGATGCCGGTCATGTCGGCACCCGACAATTCGGCGCGCCGCATCAGGGCACCGCGCAGATCGGCGTCTTTCAGTATGGCCCCCGACAGCTCCGCTGACGCGATGTCGGCGTCGCGGATGTCGGCCCCGGTGAAATCGGCCCCGGGCATCATGGCCTTTTCCAGATCGGCGCCGCGCAGCTTGGCACCCTGCAATTGCGCGCCGGGGGCATAAAGGCGCTCCATCTCGGCGCGTCTGAGGTCGGCGTTCCCAAGCCGCACACCGGGCAAGGAGGCGTTTTTCAGGTCGGCCTCGCGCAGATTGGCACCGGTGAAATCGGCGGCCTCGATCGTCAGGTTGCGGAACGAGGTGTCGCGTAGATCGCAGCCGGGGCAACCGCCCGCGGCGATGATCGCGGCTTCGCTGGGATGTTGCGCCTGCGCGGTGCCGGTGGTGAGCGCCAGAACGGGCAGCACCAGAACGGGCAGGACGAGGCGCAGAAGGCGTTGGCAGATTTGCATGGCGCGTCTCTTTCGTTCGTGTCCGTGGGGTGACCGACTATGAAACGCCGTGCGTCTCCGGTCCAGCCACGCCAGCGTAGAACGCAAAACGGGCCGCCCTGAGGCGACCCGTGACTTTTTTGTGGGCGGCGGCGGCGCGCCCCCCAACAATGATCAGTAAACCACGACCGAACGGATCGATTCGCCGCTGTGCATCAGATCGAAGCCCTTGTTGATGTCCTCAAGCTTCAGCTTGTGGGTGATCATGGGGTCGATCTCGATCTTGCCCTCCATGTACCAGTCCACGATCTTGGGCACATCCGTGCGCCCGCGCGCGCCGCCGAACGCCGTGCCGCGCCAGTTGCGCCCGGTCACCAGCTGGAACGGCCGGGTGGAGATTTCCTTGCCCGCGCCCGCGACCCCGATGATGACTGAGGTGCCCCAGCCCTTGTGCGCGCATTCCAGCGCGGTGCGCATCACGCCAACATTGCCGGTGGCGTCAAAGGTGTAATCCGCGCCGCCTTTGGTCAGGTTCACCAGATAGGGAACCAGATCGCCCTCAACCTCTGACGGATTCACGAAATCGGTCATGCCAAAGCGGGTCGCCATGGGAACCTTGCCGGGGTTGAGGTCAACGCCAACAATCTGGTCGCAGCCCGCCAGACGCAGCCCCTGCACAACGTTGAGGCCGATGCCCCCCAGCCCGAAGACAATGGCGCGCGATCCGATTTCGACCTTGGCGGTGTGGATCACAGCGCCAATGCCGGTGGTCACGCCGCAGCCGATATAGCAGGCCATGTCGAACGGTGCGTCTTTGCGGATCTTCGCCACTGCGATCTCAGGCAGCACGGTGAAGTTCGAAAAGGTCGAGCAGCCCATATAGTGATGGATCACATCGCCATCGAGCGTCTTGAACCGTGAGGTGCCGTCCGGCATCAGCCCCTTGCCTTGGGTTTCGCGGATCGCCTGGCACAGGTTGGTCTTGCCCGACAGGCAATAGTCGCACTGGCGGCACTCAGGCGTGTAAAGCGGGATCACATGATCGCCGGGCTTCACTGAGGTGACGCGAGCGCCGACCTCACGCACGATGCCAGCGCCTTCATGGCCGAGAATCGCGGGAAAGATCCCCTCAGGGTCGTCGCCCGACAGGGTGAAATCATCGGTGTGGCACAGCCCGGTGGCCATGATTTCAACCAGCACTTCGCCAGCGCGGGGGCCGTCCAGTTCAACGTCGATGACTTCAAGCGGTTTGCCAGCCTGAAAGGCCACGGCGGCGCGGGTTCTCATGGGGTTGTCTCCCTCAGTGCGGCGGGGTGGGCCGGGCGCGGGGCCGCGACGCGTCGAATGCGCGGCAGGGAAGCGCAGGGCGCGCCGATTGGCAACCGCTTTTGGCGCGCGGGTTCGCGATAACGCGCATCATCGCACCCCGTGCAACCCAGATTATTCTGCGAATAATCTGCGCCCGGCCCGCCAGACGGCGCTTACATAGAAAAGCTGGTGCCGCAGCCGCACGAAGATGTCGCGTTGGGGTTTTCGACCACAAAGCGCGCGCCAATCAGCGCGTCCGAGAAATCGATCACTGCGCCGGACAGGAACGGCAGGCTGACCGGATCGACCAGCACGCGATGCTCGCCCTTGGCCAGCACCAGATCGTCGGTCTCGGGCGCGTCCTCAAGCCGGATGTCGTACTGAAAGCCTGAGCATCCGCCCCCGTCCACGGCCACCCGCAGACAGCGCGGGGTGCCCTCAGCCTCGGCTATTTCCGACAGGCGTGCGAAGGCGCGGTCGGTCACTTTGGGCGGCAAGGAAAGTTCCATCGGTTTGCCGGGGCCTTTCAATCGGGGTAAGGGAGTTAAATAGCAATGTAAGCCGGGCCCCCCCCGGCGGCAAGAGAAGGCGCGCAATGCCCATGTCGAACCCCGGTCATGCCCGCTATGCCCTGCGCGCCGATCACAGCCGCGGCCGCCTGTTTCCTGAGGGTGAAAGCGCGCATCGGTCATGTTTTCAGCGCGATCGCGACCGGATCATCCATTCCTCGGCGTTTCGGCGGCTCAAGCACAAGACTCAGGTGTTTGTGGAGCATGAGGGCGATTATTACCGCACCCGCCTCACGCACTCCATCGAGGTGGCGCAGGTTGCGCGCACACTGTCGCGCACGTTGGGCCTGAACGAAGATCTGGCTGAGGCCGTCGCGCTGGCCCATGATTTGGGCCACACCCCGTTTGGCCATACGGGAGAGGACGCGCTGCACGACTGCATGGCCCCCTATGGCGGGTTTGACCACAACGCGCAGGCGCTGCGCATCGTGACTGAGTTGGAAACCCGCTACGCCGATTTCGACGGGCTGAACCTGACATGGGAGACGCTGGAAGGCATCGCCAAGCATAATGGCCCGCTGCTGCCCGGCCTTGGCGCTGACCGCGCGCGCCTGCACTGCACATTGGCCGATTACAACGCAGCCCATGATCTGGAACTGCACACATATGCGAGCGCTGAGGCGCAGGCCGCGGCGCTGTCGGACGACATCGCGTATAACCACCACGATCTTGACGACGGGCTGCGCGCCGGGTTGTTCACGGTGGATGAGATCCGGCAACTGCCCATCGTTGGCCCTTGTTTTGATGCGGTGGACGCAAAGCACCCCGGCCTTGATGCCCAGCGCAGGCAGCATGAGGCCCTGCGCCGGGTGTTTGGCGCGATGGTGGAGGATGTGCTGACCACCTCTGCCGCCGCCCTTGCGGACCTTGCGCCCCAAAGCCCTGAGGCGTTGCGGGCGCTGCCCGCCCCGGTGATCCGGTTTTCGCCGCAGATGTGGGCCGATCTGAACGAATTGCGCGCGTTCCTGTTCGCCCGTATGTACCGCCACTGGAAAGTCGCCCGGATGCGCCGCAAGGCTGCATTTGTGGTCAAGGAGCTGTTCGCGATCTTCATGGACAGCCCCGGCGTGCTGCCCGACGATTGGCGCCAGCAGGCGCAGGCCGAGCCTGATGAAGCCGCCCGCGCCCGTCTGGTCGCTGACTACATCGCCGGGATGACTGACCGTTTCGCGCTGACCGAACACCAGCACTTGACCGACCCGATGGCGCGGGGCTGACCCCCTGCCGGGGGGGCGACGCAAGGTTGCGCAACGGTCTGCCCTGGGCGAGAGCCCCGAGGGGCGCCCTGCCGCGTTGACCGCGCGCGCCCAAATGATACACGTCAGCGCTTGCCGCCCGTCGATCCTGCCGATCACGCCCTGACCCAAGGCCGCCCTTCATGAACCTCTTTGCCGATATCCGTGCGCTTGTCGCCGACAGCATCACCGCCCTGGGCGCCGAAGGCGCGCTGCCCGACGGGTTGGACCTGACCAACATCACCGTGGAGCCGACCCGCGAGGCGGCCCATGGCGACATGGCGACCAATGCGGCGATGGTGCTGGCCAAGGCGGCAAAGAAAAAGCCGCGTGAGATTGCTGAGGCGCTGGCCCCGCTGCTGTCCGCCGATCCGCGGGTCACTGAGGTTGAAATCGCCGGTCCCGGCTTTATCAACATTCGCCTGCAACCGTCGGTCTGGGCCGGGGCTGCGCGGGCGGCGCTGGTGGCGGGCACGGATTACGGGCGGTCAACCATGGGCGCCGGTCGCCGGGTGAACGTGGAATATGTCTCCGCCAACCCCACCGGCCCCTTGCATGTCGGCCATGCCCGCGGCGCGGTGTTCGGCGATGCGCTGGCGGGGCTGTTGGATTTCGCGGGCTGGGATGTGACGCGCGAATATTACATCAACGATGGCGGCGCGCAGGTCGATGTGCTCGCGCGCTCAGCCTATGAGCGGTACCGCGAGGTCCATGGGCTGGAGCCTGAGATCGCCGAAGGTCTGTATCCCGGCGATTATCTGATCCCCGTGGGGCAGGCGCTGAAGGACCAGTTCGGCGACACGCTGCTGAATAAGCCTGAGGAAGACTGGCTGGCTGAGGTGCGCGTGATCGCCACCGAAATGATGATGGACATGATCCGCGCTGATCTTGCGGGTCTGCGCGTGACCATGGATCACTTTTTCTCGGAAAAGGCGCTGTATGGCACCGGGCTGATCGAAAAGGCGCTGAAATCGCTGGAAGACCGGGGCCTGATCTATGTCGGCACGCTGCCGCCCCCCAAGGGCAAGCTGCCCGAGGATTGGGAGGCGCGGCCCCAGACCCTGTTCAAATCCACCGAATTTGGCGACGATGTGGACCGGCCGATCAAGAAATCTGACGGATCATGGACCTATTTCGCGCCCGACATCGCCTATCACTACGACAAGGTGCAGCGCGGCTATGATCTGCTGATCGACGTGTTCGGCGCCGATCATGGCGGCTACGTCAAGCGCATGAAGGCCGCTGTCAGCGCGCTGTCCGACCGCAAGGTGCCGCTGGAAATCAAGCTGTGCCAACTGGTTAAGCTCTATAAAAACGGTGAGCCGTTCAAGATGTCCAAGCGCGCCGGCACCTTTGTCACCCTGCGCGATGTGGTGGATGAGGTCGGGCCCGATGTTGCCCGCTTCACCATGCTGATGCGCAAGAACGACGCGCCGCTCGACTTTGATTTCGCCAAGGCCTTGGAGCAATCCAAGGACAACCCGGTTTTCTATGTCCAGTACGCCCATGCCCGCGCCAAATCCGTGCTGCGCACCGGGGTGGCGGCGGGCGCTGATCTGTCGGCGCTGGCCGCGGCGGATCTGTCCAGCCTGACCCACCCGGCGCAGATTGAACTGATGCGCAAGCTGGCCGAATGGCCGCGCATGGTCGAAAGCGCAGCGCTGCATCAGGAACCGCACCGGATCGCGTTTTACCTGCACGAATTGGCCAGCGACTTTCACGCCCATTGGAATCGCGGCAAGGACGAACCCGCCCTGCGCTATGTGCAAGAAGGCGATCCAACCGGCAATATGGACCGTCTGGCGATGGTTGAGGCCGTGGCGGTTGTCATTTCAGCCGGTCTTGGTATCCTTGGCGTGACCCCGCTTCACGAGATGCGCTGAAGCGCACAAGGTTTCGGGGCCCGAGCAGCATCGCGCCCTACATTCGGGGCGCCCGAAATCACAGGCGGCCCGATGGCGGAAATCCATGCAGGCGGCGGGTTTGGTCCCGTCCCCTCGCGCGGCGGCGTCAAGACCCTGTCCTCCGCGCTTGGCGCGCTGACCGCGCTTGTGGTCGGTGGTGCTGTGCTGTGGTGGGGCTGGGGTCTGACCACGCGCAACATCGACGACATTCCCGTGGTGCGGGCCCTTGATGGCCCGATGAAGCGGCGTCCTGCCGATCCGGGGGGGCTGACCCTCGACACCACTGATCTGTCGATCAATTCCATGCTGACTGGCACGGATGCAGGTGAGGTCGCGCTGGCCCCCGCCGCCGAAGGCCCGATGCCTGAGGACTTGCCCGCCACGCGTCTTGCGACAACAGGGGCGGGGGCCAGGCCCCTCGGGCCGTTTGAAACCCCCGCCGTGCCCGGCATCGCCGATCGTCTGAAGGCCCAAGCCACCGCACGCGCTGTGGCGGAGCGTGAGGCCGACCGCCAAGCCGCCGCCCAGATCGACGCGCTGGCCGCGATTGCGGTCGCCGATGCGCCGGTTGGGGTGCCCGAACCGCTTTCGCCCGCCGACCCGGTGGACCCGCCAGATGCGGGCACCGCCGCGCCGCGGGCCGCCCCGATGTCGCCTGCGCGCCCTGATCCTGCGGTCCGGGTGGCAACTGCCGCCGCCGCCGCTGCTGCGACTGAACTTGCCGCCACTGCCGCGCCCAAGACCCTGTCGCTGGGCGATCCGGCGGTGCAGCTGGGCGCGTATAATTCCGTGGATGTGGCTGAAAGCCAATGGGCCCGCCAACTGCGCCGCAACGAAGACCTGATGCGCGGCCATGTCCACGCCGTCACCACCGTCAAATCGGGGGGCCGCACGCTGTATCGTCTGCGGGTGGGGCCACTGGAATCGCTCGATGCCGCGCGCAATCTGTGCGAAGCGCTGAAGGCGCGCGGCGATGCGTGCAACCCGGTGAAGGTGAAATGACGCTGACCGGTGCCTCTGCGGCGATTTTCGGCTGTGCGGGGCTGACGCTGAGCGCGGACGAAACCGCGTTCTTTCGCGATGCGGACCCGTGGGGCTTTATCCTGTTCGCGCGCAACGTGGACAATCCCGCGCAGGTCAAGGCGCTGGTCCAGAATCTGCGCGCCGCCGTGGGCCGTGATGCCCCGGTGCTGATCGACCAAGAAGGTGGGCGGGTCGCGCGCCTGAAAGCCCCCCATTGGCGGACCTGGCCGTGGATGTCGGACCTGCTGGCCCGCGATATCCCTGAGGCGAACATCCACGTTGCCCTGCGCGCCCGCTTTCGGCTGATCGCGGCGGAACTGCACGATCTGGGCATTGATGTGAACTGCATGCCAATGGTGGACGTGATCGCGCCCGGCGCCGACGCCATCATCACCACCCGCGCGCTGGGCGCGGACCCCGGTCTGGTCGCCCGCCGCGGTGCCTTGATTGCCGAGGCGCTGATGGAGGGCGGCGTGCTTCCCGTGGTCAAGCATGTGCCCGGTCATGGCCGCGCGCTGGTGGACAGCCACGCGGAGCTGCCGCGGGTCAACGCCCGGCTGTCCCAGCTGCGTGAGGTTGATTTCACCCCGTTCCGCGCGCTGGCGCATCTGCCGATGATGATGACCGCGCATGTGATCTATGCCGCGATTGATGCGGACAATTGCGCCACCCATTCGGCGCGCTGCATCGACGCGATCCGCGGTGATATCGGGTTCCACGGCTTGCTGATGACCGACGATCTGGGCATGGGCGCGCTAACGGGCGATTTCCGCCACCGGGCTGAGACGTCGTTCACCGCGGGCTGCGACATCGGTCTGCACTGTTCTGGCAACATGAGAGAGATGGTCGCGGTGATGACCGGCACGCCCCGCCTGACCGGCCCGGCGCTGTCGCGTGCCCGCGCGGCGGAGCATGCCCGCTGCGCCCCCGCGCCCTGCGATGTCGACGAACTGACCCGCCGCCACGCCTATCTGATCGGCGATGCGCCTGATGTCTGAGGGCTTCCCTCGGCCGGTCTTTGACGCTCCCGATGGCCGTCAGGGCGCGCTTACGCCCGCGGCGCGCAAGCAGGCCGCGGCCCTTGTGGTGGATGTGGACGGGTTCGAAGGGCCGTTGGATGCGCTGCTGGCGCTGGCGCGGACGCAAAAGGTGGACTTGCGGCGGATCTCAATCCTGCAACTGGCCGAACAGTTTTTGGTGTTCGTGGACGCCGCGAAATCGCAGCGCATTGAACTGGCCGCTGATTATCTGGTGATGGCGGCGTGGCTTGCCTACCTCAAATCACGTCTGCTGTTGCCGCCCGAACCCCAAGCCGATGGGCCGAGCGCCGAAGACCTCGCCGACCGCCTCGCATTTCAGCTTGAACGGCTGGAGGCGATGCGCCGCGTCTCAGCCCGCCTGATGGCCCGCGATGTGCTGGGGCAGGACCGTTTCGCCCGCGGCGCGCCCGAACCGATGATGCTGCGCCGCCGGGTGCAATACGATGCCGGGCTGATCGACCTGATGCGCGCCTATGCCCGCATCCGCACACGCGCCGATTATGAGCCGCTGCACATTCGCCGCGAACCGGTGTATTCCATGGAACAGGCGCTGGTGCGGCTGCGCAGCCTTATGGGCATCGCGGTGGAATGGCGCGATCTGCTGACCTATTTGCCCATCGCATGGCGCGCCGATCCCAGAAAACGCCGCAGCGCCATCGCCGCCACCTTTGCCGCCACGCTGGAAATGGCCAAAAGCGGCGAGGTTGAATTGCGCCAGGCTGAGGCGTTCGGCGAAATTTCCATGCGCGCGATCCCCGGGGGCCGCCCTGCCCAGGGCCCGGTCGGGGACCACCTGTGAGCCGGACGCCGTCGGCGCCTCTCGACCCATTCGCCTCGCTGTTCGACGCCCCCCCGATTGCGGAGCAGGAGCGGATGATCGAAGCGCTGCTGTTCGCCGCCGCCGACCCGATGACTGAGGCTGACCTGACCCGCCGCATGCCCGAAGGCAGCAACGTCAAACAGGCACTGGCGCTGTTGCTGCGCCGCTATGACGGGCGCGGCGTGCGGTTGGAGAAATCGGGGGGCGCCTATGCCTTTCGCACTGCCGCCGATCTGGGCTGGCTGATGACCCGTGAGGCCATTGAAACCCGCCCCCTGTCACGCGCTGCCACCGAAACCCTTGCGATCATCGCCTATCACCAGCCCGCCACCCGGGCTGAGATCGAAGACATCCGCGGCGTCGCCGTGTCCAAAGGCACCATTGATCTGTTGATGGAACGCGGCTGGATCGCGCTGGGCCGCCGCCGCATGACCCCGGGCCGCCCGGTGACGTTTGTGGTGACGGCTGATTTTCTTGACCATTTCGGCCTAGCCTCAACCCGCGATCTGCCGGGCGTCCAAGAATTGCGCGATGCGGGGTTGCTTGACAACCGCCCCCTGCCAGACGCGCCGGGGCAGCTGGATGAGGACGACATACCCCCCGAAGACGGGCAGGACGTGCTGTTCTAAAACCCCTTCCGGGGCACGCGATCTGGACATGGGCACCGGCGCTTCCCATGTGGAGTGTTCATGATCTGACAAGGCAGGACGTTCCATGCCCAATCTATCCCCCCGCGCGGCCCTGCTTGCCGCCATGCTGCTGCTGCCGGGCGCGGCTGCATCTGCGCTGACCTGCGTTGATGATCCGGCCCGCGCCGAAACGCTGGCGCGCGACGCCGACGCCATCGTGGTCGCCCGCATCACCGTCATTGCGCCAACGGAGCAGCCCGCCCCCCCCGCGATCCCGGCTGGTGCGCAGGAGGTTGGGGGGGCGAACGCCGCCATGCTGACTGCGTTCCTGACCCCGCCGACGGATCGGGATCTGGACATTGACGCCACCGAGGTCCTGAAAGGCGACGTGCCGCCGGGCGTGTTCCGCGCACGGTTCCTTGAAGGCCCGTGCGCGCACCTTCCCGCTGAGGGCAAGCGGCGGATCGTTTATCTGAGACGCGATGATGACGGGTGGCGGATGCTTGGCAGCAACTGACGGCTGTTGCGCGACGCAAATGCTGCCGCGCTGCGCGGACATGTGGGACCGCATGCACGCGGTCGGGGCAATGGCTGTCCCTATCTGTCCCGCGCGGGTATCGGCGCGACCGGGGGGCTGAACAAGGCGGCGCATAGCCGGTGCGCTTGGGCGCGCATTGCACATGCGAACGGGCGGCCTGCCTGACCGCCCGTTCGCGATGCGTGACCCGGCGATCAGCCCTTGCGGCGACGCAGCATGAGCAAGCCGCCCGGACCGGCCAGCAGCATCGGCGCGGCGGCGGGCAGGGGCACTGGGGTGGCGTTGATCTCGAACGCCAGATCAAAACCGGTGCCCTGATGGTTCGGGGTCCAGGATGACGTGGTCAACTGGCCCACGTCGCCGCTATTGTTTTGATAAACGAACAGGCCGCCGCCATAGACGTCTGACGAAGTGACAAATCCCCAGTTTGATGGGCCGCTGGAAGTGGCCTGAAAGGACGCCACATAGGAACCTGCCCCCAATGCAACGCCGCCAGTGATTGTGGTATGGTCGGTCATCGCGGCGACGCCAGCGGTGGCGCCGCTGCCGCTGAACAGCGCGGACCCGGAGGCTTTGGTCCCGTCCCAGCCAAAGATGAAGCTGTCATAGGAAATCGACGTGCCACCATCGTTGATCACGAAGGTGAAGTCGGTGATGTTTTCGGCACCGGCCAAGGAAAATGTCTGGCCGTAAGCCGCCGTGTCCGGCAGCCCCCATGAGAAGGCGGTTGAATCTCGGTCCGCGAGGGTGGACACGGTCAAGGCGGCGGCGGGTGTGGCGGTGGCCAAAGCGAGCAGAGCGGCGGCGAGAAATTTGATCATTGCATGTATCAAAAATGAGAATTTACAAGTGTTTAATTATCGTAAAAAATCCAATTTTCAAGACATGCGGCCGCGTTGAACACTGCGCTGCGCCCGTTGTTCAGGGTGCCCTGAACTGCTTGGCCAGCTTCAGCCCCTGGCCTTGATAGTTGGACCCGAGCGCCGTGCCATAAAGGATGTCTGGCCGCTCGGCCATCGGCTCATACACCAGCCGCCCGACCTGCTGGCCGTGCTCCAGCGCAAAGGGCGCCTCGAAGCACCGGACCTCCAGCACGCCTTTTGACCCGGCACCCCCAGCGGCGAAATGGCCAAAGCCGGGGTCGAAAAACCCGGCGTAGTGCACCCGAAATTCCCCGGCCATCGCCAGGTAGGGCGCCATCTCAGCGGCATAATCGGGGGGGACGTGCACGCTCTCGCGGCTCACCAGAATGTAAAACGCACCGGGGTCGAGGATGATGCCGCCGCCCGTGCGCGGAAACACCGGCTCCCAGAACTCCGCGGGGTCATAGCTGGCGATGCGGCTCAGGTCGATCAGCCCGGCATGGGGGCGGGCGCGCCAGCCCACCGGGGCCGCGCCCTTGGGCTTGAGGTCAACGGAAAAGGCCAGCCCTTGATCAATCCGCGCCGCCACATCCACCAGATGTTCGCGCGCGTGCAGGGCCCGCAGCGCGTCGTCATCCATCATCCCATCGCCGCGGCGAAACCGGATCTGGTTCAGCCGGTCGCCCGGGCGCACCAGCACGGAAAAGCTGCGCGGGGAAATCTCAGCATAAAGCGGCCCGTGATAGCCTGCCTCCACCCGGTCGAATTCCACGCCCTGATCGGTGATCAGCCGGGTGAACAGATCCAGCCGCCCGGAGGAGCTTTTGGCATTCGCCGCCGCGGAGATGTCTGCGCGCAGCGCCAGCGATTCCTGCAAGGGCACAAGATAGACGCAGCCCTTTTCCAGCGCCGCGCCATCGGTCAGGTCGATCTGGTGCATGGCAAAGCGGTCCAGACGCGCGGCCACAGTGAACCCTTCGCCCGCCAGAAAGCTGGCGCGCACGCGGTAGGCGGTGCGTCCCAGCCGCAGGTCCAGGCTGGCGGGCTGGATCAGGGCGTCCGGGATCGGGTCATAGCCGGGGGCAGGGTGGATTTCGCGCCGGGCGATCATTTCATGCAGGCGCTGCGAGGGCACGACGCCGGGCAGATGCGGATCTTGGTCCGTGGGCATGGCGCGGGCCTCCCGCTCAGGGGTGGCCACCTATGGGGTGGCCTGAAATGCGAAACGCCAGCCCCGAGGGGCTGGCGTCCAATTGGTCGGGCTGGCGAGATTCGAACTCACGACCTTCCGTCCCCCAGACGGACGCGCTACCAAACTGCGCTACAGCCCGCTTCCGAAACGCTGATTATCCGGGCGCGCAGGGCGACGCAACCCCTCAGATGCAGCGCCGGCGAAGAACATTTTCGCCGCGCCCCGTCAGGGCCGCCCGATGATGCCTGCAACGCGCCCATGCGTCTGCTTGACCGGGGTGGCGGAGGGGTCGCTCCGCAGCCGGTCAAGCAATGCTTCAAGCTTGGATATCGCCGCCCGCACCGCATCGCGCGCAGCCTCGGGGGGCACCACGGCGGCGGGGGCCACCGCTTTGGGCATGGCGGCAGGGGCCACGGCTCCGATGTGGTCCGCGACGGCGCGCGCACCACGTTCGCGCAAAATCTTCTGCACGCCCTTGATGGTCATGCCCTCGGCGTAAAGAAGATCACGGATCCCCTCCAGCAAAGACACGTCTTCGGGCCGGTAATACCGCCGGCCCCCGCCACGTTTGACTGGTTTGACCTGGGTGAATTTCGTCTCCCAGAATCGCAGGACATGGGCCGGCACGTCAAGATGCGTGGCGACCTCAGAGATGGTCCGGAACGCCTGAGGCGATTTGGTCATGGCCAGGCTCCGATCCATTTGCGGCACCTGGCCGCGCATCGCCCGCGGCCCGTCTGCATCGCATGCCCCCTCGGGAACGCCCCCCGGCATTCCGTTCATCACGCGCGCATCAGCCGCCGCCGAGGCCGTCGTTGATCCGGTCTTTCAAGATATGACTGGGCCGGAACACAAGCACGCGGCGCGGCTCAATCGGAACTTCCTCTCCGGTCTTGGGGTTGCGGCCCATGCGGGCCCCCTTTTCGCGCAAGGCAAAGGTGCCGAACGACGAGATTTTCACCGATTCGCCAGCCACGAGAGCGTCCGAGACATGGGAGAGAATGCTCTCGACCAGTTCAGCGGATTCGTTCCGGGACAGCCCGACCTCTCGATACACCGCCTCAGTGAGGTCGAGGCGCGTATAAGTCTTTCCCGACAATTCACCCTCCTGCAGCCACATGGGGATGGCGCACGCAAAATGCCGCGCCAATCGCCTTGACCTTAGCCTAGGCGGCGATCTGATTGTGAGTCAATGTCAACGGCTTGCCGGACGCTTCAAACTCACCCAAACAAGCATTTGCGCCACCGCACGCGCGGCGCTGCGTTGGGGGTGGTGGATCACCAGCGCATCACCGCCGCGCCCCATGCCAGCCCGCCACCGATGGCTTCCATCAGCAGCAGATCGCCCCGTTTGATCAGCCCGCGCGAATGCCATTCCGACAGCGCCAGCGGGATAGAGGCCGCCGACGTGTTGCCATGGTCCTGCACGGTCATCACGACCTTTTCCATGGGCAGGCCGGTCTTTCGGGCGGTTGATTCGATGATTCGGCTGTTGGCTTGGTGGGGAATCATCCAGGTCACGTCGTCCGCGGTCGCACCGCAGGCATCCAACGCCTCATGCGCGACTTCGGCCAGCTTGCTGACCGCGTGCTTGAAGACCTCGCGCCCCTCCATCCGCAACACGCCTGCGGTTTGGGTGGTTGAGGGGCCGCCATCGACATACAAAATCTGATTGTGCGCGCCATCCGAATGCAGCTTCACCGACATCACGCCATGATTGTTCGTGCTGCCGTCGTTGGGGTCTGCCCGCAATATCAGCGCGCCGGCACCGTCGCCGAACAGCACGCAGGTGCTGCGGTCGGTCCAGTCCATGATGCGTGAAAACGTCTCCGCCCCGATCACCATGACGGTTTTCGCCTGGCCCGACACGATCATCGAATTGGCGGTGGCGAGCGCATAGATGAACCCAGCGCACACCGCCGCCACGTCGAAGGCAAAGCCGCGGGTCATCCCAAGTTCAAACTGCACCCGGCTGGCGGTGGACGGAAAGGTCTGATCCGGCGTGGCCGTCGCCAAGATGATGGCGTCAAGATCGTTCGCCACCATCCCCGCCTTGGCCAGCGCGTCGCGCGCCGCTGCCACAGCAAGGTCGGATGTCTTTTGCCCAGGCGCCGCAAAGTGCCTGCGTTCGATGCCGGAGCGCGAGCGGATCCATTCGTCCGATGTGTCGAGCGACTCGGCGAACTCCGCATTCTCGACAACACGTTCGGGCAGATAGTGGCCGCACGACACGGGCACGGCACGCATAACGGTCATTCGTTGGTCTTTCCGGATGCGTTGGGGCCGTAATCTTGGGCGCCGGGACCAGCAGTTTCTTGTGCCAGCGTCAGTTTGGCAACCTGTTCCGCCACGCGCTGCGGAAAAGACGTCCGGCCCATGGTCGCGGCCAGCTTGATCGCGGCCGCAACCCCGGTGGCGTCGGCGCCGCCATGGCTTTTGACCACCGCGCCGTTCAATCCCAGAAACACGCCACCGTTCACGCGCCGCGGGTCAATTTTTTTGCGCAACCGTTCCAGCGACCGCAGCGCCAGCAGCCCGACCATCCGCGAGATGATCGAATGGCTGAATGCGGCGCGCAGTGATTCGGAGATGAACGACGCCGTGCCCTCAGCGGTTTTCAGCGCGATGTTCCCGGTGAACCCGTCGGTGACGATCACGTCCACGCGGTCTGACAAGATGTCGCCGCCTTCGACAAAGCCGACAAAGGACAGCACCGACCCTTCGCGCGCGGCCTCGGCCTCGATCATCTCATAGGCGCGGCGCATGTCGGCGCCGCCCTTATGTTCCTCAGCCCCGACATTAAGGATGCCAACCCGCGGACGCGCCAGACCCTGGCCGACGCGGGCGTATTCAGCCCCCATCACCGCGTATTGCAGCATGTTGATTGCATCTGCGCGCACATCCGCCCCGACATCGAGCACGATGTTGTAGCCGGTGGGATTGCGCGACGGCCAGAACACGGCGATCGCCGGGCGATCCACCCCGGGCGCCTTGCGCAGCTTCAGCATCGACAGCGCCATCAGCGCGCCGGTGTTGCCGCAACTGACGACGGTGGACGCTTCGCCCTTGGCCACCGCTTCCACGGCGGACAGCATTGACGTGCCGCGTGCCTGGCGCACCACTTTTGACGGCTTGGCGTCCATCGGCACCACACCGTCCACATGCCGGATTTCCACCCGGTCACGCAAAATGGCGCGCTTGCGCAGCAAGCGAGTGAGTTCAGCGGCGTCGCCATGGACGATGAACCGCAGATCGGGATTCTTGCCGGCGGATTTCGCCATGCCGCCGATGACAGGAACGGGACCTTTGTCACCGCTCATGGCATCAACGGAAATAACGTTGGCGGCGACGTTTCCGCCGCCGCTTCCGGCAATATTGTCAGATGCTGACATGGACTTGGACATGAACTTTCCCTCGTCCGTCGCCTATCCTCGGGGGATGGCTGCGGCATGCCGCGACGGACGCCGAAGCGCGCCGCCGGTCATTCCGGGCCGAGGAGACCTGCTCAGTCCTCGTCGACGTCCACTTCCGCGACCACCGCGACGACCTCGCGGCCGGAGTAGTGACCGCAGGCCCCACACACGTGGTGGGGGCGGCGCAGCTCGCCGCAATTCGGGCACTCATTGAAGGCGCCCGGGACCAGCGCATCATGCGAACGTCGCATGTTGCGTTTGGACGGGCTGACCTTATGTTTGGGGACCGCCATGATCTCGACCTTTTCTCTCGCGCCCCGAACGGGGGCTCGTGATGTCCTGATGCCGCGATCGCGGCCCTTATGTCTCGGTTCCGGGCGCTCTTAAACCCGCCCCGACGCTGCGCTTCGCCCCGAAGGGTCCAACGCGCATCCGGCCGGTTCGCAAGAATCGCCCTTCGCCGCCAGCAGCCTTCTCCGTCCGACTTTGGCCCCCGAAAGGGCCCCGGCCGGGCGTCAACGACTCCCCTAGCAGCGAGGTGCGGAACATACTGGAAGACCCCGCGAGGGCAAGGGGATTCTTGCCCACCCCGCTGCACGGGGTTTCGGGTCAGCTCTCACCACCGTCTTTTTCCAGCTTTTCCTTCAGCGCGGCGAGGCCGGCGAAGGGCTTGGGGCGCACGTCCTCGTCGGTCAGCGGCGCGGTGCCTTCGGGGGCGGCGGCGGTCTCAACAGGGGCGGCCTTGTCCGAACGCGGATAGGGATCGAGCGCCAGCGCCGCAGTTTCCGCCGCCACCTCGCCGAGGTCGATTTCGCGGCCCAGCGGCTCTGGCGGGTCGTCTGCGTCGATGTCGAGGTCCAAAAGCTCGTCGAGCTGCGGTGCGCCGGGGACATACATGCGTTCGATCGGTTCGTCGATGAACTGGTCCAGCGGATCAAGCGTGGCGACGCAGGTATGCGTCACCCGCGCCGTCACACGGGCCTTCAGCAGCCAGCCAAGCCCCTCGCGGCGCAGCTTGCCCTCAACCGCGATGCGCTTGACGCCAAGCGCCCCGTAGCGCTTTGCCAGCGCCGCACGTTCGTCCGCAGTGGCGGTTTCACGAAAGGTCAGGCCGCGTTCAGGCAGCCCGGACACCTTGAGAGGGCGCGAAAACTCCGGCCGCGGCGCATGCAGGGGAATCGGATCGGGCATGGCTGAGCTCTCCTGACGTCGAATGCGGGTCCCGGAAGGTGGCGCGTCGGGTGGGCCCGTCGCGCTTGAATTTACACATTGCGCGCGGTAGGTGAAGCGCTGTCGCAGGGTCTATCCCGGCGACGGGCGGCTTTCACCAAACGGGGGGTTCCCATGCTCGGACGCGGCTGGACATTGCGCGGGACCACGGCGGCGCTGGCGCTGCTGACAGCGGCCTGCGCGCCGATCGTCACCACCCACGGCTACGCCCCACCCGAAGACCGGCTTGCGGCGGTGGAGCCGGGCGTGGACAGCGCGGAGACGGTTGTGCGCAAGATCGGCCGGCCTTCGACGGCGGGCGTGGTCCGCGCGGACGCGTGGTACTACGTCGCGTCGGTCTTTGAGACCAACGCCTGGCAAGCCCCCAAGGCGGTTGAACGCCGGGTGATCGCGATCCGTTTTGGCGCCGACGGCTTGGTGTCAGGCGTGGAGCGTTATGGGCTGGAGGACGGTCAGGTGATCGATCTGGCCACCCGCACCACGCCGACCTACGGGCGTGAGATGACCATCGTGCAGCAGGTGTTCGGCAATCTGGGCAATGTCAGCGCCGGTGCCGGTGGCGGTGGTGGGCTTTTCGGTCAGTGACTGGCGGCGCGACCGTCTGAAACGAAACAGGCCCGGACATTGCGTCCGGGCCTGTTTCGTTGCTGGGGGTGCCTCAGGCCGTCGCTTCAGGCTTGCGCACCGCGAACCAGATCAGCGCGCCACCGGCCAGCGCCAGGAACGGGATCATCGCAAGGTTCACCGCCGCCCAGCCGGTCTGCGGATCGCCCCCCACACAGTTCATCAGCCCGCCAGAGCTGAGCGACGCCACCGTCACCAGGCCGAACACCGCGAAATCATTCATGCCCTGCACGCGGGACCGCTCATGTGGCGCATGGGCCGTCGCCAGCATCGCGGTGCCGCCGATATAGCCAAAATTCCAACCGATCCCGAGCAGGAACAGCGCGACATAAAAATTCTCAAGCTTCACGCCCATCAGGGCCACGACGCCTGCGCAGGCAAGAATCACCAAGCCGATGGCGATGATTTTCTCCACCCCAAAGCGGTTGATCAGGTGGCCGGTGAAAAAGCTGGGCAGGAACATCGCCAGCACATGCACCGACACGATGTCTGCGGCGTCGTTGGTTGCAAACCCGCAGCCCACCACCGCCAGCGGCGTGGAGGTCATCACCAAATTCATCAGCGAATAGGACACCATCCCGCAGATCATTGCCACCAGCACCCGTGGTGCGCGCAGCAATTCGCCGATGGTGCGCCCGCGCGGTGCGTCAGGGGCGGCTTTGGGGGGGCGGGCGCTGTCGAGCATCAGGAACAGGAACGCGCCGATCATGTTCAGCACCACCACCGACAGATACGCCCCGGCAAAGGGTATCGCCGTGAAGGCATCGGCGGTCTGCTTGACGATCTGTGGCCCCAGAATCGCCGACACCAGTCCGCCCGCCATCACCCATGAAATCGCCTTGGGGCGAAATTTATCGGACGCGCCATCGGCGGCGGCGAAGCGATAAAAGGCCTGCGCACTCATGTAGATGCCGGTGAACAGCGATCCGATCAGCAGCATCGCAAAAGACTGGTAATACATCGCTGCGGCCGACAGCAGGGCCCCCGTTGCGCCGCCGCCGGTCCCGATCCAGAACCCCGCGCGCCGCCCCAGCCGCCCCATCAGCGCTGAAATGTTGGGCGCCGCGAACATGGATCCCAGCACGATCAAGGATATCGGCAGGGTTGCAAGGCAGGGGATCGGCGTCAGCATCTGCCCCGCCAGCCCCCCCAGCACAAAATTCACCGGCATCTGCGCGCCCAGAATCGCTTGGGCTGCCACGAGGACCATCACGTTGCGGCGCGCGCGCCGGTCGTCGGTCTGGGGGATCTCTGCTAAGCTCATGCACAAGTTCATAACGCTGGGGATGGCGGCTGGGAAGCGCCGTTGCGCACCGTCGCTGCGGCGCTGTGCGGCACCCCTCGGGCGCGCGGTGACGTTGATTGGCATCGGGGTGCCGCTGAAGGGCGGGGATCGTGCTGATGAAATCTAAGCGCGGCGAGGTCTTGCCGCACTGGTGGTGCCCGCATTGGCCGATGCCCGCATATGACCGTCCGCCGCAGTCTTGGCGCGTTTGCGCTGCCCACCGCCGCCATGCAGATCGATCTGATCGTGGGCGTGAACGCCAGATCCGGCGAGCCCTTCACCAACGCGCCACGCCGCGCGCCGCGCCGCGCCGTTTGGTGCGTTGCCCTTCGCGCTCACTGCGCAGGGGCTGAACGGGGTGGCGAATATGGGTGCCGTGGCCTTGGTCGGGACCGTGCAGCGTTGGTGCCAGCCAGCGCAGGGCTGATGGCGATGCTGCTGCCCGCGGTTGCACCGCTGGGCGGCGCATTGGCGCGGGGCCTGAGCGGCCCCCTTCCCCGACGCGCCTGCCTGCGCTACGGTCGCAACAACGCCGCGCCACCAAGCGGCCCGATCCGGGAGGGCACGAGCCATGACGCACCCCGCACTGCGCCCCGCACTGCGCGCCCTGCGCCGCCCATTGGCGGTTCTGTGGCTGGCCCTCGTGGCCGCGCCTGTCGCGGCTGAGGACGCCTATACGGCCCTGTCGGCCGGTGCCGCCTATCACTTCAATTTCGACAGTGGCGGCGCGATCGTCTTGCGGCTGGATGAAATGACCGCCGACCGCTCAGTCTGGGCGATTGTGGCCGGGGATGACGCCGCGGGCGCCCCCGCTGCGATGATGGTCCACGATGCCGAAGGCAGGCTGACCGCCTATCTGGACGCGGATGGCGCAGCGGTCGAAACCTATGAGCCGCACAATTGCGAAAAGGTTGAACTGCTGTGCCGCTACAAGCTGACCGACGCTGAGGGCGACCACACCGAGCAGCGCTTCAGCGAACTGACCGACGAGGGCTGGACCTATTCGGTGCTGCGCCTCGATGGTGGGGCCTATGAGGCCAGACGCCTCGGCACCGTGCGCTACGACGATGATGGCGTGGTGTTCGAAGAAACCTGGGCCGATCTCGCAACCGCTGAGGAACAGCGTGTGTTCCGCGCGCCCTAATGACCCCGCGCCGCACGTTGCCCATCCAAGGCGGGGTGCGGCGGCGCTGATCAGCGGCCGGCGGGCCTGTGGGCGATCCAATGTGCACGCGCCTTACAGGGCTGCTAGCGACGCGCGGAGCAGCTCTGCGCTGTCCCGCCCCTATCACCATACGGCACGAGGTGTCGCTGCTGATCCGGCTGCGTCTAAAGGGCGACCCGCTGGCGCAGATAATCATCGATTGGATCACCAGTCGGATAGCGGCGATCTGCGGCTGACGATGCTGACCTGTGGCCTATTTTTTGATGGCTGTAACCAAAGGCACGCCGACGGACTGGTTGGTGGTGACCTTGCCTCCCGTCGACTTCGAGACCTGGCCCGCAGCGAGATGGCGGCGCCTCAGAAAGTTCAGCGTTTCGGCCTCCGCAGGCGTGAGCGTTGATTTCGCCGAAAGCGTTGTGTATTTTGTATACTCATCTGCAGTCAGTGGTGCTGAAAACTGCTGGCGCACCACAATGGTCGCGCTTTTGACGGCTTCGTTCACAAGCGCTTCGATTTTCACGGGAGAGCACAGCAGGATATAGCCCTGAACGTGCCGCAATACCTGCGCCTCGGATGTTGGAACGAGAAGGGCAGTCTCATAAACCCCTCGGGCCTGTTCGGTCAGCGAGACGATGTTGCTCGGCTCAATGCTGTAGAGATACTTTTCGGTGGTTGTCTCAAACAGGGATGAGGTGAGGCCAAACGCAGCCGCAACGATGCCGATTGTGCTGGCGGCCCCGCCAGTTGCCGCCAGAATTGAGCCCGTTGCCGCGGCCCCTGCTGACAGTGTCGAAAGCCCGGCTTTCTGGGTGCGGCCTGTCCAGAATATGGCGTCGAGATACGCGGTGCAGCGTGCCTCCACGTATCCGAAAGCCATGACCTGCACGTCGACCAGATCTTTGTCGGGTATCGGTATGAGAAGCTGCGCAGCGGGGACGTCTTCATTGGTCAGGCTTTGCAGGGCGAAGAGGCGCAGGTTTCTGTACGCATTCATATGTTTCTTGATGTCTTCGGAGTTTAGCCGTGGCCCAGATGACCCCATAAGCTGAAGGCGGTCTTTGGTGCGTTCCGCGGCTCTCTCAGATACGAGTCCGCACCCTGAAATTGAAATAGAAACTGCAAGTCCTGCAGATACAGTCAAAATTTTTAACATGGTTCACCTGTGAATCGTAAATTTCAGTACCTAATATTACCCTATTTTAATAAAAAAGTCGCCGCAGAATTCTGCGGCGACTTCAGAGAGTACTCTAGATCTGCACCTGCAGTCTTACGCAGGGCGGCGGCGGCGGCTGGGGTCGCGTCCGCCGCGAGCGCCTGCGGGGGCTGCGTCGCCCGATGCGGCCTTGGCGGCGCGGATCCATGCGGCGCCGTGGGGGTCGTGGTTCATCAGCATGTTGGCCGCGCGCACCGCGTCCATTTCCGCCGGACGGATCGGGTTCATGATGGCTGAGGTCATCCCCGCGCTGATCGCCATGGGCAGGAAGGCGGCGTTCATGGCGTGGCGGTTGGGCAGCCCGAAGCTGACATTGGACGCGCCGCAGGTGGTGTTGACGCCCAATTCGTCGCGCAGGCGGCGCACCAGCGCAAAGACCTGTCTGCCCGCGGTCGCCATGGCACCGATCGGCATCACCAGCGGGTCCACGACGATGTCCCAGGCGGGGATGCCGTAATCGGCCGCACGTTCCACAATGCGCTTGGCGACGGCAAAGCGGACATCGGGGTCCTCAGAGATGCCGTCATCATCGTTGGAGATCGCCACGACCGGCACGTTGTATTTTTTGACCAAAGGCAGGACGAGCTCCATGCGCTCTTCCTCTCCGGTCACTGAATTCAGCAGCGGGCGGCCATAGGCGGCGGCAAGCCCGGCCTCAAGCGCGCCGGGGACTGAGCTGTCGATGCACAGCGGCACGTCGACCAGCGCCTGCACCCGTTCAATCAGCGCCTTCATCAGCGGCGGTTCGACAAAGTTGTTGTCGGCGTAGCGCGGGTCGGCGGCCATCCGGCCTGAGAACACCGCGCCTGAGTTGATGTCGAGCACGTTGGCCCCGGCAGCGACCTGCGCCAGCGCATCGGCGTCGATGGTGGAAAAGTCGTCCATCTCCAGCTCCGCCGCCAGCCGTTTGCGGCCGGTGGGGTTGATCCGCTCGCCGATCACGCAGAACGGCTCATCGAAGCCGATCACGACGGTTTTCGTTTTCGATTCCAAAACGGTGCGAGTCATTGGGCTGATCCTCAGGGGCTGGGGGCGCGGGACATGCGGCGGCAGCGGCGCAAGACAGGCGCGCCGGGCAAGGTCCGTTAGCATGGCGAAGGGGCGATGTCAGGTGTCCGTCGGGGCGGCCGGGCGCTCAGGGGGGCTGCGCCCCGCTTCGCGCCCGGCGCGGGCCCAGGGGCCCGCGGCGCCAGGCCCCGCCGTTGCGCGTCAGGCCTGAACGCGTGCGCGCATGGCGCCGGCGCTGCTGAAGCGCCCGGTGAAATCAGTGGTCGCCTTGATGCCGCCGAGGGGGAAGAAATGCACCGCCTCGATCTGCAGGGCCGGATCGGCGGCCTTGCGCGCTGCGATGTCGCGCAGCAGCGATTCAGGCGTGAAGGGCAGCATCAGCTTGGTCACGTCCGCGGCGCGGCGTTGCAGCACGCGCACCGAGGGGCCAACCCCGCAGGTCATGGCGAATTTCACCAGCGTCTGCAGTTTCGCGGGGCCCGCGACGCCGATATGGATCGGCAGGTCTACGCCGCCCTCTTTCAGGCGCGCGGCCCAGTCGAAGATCGGCGCTGCGTCAAAGCAGAACTGGGTGGCGATGGCCATTTTCGCGTCGGTGCGGTTGGCGAAGTCCTGTTTCCAGCGCAGCGCCTCCATGATCACTGTGTCGCCATGGCTGTCGATGTCGCGGTTGCCCTCAGGGTGGCCAGCGACGTGCAGGCGGGTGATGCCGTGGGCGTCCAGCAGCCCGGTCTCCATCAGCTGCATTGAGGAATGGAAATCCCCCTTGGGCGTCGAAAGCCCGCCCGCCAGCAGCAGCGCCTGATCAACGCCCGCCTCGCCAGCATAGCGCGCCAGCCAGTCGTTCAGCGTGGCGCGGTCGGGGATGATGCGGGCGGGCAGGTGGGGCATGACCTGCATGCCTTCGGCCGCGATGCGTTTGGCGGTGGCGACCATGTCTTCGATCGGCGTGCCGTCAATATGGGCGATGTAGACGCGCGACCCGGCGGGCAGGATGTCGGCAAAGCTTTCGATCTTGGCGGCAGTGCGGGGCATCACCTCCAGCGAAAAGCTTTGCAGCAGCCCGGTCAGCGGTTCACCCGACACAGAAACGGGTGCCGACGGTTTGCGCGAGAAGAAGTTCAGAACATTGCCCATGCGGTCGTCCCCTTAGCCACATGCACGCCCTGTGGGGCGCCGTGTCGATGAATGCGTCATGCGCGGAGGATCAGTCCGCGGTCTTCTCCCACCCGTTTTGGGCGATCAGGGCCTTGATCCGGTCGACCCCGTAATCTGTGTCAAGCCTTGCGGCCTCAGCGTCGGCGACGGTGTCATCGTCGCCGTCAATCTCATAGGGCTCAGCGCGCCGCCAATCGGCGAGATAAGCATCCGCGTCCTTGGCGCCAACCTTCATGGCGCAGCGATCAATCGCCTGTTCGAACCGTTCGGGCAACTGGCGCTTTGCAGCGCGCCGTCCTTTGCCCGCAATCACCTGGGCGGGGATGTCTCGCCACCAGACCACCTGAACTTTGGCCAATCAGTCTTCTCCTGTTCGTTGCCTGATAATTCCCACGAGGCGCGGCGTTCTGCGGCGCCGCCAACGACGCGACAGCGCGATTTAGCGACATGCCGCACGGGGCGCAAACCATGCGCAGTCGTCTTTAGCCCTTGAATGGTCGCAATCCAACGCCTAGTTTCACAGGCCATGCATGCGGTGAGTCGCGGCGCGCGTATGCGCGCTCCCCCGCCAGCCCCGAAAATTTTGGAAGCAGGAGCCGATCCATGACCGATACGCCCGCGGCGCAGTCTGGCGTCCCCTCGGTTTCGTTTGAGTTCTTTCCCCCCGCCACGCCTGAGGCGACGCTGCGGCTGTGGCGGTCGGTTGAACGACTGGCCCCGCTGGCCCCTGAATTCGTGTCGGTGACCTTTGGCGCGGGCGGCGCGACGCGCGACCGCACCATGGCGGCGATCATGACCATCGTTGATCGCGCGCGGCTTGTGGTGGCAGGGCATCTGACCTGCGTCGGCGCGACCAAAGCTGAAACGCTGGATGTGGCCGCGAACTACCGCAAAATCGGCGCGCGCCGCATCGTGGCGCTGCGCGGCGATCCGCCCAAGGGCGCGGACCGCTTCACCCCCCATCCTGACGGGTTCCAAAGCGCTGCTGAACTGGTGGCCGGGCTGCGCGCGGCTGGGCATGACAAGATTTCGGTCGCCGCCTATCCCGAAAAACACCCTGAGACGGCGAGTCTTTCGGCTGATCTGGACAACCTGAAGCGCAAGCTCGATGCCGGGGCGGACGGAGCGATCACCCAGTTTTTCTTCGACAACGACGATTATTTCCGCTTTCGCGATGCCGCTGAAAAGGCCGGGATCAACGCGCCGATCATGCCCGGCATCCTGCCGATTGAGAATTTCGCCAAGATGACCCGGTTCGCCAAAATGTGCGGCGCCAAGGTCCCTGACTGGATGGGCCACGCGTTCGAAAACGCCGATGCCCAGGACGCGAGCGAACTGCTCTCGGTCGCCCTGTGTGCGGAGCAATGCTCCGCGCTGGTGGCGCAGGGGGCGGAGCATCTGCACATCTACACGCTCAACAACCCCGATCTGCCCTATCAGGTCTGCCGCGCGCTGGGCATTGAACCGCGCCCGATGCAGATCGCGGCTGCGGGCGGCTGCGGCTGATCCACCGCTGGTCCTCAGATTGAAAGCGCCCCGGCATCGCCCGGGGCGTTTTTGGTCTGTGCCGGTGTGCGCCGGGTGCCGCAGGCAAACTGGTTCCGTCTGCGAACAGGCGCCCCCTTGCCCCTGAACGGCGGGCTTGCGATGGTCAAACGCGACTTGACCCGCCATCTGCCGCACATGCGCGACCTCCTTATTCCCTCTCCCGCCCGAGGCCCGAGGCACGATGACCGAACTGCGGCTCGACATCGACCGAAGCGGCGAGACGCTGCGCATCGCGTTCGCAGGCCCGCTGCTGACCGCGGGTCTGCGCGCGCCTGCTGAAACGCTGGGCCGGGTGTCGGCCGCGGGCGCGCGGGCCGCCCAGTTTGATCTGACCGATCTGACCGCCATCGACACCGGCGGCGCATGGCTGATCGTCACCATCATGGACCGCCTGCGCGCTGAGGGGGCAGAGCCCGCGCTGACCGGCGCATCAGCCGACCAGATCACGTTGATTGAGACGGTGGCAAAGGCGATGCCTGAACCGCCCGCCCCCCCGCGCCCGCGCACCATCGCCGACCGGCTGGCGGGCATCGGGCAGGGGACCATTGGCGCGGTGCAGACGGTCGGTGATGCGCTGGGGTTCTTTGGTCTGGTCCTGTCGCGGATCGTGCGCACCATGCGGCATCCCGGACGGCTGCGGTTCACGTCGCTGGTGCATCATTGCCAAGAAGCTGGCGTCGCCGCGGTGCCCATCGTCGCGCTGATGGGCTTTATGATCGGCATCGTGCTGGCGTTTCAGGGCGCGGTACAGCTGCGCACCTTCGGGGCTGAGGTGTTCGTGGTCGATCTG
Organism: Paracoccaceae bacterium; assembly: GCA_047610385.1. Taxonomy (GTDB): domain Bacteria; phylum Pseudomonadota; class Alphaproteobacteria; order Rhodobacterales; family Rhodobacteraceae; genus JBOCEF01. The sequence continues at coordinate 11,444 of JBLGAC010000005.1, read as the reverse complement.
ATCGCGGTCTCGGTGCTGCGCGAACTGGGGATATTGCTGACCGCGATCATCGTCGCGGGGCGGTCCGGGTCGGCCTACACCGCATCCATCGGGTCGATGAAAGTGCGTGAGGAAATCGACGCGATGCGGACCCTCGGCCTTGACCCCATAGAGGTGCTGGCAATGCCGCGGGTGCTGGCGCTGCTGTTCATGCTGCCGATCCTGGGCCTGATTGCCAATTTCGCAGGCCTCGCGGGTGGGTTGCTGATGAGCTGGATTGAGCTGGGCGTGTCACCGGGCATGTTCATATCGCGCCTGCATGACAACACCGACGTCAATCATCTGATCGTCGGCATGGTGAAGGCGCCGGTCTTTGCGGTGCTGATCGGGGTGATCGGCTGCTGGCAGGGGTTCCGGGTCGGAGCATCGTCGGAATCGGTCGGGCGGCGCACCACGTCGGCGGTGGTGATGGCGATCTTTTCGGTGATCATCGCAGACGCGGTGTTCTCAGTCTTTTTTGCGGAGCTGGGGATATGACCGACGCGCGCACGCCGATCATCAAGGTGCGCGGCCTCGTGAACGCGTTCGGGCCGCAGGTGGTGCATGACGGGCTCGATCTTGATGTCTATCCCGGCGAAGTGCTGGGGGTGGTCGGCGGGTCGGGCACGGGCAAATCGGTGCTGCTGAAATCCATCATCGGCCTGATCCGCCCCCGCGCCGGGTCCATTGAAGTGCTGGGCACCGATGTGGCCAACGCCGATGAGGACATTCGCCGCGCGGTTGAAAAGCGCTGGGGCGTGTTGTTCCAAGACGGCGCGCTGTTTTCATCTCTGACAGTGCAACAGAATGTTGAAGCCCCGATGCGAGAGCATCTGGACCTGCCCGCCCCGATGCGCGCGGCGCTTGCGCGGCTGAAGGTATCGCTGTCGGGGCTGCCGAGCCTTGCCAACGACAAGCTGCCATCGGAATTGTCGGGCGGCATGCGCAAACGTGCGGGCATCGCGCGGGCGTTGGCGTTGGACCCGCGGATCGTGTTTCTGGATGAGCCGACCGCGGGGCTGGACCCGATCGGCGCCGCGGCGTTCGACCAGCTGATCCGGCAGTTGCAGCGCAGCCTCGGTTTGACCGTGTTTCTGGTAACCCACGATCTTGACACCTTGCACGCCTGCTGCGACCGGATCGCGGTGCTGGCGGAAAAAAAGGTGCTGATCACCGGGACCATGGCCGACATGCTGACGGTCGATCATCCGTGGGTGCACGACTATTTCCACGGGGTCCGGGCGCGCGCCGCGCTGGTCACCAACGCCCCCCAAGCCGAAAACCAAGGAGCCTGAGATGGAGACCCGCGCGAACCACGTGCTGATCGGCATCTTCACCCTGATCGGGCTGCTGGGGGGGATGTACCTGTTCCTGTGGCTCGCCAAGGCTGAGGCGGATCGGTCCTATCACTATTTCGACGTGCGCTTTGACAGCGTGTCTGGCCTGCGCGAAGCAGGCGATGTGCGCTATAACGGGCTGCCGGTCGGGCAGGTGCGGGGGCTGTTCCTTGACCCCGCCGACCCGTCAGTGGTGCGCGTGCGCATTGAGGTGGACGCCGATGTTCCGGTGGTTGACGGCACCAAGGCGACGCTGGAAATGCAAGGTGTGACCGGGGTCGGTTATGTGGCGCTGTCGGGCGGTGACGCAGGCGCTGGGCCTTTGCGCGCTGGACCGGGCGAAGACGTGCCGGTGATCCCGTCCGAGAAATCCGCCATCGCCACGATTTTCGAAGGCGCCCCCGCCGTGATGGAAGAGGCCGTCGCCCTGCTGCGCGAATTGCGCGGCGTGGTGACCCCAGGCAACCGCGCCGCGGTCGAAGGCATCCTGACCAACGTGCAGACCGCGACCGGGCGTTTGGACAACGCGATGGCAGATTTTGATGCGCTGGCCGCTGATCTGGCCGGTGCAACCAAGGACATCGCGGCCTTCACCACGCGGCTCGATGCGGTGGCGAATGCGGCCCAAGGCGCGATGGTCGCGGCTGAAGATACGCTGGTTGTCGCCCGCGGTGCCATCGACCGCGCGGGCCCGGCCATCGACGCCGCCGCGGTGGCGCTGACCGGCGCCGCGACGCTGATGGATGACAGCTTGCCCAAGCTGGTCGAACAGGTCAGCGGTGCGGCGGCCAGCATTGACCGCGTGACCGTCGATCTGGGCGCGAAAACCGGCACGGCGGTCGACACCCTGACCGCGCGCGCCGACGCGTTGGGCGCCGCGGCTGAGGCCCGGCTGGCACAGGCCGAAGCCACGATTGATGCGCTGAACGTGGCGTTGGTGCAGGCGGGGGCGACGCTGGCCTCGGTCGAAACCGCGTCCAATGGCGTGACTGTGGTCAGTGGGCTGGCCGCGCAACGCCTGGAGGAAGCGCAAGGATCAATTGCCAAGCTTGAGATTGCCATCACCGATGCCTCCGGCGCGCTGAACGCCATTGAGGCCGCGGGCACTGAGGCGTCGCGCGTGCTGCGCGACGACGCCCCGGGGCTGATCGCCGACGCGCGGGCCACCATGGCCCGCACGGAAGGCATTCCCGCGATGATCGACGCCGCGACCTTTGCCGCAGCCTCAGTCGGCGGCGCGGCGGATGCGGCGACGCGGCTGGCCGATCAGACCGCTTTGCGCGTCGCGCAGGCTGAAGGCACGCTGCGCAGCGCCGATCAGGCGTTGCAGGCGGTGGCATCCGCAGGACTGTCGGCGGACCGGCTGATGACGGGCGAAGGCGCGGCCCTGATCGCTGACGCCCGCGGTGCCATGGCGACAGCCAACCAATCCTTGCTGGCGTTCAACCGCGTCATGGCCGACGACCTTCCGGCCATCGTGGCAGATGTGCGCGCGGCATCCGCGCAGGTGGCGACGACGGTGCGGCAGGTGGGGGCCTCGCTCGATGCCTCAACCGACCTGTTGCCAGCGCTGATGGTGGATGCGTCGGCCGCGCTGACGACCGCGACCGATACATTCCTGCGCGCCAACGGTGCCATCGCGTCGATCAACGGCGCGATGGCCAGCGCGGACACGATGCTGACCACGGCGCAGGATGCATTCGGCGGCGTCGGGGATATGATGTCAGGCGATGTGACGGCGATTCTGGGGGACATGCGGTCGATGGCATCGGCGCTCGAAGGCGCGGCGACCTCAGTCGCCGGCGATCTGCCGCAGATCAGCCGGGAACTGCGCGAGACGATGTCCGCGACCCGCGATCTGGCGGTGCGGCTCGACACTGTGATTGGTGAGAACACGCCCCAGCTCAAGGCCTTCATGCAGGCCGGATTGCCGCAATTCGTGCGCTTCATGCAAGAAGGCCGCAGCCTGATGGAAAGCCTGCAGCGCGTCACCGAGAAGCTGGAGCGCGACCCCGCCCGGTTCCTGTTGGGCACCCAGCGCCCTGAATATCGCAGATAGGATGCAGATCATGCGCGTGACCCGGACCCATTTCATGCCCGTTTCCATGGCGCGGCGCACCGCAATGCTTGGCGGTGTGGCGGCGCTGGCCGCTGGGTGCACGTCGTTGCAGGGGTTCGGGGCCGTGGTGACGCCGCCGCAGCTTTATGCGCTGTCGCCCAAAAGCACGTTTGCGGGTGACCTGCCGCGGATCCGCGCGCAGATCGTGGTGGATGAACCCACCGCGGCGGCGGCGGTCAACACCGACCGGATTGCGGTGCGCCCACACCCGCTGAAGGTGGAATATTTCCCCGGCGTGCGCTGGGTCGATCGTGTGCCGCTGATGGTTCAGGTTCTGCTGATGGAAAGCTATGAAAACACCGGCCAGGTGCTTTCGGTTGGGCGGCGGGCCTCGGGGCTGAACGGGGATTTCACGGTGCTGACCGATCTGCGCGAATTCCAGGCTGAAACCACCGCGGTCACGGCACCCGGCGCCGCGCAGCCAGTGGCCCCCAATGATGTGCGCCTGTCGATCAATGTGCGGTTCAACATGAAGGTGGTGAAGGAGCCGCAGGGCCTGATCGTCAGCTCTGAAACCTTCGATGCACGGGTCGAAGCCGCGTCGCAGGACATGCTGGACGTCGCCTCAGCCTTTGATTTGGCGCTGGGCCGCTGCATCCGCGACGCGGTGGAATGGAGCCTGCAGGAGATCGCCAGCCGGCAATGACCCGGGGGTGCCCGCGTCGCTCCGCCGCTTTACTTACGTTAACGTCAAGTCTATTTCATCGCCATGAGACTGCCGCGTAGTTTGCGGAACGGTATTCCGCATATAAGAATCCCCCTCGTCATCGCGGCGAGGGCGCGGTATGGGATTTCCGGAGCCTCGGCCTCATGGCCGACCGGGAAGGAATTCTAAGAGGAGAAACGCGCATGAAGGTTCTGGTGCCTGTCAAACGCGTGATCGATTATAACGTGAAAGTTCGTGTGAAAGCGGACGGTTCCGGTGTCGATCTCGCCAACGTCAAGATGTCGATGAACCCCTTTGACGAAATCGCCGTCGAAGAGGCGATCCGTCTGCGGGAAAAAGGCGTGGCGACCGAAGTCATCGTCGTCTCCATCGGCGTGAAGCAGGCGCAGGAAACCCTGCGCACCGCGCTTGCCATGGGTGCCGACCGCGCGATTCTGATCGAAGCGGCCGACGACGTGCACACGGATATTGAGCCGCTGGCCGTCGCCAAGCTGCTGAAAGCCGTGGTGGACGAGGAACAGCCCCAGATCGTTCTGTGCGGCAAGCAGGCCATCGACAACGACATGAACGCGACCGGCCAGATGCTGTCGGCCCTGCTGGGCTGGGGCCAGGCCGCCTTTGCGTCCGAAGTCGTGGTTGCCGACGGCTTTGCCACCGTCACGCGCGAAGTCGATGGCGGGCTGCAGACCATCAAGGTCAAGCTGCCGGCGATCATTTCAGCCGATCTGCGGTTGAATGAGCCGCGGTATGCGTCGCTGCCGAACATCATGAAGGCCAAGCGCAAGCCGCTGGATATCAAAACCCCCGCCGATTATGGCGTGGACGCGTCCGCGCGCCTGACCATCGTGTCGACGAGCGAGCCGAAAGCCCGGTCCGCAGGCGTCAAGGTCGCTGATGTGGCTGAGCTGGTTTCCAAACTGAAAAACGAAGCGGGGGTGCTCTGATGGCCGTTCTGCTGATTGCCGAAGTGACCGGGCGCGCGCTTGCGCTCGACGCCACTGCCAAGGCCGTGACTGCGGCCGGTTCGTTGGGCGATGTGACCATCCTGGTGGCCGGTGCCGATTGCGCCGCCGCGGCGGCTGAGGCCGCGACCATTGCGGGCGTGTCCAAGGTGCTGTGCGCCGACGACGCCGCCTATGGCCATGGTCTGGCCGAACCGATCGGGGACCTGATTGTGTCGCTGGCCGGGGATTTTGAACACATCGTTTTCCCCGCCACCGTGCAGGGCAAGAACGTGGCCCCCCGTGTGGCCGCGCTGCTGGACGTCATGGTCATCTCAGACGTGATCACGGTGAACGGCGCCGACGAATTCGTGCGCCCGGTCTATGCGGGCAACGCGCTGCAGGTCGTGAAGACCGCCGATGCGAAGAAGGTCATGACCATCCGCACGGCGACCTTCGCCGCAGCAGCGACGACCGGCACCGCATCGGTTGAGACCATTGCCGCCACCGCCAACCCCGGCGTGTCGGAATGGGTCGAAGACAAGGTTGCGACTTCGGATCGTCCCGAATTGACCTCGGCCAAGATCGTGATCTCAGGCGGGCGCGGCATGGGGTCGGCCGAAAACTTCGCGATCATCGAAAAGGTCGCTGACAAGCTGGGCGCCGCCATCGGCGCGTCGCGTGCGGCAGTTGATTCGGGCTATGCCCCGAACGATTGGCAGGTTGGCCAGACTGGCAAGGTCGTGGCGCCTGAGTTGTACATCGCGGTCGGAATTTCCGGCGCGATCCAGCATCTGGCGGGCATGAAGGACAGCAAAGTCATCGTGGCCATCAACAAGGACGAAGAGGCACCGATCTTCCAGGTTGCCGATTACGGCCTGGTCGCGGACCTGTTCGAAGCCATCCCCGCGCTGGAAAAAGAACTTGGCTGATCGGCGCATGACGCTGTGACGCAAAACCCCCGCCCGGTCGCCCAGGCGGGGGTTTTTCTTTGCGCCGAGATGTAATCTCGGAAATTCAGGCGTATTGTGAAGCATATGTGCACTGAGCGCAGCGGTTATCTCCAGAATATGGTGCTGCGAGAGTTGATAGATGGGTTCAAGTCCAGCGATTTTGTGAACTTTTTATTTCAGTAATAACAGTGAGGATATGGGAAATAATTTCCAATAGATCTGCGTCACGCAGGTTGTGGCGAAATTCCATCATGAATTGTCTGGAAGTTCAAGCCTGACAGGCGGCATCAAGGCCTGTCATCTTCGCCGCGGGTGCCCGCTGTGATCCCTGCATCTGGCCATGCCTTTTCGTTTGGCCCGCTTGCCGGTGCCGGTTAAGTTTTGCGGGCTCCACCGCCTCGCATTCAGATTGAGCCGCTTTTCCATGACACTCCAAGCCCCCTGCCGCGCGCTGTGGCGCGTGACCTTTGCCGCCATGCTTGTGGTCATCACCGGACTGGCGGCGCTGCATTGGTGGCGGCTGGGCGGCCCGGCCTTCCCGCTGGACGATGCGTATATCGTGCTGTTCAACGTGCGCGCGCTGGTCGAAGGCGCGCCGAATTTCCCGGCTGAGCTGCCGTTGACCGGCGCCACCAGCCTGCTACACACGCTGCTGACCGCGCCCTTTGCCGCGCTTTTGGGCCCTGAAACCGGCCTTTGGGTTCTGTGCTGGCTGGGGGTCGCGGTGGCCGCATCGGGCGCGCTGACGCTGGGCCGCACGGTCGGTCTGTCCCCGGGGTGGAGCGCGGCGCTGACCATCGCGGCGCTGAGCATGGGCCGCGCCCCCATCGTGCTGATCAACGGCTTGGAGACAAGCTGGGCCATGGCGGCGCTTTTGTGGATCTGCGTGTGCTTTGCGCGCGATCCGGTGTCGCGCATCGGGGCGTTTTTGTGCGGGATCCTGCCCTTCATTCGGCCAGAGCTGGGGCTGTTCTCGCTGATCCTGATGCTGGGCGCGGCGAAAAACCTGCGCAGCCGCCGCCGCGACATGCTGCTGGCCGCGGCACTGTGTATCGGACCTGCGCTGGCGCTGCTGGCGGTGCAATGGACGCTGTCAGGCAGCCCCCTGCCGCGGACCGGAGAGGCAAAACGCCTGTTCTTCGGCATCGCCGCGTTGGATTTCGCCCCGCGCATCGCAGTGTTTTTGCGCGACCTGGGCCGGTTTCTGCCGACGATGGGGCTGCTCTGGGTCGGGGCGCTGCTGGTGCGTGGGGACGCGCCGCGCCGGGTCTATGGCGCGGCGGTGCTGCTGGCGGTGGTGGCGGCGGTATTCTACGGACGCATCCCGTTTCAGAACGCCTCGCGGTTCATGTGGTTTGTGATGCCGCCCATGGTGTTCGCGCTGGCGGTGGTGGCCGCGGGTGACGGGCGGCGGGCGCTGTTGGCGAAGGGTGCGATCGCGGTCTCGCTGGCGCTGAACCTGTGGTCCCTTGCCAGCCGTGTGCCGGCGGACATGCGAACGACCGCGGACGCGCGCACCGCGCAGTATGCCCAGGGCACCTGGGTGCGGGCCAATCTGGATCCGGCGCGAACGCTTTTGGTCCATGACGTTGGCTTCGTGTCCTGGGGCACGGACCAGCGGCTGGTGGACTTTGTCGGGCTGAAGACCCCCGGCAGCATCGCGGTGCACCGACGCCTGACCGGTGTGCAGGGCATCGCCGCTTTGCCTGAGGCGCTGGACGAGATCCTGCGCGGTGCCGAAGCCTGCGCCATGCTGGTGCTGCGCGACTGGAACCGCTGGAAGCGGTTCGCCGTTGGGCTGAGGGAACGTGGCTGGACGGCCCAGCAGATCTCTGGCGAGGAGATGCCCCGCTACGTCGCCTTTCGCGTCACCCCGCCCGAAGGCCCGTTGCCCGGTTGCATCGACTGATGCGCGCCGGGTCTTGCGGCCATCTGCGGAACAGCGTTTCATAAGCGCTGCACAATTCGAGGAGAGCCCGCATGACCTATGAAACCCTGCTGTGGGAGGTGGACGCCGACGGCATCGGCGTGCTGACCCTGAACCGCCCGGACCGCCTGAACGCCTTCACCGTCAAGATGACCCAAGAACTGCTGGCCGCCTTTGATGCCGCCGATGCCGACGACGCCGTGCGCGCGGTGATCGTGACCGGCGCGGGGCGCGGGTTCTGCGCAGGCATGGACCTTGAGGGCGACGAGGTGCAGGGCGACAACGTCTTCGGGCTGGATGAAAGCATCGACCCGTGGGGGCCAGAGGCGGAAAAGATCCGCGACCTCGGCGGCACCGTCACCTTGCGCCTGTATCGGATGAAAAAACCGGTGATCGCGGCCATGAACGGCGTCGGCGTCGGCATCGGTGCCACCATGACCCTGCCGATGGACGCGCGTGTCATGTCTACCAAGGGCCGCGTCGGGTTCGTGTTCTCACGCATTGGCGTGTGCATGGAGGCCTGTTCCTCCTGGTTCCTGCCGCGCCTGATCGGCATGACCAACGCGCTCGACTGGACCATGAGCGGCGAGATCCAGAGCGCGGAAGCCGCCCTGAAGGCCGGGTTCGCGTCTGAGGTGGTGGCGCCTGACCAGTTGATGATCGCCGCCAAAGCCCGCGCGCTGCGCTACATCAAAGGCACCTCGCCGGTGTCGGTGGCGGTGAATCGCAACCTGCTGTGGCGCATGGCCGGGGCAAGCCACCCGATCGAGGCGCACCGCGCCGACAGCCGCGCGATGCTGGGCCTGTCGATGAAGGACGGCAAGGAAGGCGTCGCGTCGTTTCGCGAAAAGCGCCCGCCGGTCTTCGAAGGCAAACCGTCCAAGGACATGCCTGATGGCCTCGATTGGAACCTCGAGCCACCCTTTATGCAGCGCTGAGCGTGGGCTGGGCGCAGAATTTTAGCTAAAATTCTGGCTCTCCGCCCCGGCCGGGCGCTGCGTGGTCATCGGGGGCGCAGGTGCGCCTCCATGATCGCGGCGAAACGGGTGATCATGCGGCTGAGGTCCTCTGGCCCCTCAGCATAGCGTTCATGCAGCATCAGCCCGCGCAGGAACGACCGGCAGATCGACCACAGCAGCGCGGCGTCGCCATCGCCGTCGCCGACATAGCGCGCCTCAACCGCGGCGCCGATGCGGGCGTCCCAATCGCGCAGATCAGGCTTCAGCGCCGCGTGCAGCGCCGGGTCCGTGCGGCAGGCCATCAGGATTTCCAGCAAGGCGCGCCCCTCAGGCGTGTTCATCACGCGGCGCCATGAATGGGCCAGCAGGGCGGCGGTGGGGGTGGCTTTGGCCCGGCCCTCAACCGTGCGCAGGGCTGCGTCCAGCAGGCTGCGGGCGGTGGCGGCGGTCAGCGCCTGCTTGCTGGGGAAATGGTGGGTCAGCGCGCCGCGCGACACGCCAGCATCAAGCTGCACCTGGCCGATGCTGGCACCAGCATAGCCCGCCGCGTCCAGCCGCCGGACCATGGCGTTGATGATGCGGGTGCGCGCGGCCTCTGCCTTGGATCGGGTGGCGGTCATCGGGCCTCTTGGGCGGAAAATAAAACGGTGCTTGATCGGGGGCATCTTGCGGTCTAAAAAATCAGAACGTTCGGTCTGTTTCAAGTCTGACGACAAGGAGGGTTGATCATGGCGCGCAGCATCCGCATCGGCGGCGCGGCGGGGTTCTGGGGCGAAAGCGCCTCGGCCACCGCGCAGCTTTTGGGCGACCCTGATCTTGACGTCCTGATCTATGATTACCTGTCGGAAATCACGCTGTCGATCATGGCGCGTGCGCGGGCCAAGGACGCCAATGTGGGCTGGGCCGGAGATTTCGTGACCGCCGCCATGGCCCCCAATCTGGCGCAGATCGCGCGCCGCGGCGTCAAGGTCATCGCCAACGCGGGCGGAATGAACCCCGCCGCCTGCGCCAAGGCATTGCGCGCTGAGGCCGCCCGCCAGAACATCCCCCTGCGCATTGCGGTGGTGACCGGCGATGATCTGTCCCCCCGCGCCGCTGATTTCGCTGGGGCGCCTGAGATGTTCAGCGGCGCACCCTTTCCCCCCTTGGACCGCATCGCGTCGATCAACGCCTATCTTGGCGCCTTTCCCATTGCGGCGGCGCTGTCGGCGGGCGCGCAGGTGGTCATCACCGGGCGCTGCGTCGACAGCGCGTTGGCCCTTGGCGCGTGCATCCACGCCCATGGCTGGGGCGCGCAGGATCTGGACGCGCTGGCGGGCGGATCGCTGGCCGGGCACCTGATCGAATGTGGGCCGCAGGCGACGGGCGGCAATTTCACCCGCTGGCGGCTGGTGGGCGATCCTGACGCCATCGGCTATCCGATTGCGGAGATCGATGCAGACGGGGCCTTTGCCATCGGCGTTGCGCCGGGGGCCGGGGGCGGCGGCATCGTGGCGGCGGCGGCGGAGCAGATGCTGTATGAAATCGGCGATCCGCAGGCCTATGCGCTGCCCGATGTGATCTGCGATTTTTCCGATGTGCGCATGGCGCTGGACGGTGCGCCCGATGGTGCAGGGGTGCGTGTGACCGGGGCGCGGGGGCGCGCGCCCTCGGGCCGCCTGAAGGTCTGCGCCACTTGGGCGGACGGGTTCCGGGGCGGGCAGCTGCTGGGCTTCAACGGGCTTGAGGCCCGCGAAAAGGCCCACGCTTTCGCCGCCGCCGCCCGCCGCAGGGCTGAGGCCGCGGCAGGTTCCTTTGCCGAATGGAGCGAGGAGATCACCGGCGGCGCCCCCCCCGGCGCCCCTGATGGGTATGAGGAAATCACCCTCAAGCTTGCTGTCCGTCATGATGCCCCCAAGGGCGTGGGCGCGTTTGTGCGTGAGGTGACAGGCCTCGCGCTTGCCACCCCTCCCGGCCTGTCGATATTCACCGCTGGTGGGCGGCCCAAGCCGTCGCCTGTGGTGCGGCTGTTCAGCTTTTTGGCCGATGCCGCAGCGGTCCCCGCGCGGGTGACGCTGGACGGCGCCGCCATTGCCTATGCCGACCCGCCGCGCCCCGCCCCAACGCCGCCGCCTGCGTGCCCGCCACGCCCAGCAGCGCCCGGCACGGCGACGGCCCACGCACCCTTGGCTGCGCTGGCCTGCGCCCGGTCTGGTGACAAAGGCGATGCGGCCAATATCGGCGTGATCGCCGATGATCCCGCCGCGCTGCCATGGATCCGCGCCGCGCTGACCCCCCACATGCTGCGCGCGGTGTTCCCTGAGGCCTTGGGCGCCATCCGCATCTACGATCTGCCGGGCGTCCATGCGATCAACATCGTGCTGGAGGACGCGCTGGGCGGCGGCGGCATCGCGTCTCTGCGCATGGACGCGCAGGCCAAAAGCTGGGCGCAGCGGCTGCTGGCGCATCCCATCCCGATCCCCGCCAACCTGATCCCGGCGCACGGAGGCCCCTCGTGATGACCTTTGAAACCCGCATCCTGCC
>JBLGAC010000004.1:0-138284 GCA_047610385.1 Paracoccaceae bacterium | reverse complement strand
GGGCGGTTTCGTTTGCGCCCTACCCCACAGCCCTACCCCACAGCCCTACCCCACAGCCCCACCCCACAGCCCTGCCCCCGGCCCCAATCCTGCCCGGCCCCGGCCCCGGCCCGCGCAACGCCTGCCCGCGCCGCGGGTGCCACGGTAAGGCACGTGGATCGGCAACTGCGGCGCGTCCCCCGGCCAGGCCCTGGGGCCCGGCACCCTTGCCCTGCACCGCCCCCGTGGCCATCTTTCCTGTCATGATCAAATCCCTCGCCCGAACCGCCGCCGCGCTTCTCCTGCTCTCACCCCTAGTGGCGCAGGCCGATGATGCGCCGCCCCCGGAACCGCCGGGCCGGCTTGAACAGCTCGAAGACCGGGCCCGGCGTGCGCTGGATTTGTTCTCCGATGAATTGGGCGGGCTTTTGCGCGGCCTTGGCGACGGGCTGGGCCGGCTCGATGATTACGGGCCGCCGCAGATCCTGCCCAATGGCGACATCTTGATCCCGCGCCACCGCGACCCGCCCGCTGAGGACACGCCCCAAACCACCCCCGAGACCACCCTCGATCTGTGAGCCTGCGCGCCCGCGCCCCTTTCCCCCAGGCTGCCACCGCGCTACCTCTGCCCTCCGCCCCGTTCAAAGGAGACCGCAATGCGTTCTGACATCTTCCCCTTCGCGCTTCCGCTCCCGCGTCCCGTGCAGGACGCCAATGCGGGCGCCGCACAGGCGTCGCCCTTCGGCGATCTGCCTGAATGGGATCTGTCGGACCTTTATGAAGGGCCGGACAGCGCCGCCTATGCCAGTGATCTTGACGCAGTGCGCAGCGACGCCAAAGCCTTTGCCGCGGACTATGAGGGCAAGCTGGCCGACCTGTCCGGCGACAGCCTGTCCGCAGCCATGACCCGGTATGAGGCGATGAGCGGCAAGATCGGCCGGATCATGTCCTATGCCGGCCTGCGCTATTACCAGAACACCGCCGATGCGGGCCGCGCCAAGTTCATGGGCGACGCGCAGGGCCGGGTCACCGACGACACCGCGCCGATGGTGTTCTTCACGCTGGAATTGAACCGCATCGCCGACGACCGCATGGCCGCCCAGCTGGCTGAGAGCGAAGCCCTGCGCAAATACGCGCCGTGGATCGAACGCCAGCGCGCGCTGCGCCCCTATCAGCTGTCTGATGAGCTGGAGAAATACCTCCACGACGCGTCAGTGGTCGGGGCTGCCGCGTGGAACCGTCTGTTTGATGAAACCATGGCCCGCCTGAGCTTTGACGTGGACGGCGAAACCCTGCCGCTGGAGGCGACGCTGACCCTGCTGTCGGACGCCAACCGCGCCCACCGTGAGGCTGCTGCCGAGGCGCTGGTTGCCGTGTTCCAGGACAATCTGCCGATCTTTGTGCGCATCATGAACACGCTGGTGAAGGAACATGAGATCGAGGGCCGCTGGCGCAAAATGCCTTCGGCCGATGCTGGACGCCACCTTGCCAACCAGGTTGAGCCTGAGGTTGTCGACGCCCTGCGCACCGCAGTGATCGCCGCCTATCCCAAGCTGTCGCACCGCTATTACGCCATGAAGGCAAAGTGGCTGGGGCTGGACAAAATGCAGCACTGGGACCGCAACGCACCCCTACCGGGTGAGCCTGACCGCAAAGTCAGCTGGCAAGAGGCCAAAGACATCGTGATGTCCGCCTATGCCGATTTCAGCCCGAAAATGGCTGAGATCGCCGAACCCTTCTTCACCAAGGGCTGGATCGACGCGCCGGTCAAACCCGGCAAGGCCCCCGGCGCCTTTGCGCACCCCACGGTCACCGACGTGCACCCCTATGTCATGCTGAATTACATGGGAAAAACGCGCGATGTGATGACGCTTGCCCATGAATTGGGCCACGGGGTGCATCAGGTTCTGGCCGCCAGTCAGGGGGAATTGCTGTCCTCGACGCCCCTGACATTGGCGGAAACCGCGTCAGTGTTTGGCGAAATGCTGACCTTCAAACGCCTGCTGCGCGCTGAGACTGAGCCGAAAAAGCGCAAGGCGCTGCTGGCGGGCAAGGTCGAAGACATGCTCAACACCGTTGTGCGCCAGATCGCGTTTTATGAGTTTGAGCGTCGAATTCATGCCGCGCGGGTTGAAGGTGAACTGACCGCGGATGACATCTGCGCAATCTGGATGTCAGTGCAGGTCGAAAGCCTGGGCGAGGCGTTTGATTTTAAAGAGGGGTATGAAACCTTCTGGTGCTATGTCGGTCACTTCATCCACTCGCCGTTCTACGTCTACGCCTATGCATTTGGCGATGGGCTGGTGAACGCACTTTATGCGGTTTATGAGGAAAATCCCGACGGTTTCCAGGACAAGTATTTTGATCTGCTGTCGGCCGGTGGGTCCAAGCGCCACAAGGAATTGCTGGCACCGTTCGGGCTTGATGCCTCCGACCCCAATTTCTGGGACAAGGGGCTGAGCCTGATCTCGTCGATGATCGACGAGCTTGAAGCCATGGAATAACCGGCGATTGCGGCGGCTTCGGTCGCCGCGCAGGCGGCCAGACGTGAAAAAGCCCCCGCCGCATGACCGGCGGGGGCTTCTCTTTGGCGTTTCACGCGCAGCCCGTGGGGTTCGGGCGCCGCGGGGAACCGCCGTTTCAGTCCTCGACGTCGGCGGAGGCAACGGGCGGAACCGGCACCTCATCCATCGGGCGAGGGGGCCGCGGCGGGCGGCCGATGACATCACGCAGCTCGTCGAGCTCGATGAAATTGTCCGCCTGGCGGCGCAATTCATCGGCGATCATCGGCGGGTTTGACCGGATCGTGCTGACGACCGAGCACCGCACACCCTTACGCTGAATGCCTGCGAGCAACGGCCTGAAGTCACCATCGCCCGAGAACAGCACCATGTGGTCGATCCGTTCGGCCATCTCCATCGCGTCGACCGCGAGCTCGATGTCCATGTTGCCCTTAACCTTGCGACGGCCAGAGCTGTCGACGAATTCCTTCGCCGGCTTGGTGACCATCGAGAAGCCATTATAGTCGAGCCAGTCGACCAACGGGCGGATCGGCGAGTATTCCTGATCTTCGACAAGCGCGGTGTAGTAGAACGCCCGCACAAGCTTTCCGCGGCGCATGAACTCGCTCCGCAACAGCTTGTAGTCGATGTCGAAGCCCAGGGCTTTCGCTGCAGCGTAGAGGTTGGACCCATCGATAAACAGAGCCAAACGCTCGTCTCGGTAAAACATGTTTTCTCCTGACAATTCCCGTCTGCGTCTATTGGTTTTTTCAGAATTTCGGACACTTTTGCGCCCGAGGGTCGCGCAGGGCGGGCAAAGGGCAACATAAACAGCGAACGAGCCGATGCAACGGTTCCGCTACAGGAAGATGCATATGGTCTGGCCAGCGCATGCAGCGCATCCGCCTGTGGGGGCAAAAAATTCGCAGGTTTTTCGTTGAATTCAATGCACTTCGCCCCTTACGCGCTGTTGGCCCCACCCACCGCGCACACATGTTTTTTTTCACCCTGCGCAACGCTACAGCGCCCCAGCGGCCCAAGGCGGCGCTGAGCGCGCGGCCAACATGGCCAATCCGAATCAATTCCCCTGCGCACAACGCTTGAAACCCCCGCGCCAAAGGCATACAAGACGCGCTTCCGCCCCCCCTACTGACGAGAAGCTGGAGCGCCCATGGCCCGCGTTACCGTCGAAGACTGCGTCGACAAGGTTCCCAACCGGTTCGAACTGGTCCTGCTCGCCGCCCATCGGGCGCGACAGGTCGCGACCGGAGCTGAGATCACCATCGATCGCGACAACGACAAAAACCCCGTCGTCGCTCTGCGAGAAATCGCTGAGGAGACCTTGTCGCCTGATGATCTGCGTGAAAGCGCGATCGAAAGTTATCAGCGCCAGATTGAGGTCGACGAGCCCGAAGAGGACAGCATGGCGCTTTTGATGGGTGCCGCCGGTCCCGACGCGCCCGCCGAAGACGATCTGACCGAAGAACAGCTGCTGCGCGCCCTGATGGCGGAGCAGGACAAGTCCTGACCTGAGACTGCAGCGGGGACCGGCGGCGCCGGTCCCCCCTCGCTGCGCGGAGACCCAGCCCCCGTGATCCGCCAGTTCGAACTCGTCGAAATGATCAAGGCCTACAACCCGAACTCCGACGAAGCGCTGCTCAACGCGGCCTACGTCTTCGGAGCGCGGGCGCATGCCGGGCAGTTTCGCAAAAGTGGCGAAGAATACTGGAACCACCCTGTTGAGGTGGCCAGCATCCTTACGCGCCACAGGCTTGACGACGCCACCATCGTCACCGCCCTTCTGCACGACACCGTTGAAGACACTGGCGCCACGCTCATCGAGCTGCGCGAGATGTTCGGCGATGACATCGCGGATCTGGTGGACGGGGTCACCAAGCTCACCAAACTGCAACTTTCGTCGACCGAGACCGAACAGGCCGAGAACCTGCGCAAGCTGTTCTTTGCCATGTCCCGCGACGTCCGGGTGCTGCTGGTCAAGCTTGCCGACCGTCTGCACAACATGCGCACCATCACCGCAATGCCGCCCCACAAGCAGGAGCAGAAGGCACGCGAGACGATGGACATCTATGCGCCGCTGGCCGGCCGCATGGGCATGCAGAAAATGCGTGAGGAACTTGAGGACCTCGCGTTCAAGGTGCTCGACCCCGAATCGCGCCTTTCGATCATCGCGCGGTATGATGAACTGCGCGCGCGCAGCGGCGACGTGATCGCCAAGATCACCGACGACATCCGCGAAAGCCTTGCCGAAGAAGGCGTGGTCGCGCGGGTCTATGGGCGAGAGAAAAAGCCGTTCTCGATCTGGCGTAAAATGAACGAAAAGGGCGAACCGTTTTCCCGCCTGTCGGACATCTACGGCTTTCGCATCATCACCGGGCATGAGGGCGATTGCTACCGCGCGCTGGGATCGGTGCACCGGCGCTGGCGTGCGGTGCCGGGCCGGTTCAAGGACTATATCAGCCAGCCCAAAGCCAACGGATATCGGTCAATTCACACCACCGTGTCGGGCCGCGATGCCAAGCGCGTCGAAGTGCAGATCCGCACTGAGGAAATGCACGAGGTCGCAGAAACCGGCATCGCCGCGCACTGGGCCTACAAGGACGGCGCACCGACCGAAAACCGCTTTGTTGCGGACCCGTTCCGCTGGCTGCGCGACCTGTCGGAAAGCTTTGAGCAGTCCGAGAACCCCAATGAATTTCTTGAACATGTGAAGCTGGAGATGTTCCAGGATCAGGTGTTCTGCTTCACCCCCAAGGGCAAGGTCATCAAGCTGCCGAAAGGCGCGACGCCGATCGATTTCGCCTATGCGATCCACACCCGCATCGGCGACAGCTGCGTGGGTGCCAAGGTCGACAATGTGCGCAAGCCGCTGTGGACCCTGCTGCAAAATGGCCAGACCGTGGAAATCATCCGCGCTGACGCCCAGCGTCCCCAGCCGGTGTGGGAGACGATGAGCGTCACCGGCCGCGCCAAGGCCGCCATCCGCCGCGCGCTGAAATCTGAACGCCGCGCCGCCGACATCAAGATGGGCGAAGCGATTCTGCGCCAAGCGTTTGAGCGCGCCAAACGCAACTATATCCGCCGCGCGGTGGAACTGGCGGCCGAAAAATTCGGACGCCCCGACGCCGAAGATCTTCTGGCCGCTCTGGGCGCGGCAGAGCTGACCGGCGGTCAGGTGATCGCGGCGCTGTGGCCCGAAGCGGCCGGCGACTGGACCGAACCCGCGCCCGACGCCGCAAAAGGCCCCGGGTTCAAGGGCATCCGCGCAGGCACGCAGGTGCGGGTCGGCGAATGCTGCCTGCCAATTCCTGGCGACCGCGTCGTCGGCATCGCGCAAAAGGGAGAAGGTGTGACCGTTCACGCCATCGACTGCCCGCGCCTTGCCGCCTACGAAGATGAGCCGGATCGTTGGCAGGATCTGTCATGGGATGACGACGCCACGTCGCGTCCCCGGCAGACCGCCTTGTCGCTTATCTTCGCCCATGAACGTGGGGCTCTAGCAAGGGTGTGCACGGTGATCGCGGAGCAGAACGCCGACATCGTCCAGCTTGAATTCACTGAGCGGAAACCCGATTTCTATCGGGCCCGCGTCGATCTGGAGGTGCGCGATATCAAACACCTCAACCGCATCGTAACCCAGCTTGCCGCAGACCCTCTGGTGACAGAGGCGCGCCGCATCCTTCCGGCGCGCGAACCTGCGCTGGTGGCGGGGGCGCTCGGCGCGGGAATGGACCGACAGCCGACGCCCGCAGACCAGCGCGACAGCGCGTGAGCCATGGTATTCAAGAGACGAGATAAACCGCCTTTCTGGAACCGCGTGCGACAGGTGCTCGCGCCCCGAAAGGGCTGGCGTCGGGGGTATGTCTACCTGGGCAAACGCATGCAGCGCCTGCCCGACACCCCCCACCGCATCGCGCTGGGGGTGGCGTGCGGGGTGCAGGCCAGCTTCACACCGTTTTTCGGGTTCCATTTCGTCTGCGCCGCGGCGCTGGCATGGTTGGTGCGTGGAAATCTGCTGTCTTCGGCGGTCGGCACGCTTGTCGGCAATCCGGTGACGATCCCGTTCATCGCCTCAGCGTCGTTCTGGATGGGCGGAGAGCTCACCGGCATTCACATCACACCGCCTGAGCATGGCTATGATTTTGCGTGGCTGCTGCACAACCTTTACGCAATTATCCTGCCCTATCTGATCGGTGGGCTGTTGCCGGGGCTGGCGGCCTCGGTCGCGTGCTATTTCGTGCTGCGCCCGATGGTGGCAGCGTTTCAGAAACGGCGGCGCACAATGCTGATGGGCCGCGCGCGCCAGCGCATGAAAGACCACGCCGCCCGCGTTGCGGCCCGCCGCCGCCGCGCCGCGGACGCAAAAAAAGCCTGATTGGTGCCGGGGCTGGCCCCGGCGCGCGAAATGCCTATCTTGAATGAACCCAAGGGCAGCTCCGAAAGTGACCGGCATGACCAGCATCCAACCCACGCCCCCGCGCCGCCTGCGCCTTGGCGTGAACATCGACCATGTGGCCACGATCCGGAACGCCCGTGGCGGCCCGCATCCCGACCCGGTTCGCGCCGCCCGCGCGGCTGAGGTGGCGGGCGCCGACGGCATCACCGCTCATCTGCGCGAAGACCGCCGCCACATCACCGACCGCGACATCGACGCGCTGGTCGCGGCGCTGACCGTGCCCCTCAACTTTGAGATGGCCGCCACCGACGAAATGCACGCCATCGCGCTGCGCCATCGCCCCCACGCGGTCTGCCTCGTGCCCGAAAAGCGCGAAGAACGGACCACCGAAGGCGGGCTTGATGTCGTTGCCGATGAAACCCGTCTGGCGCATTTCATCGCACCGCTGGCAGATGCTGGCTGCCGGGTGTCGGTCTTCATCGCCGCCGATCAACGCCAGATTGAGGCCGCCGCCCGCATCGGCGCCCCGGTTGTCGAGCTGCACACCGGTGCCTATTGCGATGCCCATAGCGATGGCCACTTTGCCGATCGCGATGCGGAGCTGGAGCGCCTCCGCGCCATGACAATCTTCGCCGCGTCGCTCGGGCTGGAGGTCCATGCCGGCCATGGACTGACCTATGACACCGTCGCCCCGATCGCCGCCTTCCCCCAGATCGCTGAACTGAACATCGGCCATTTCCTGATTGGTGAGGCGATCTTTTCGGGCCTCGACAGCGCCATCCGCCGGATGCGCGGTGCCATGGACGCCGCGCGCCCCGCCCCCGCACACAAAGGCGCCGCACACAAAGGCACAGCACACGGCGACACCGCAGGCGCGCCATGACTGCCGCAGAACTGGTGCCCATCGCGCTGATCTATCTGGTTGCGATCCTCAGCCCCGGCCCGGCCACGCTGGCCATCGCCGCCACGTCGATGCAAAGCGGGCGCCGCGCCGGTCTGGCGCTGGCCGCCGGGGTGCTGACCGGATCGCTGACATGGGCGTTAATCGCGGCCTTCGGGCTGGGCGCGGCCATATCCGCATGGGCGCCAGCGATGACCGCGCTGAAGGTCATCGGCGGGTGCTATCTGCTTTGGATGGCATATAAATCAGCGCGTGGGGCGATGTCAAAAACTGCGCCCAAGGCGCGTGGGGCGTCGGGATCGCTCAGGATTTTGTGGCTGCGGGGCTTGGGCATTCACCTTACCAACCCCAAGGCGGTGCTGTTTTGGGGCGCGCTGTTCTCAGTCGCCATCAAACCGGGCCTCGGCATGGCTGCGCTGGCGCCATTGCTGATCATGTGCGGCTGCCTTGGGGCGCTGTGCTTCGGGGGCTATGCGGTGCTTTTCTCAACCCGCCGTGCGACAGATATTTGGCTGACTGCGCGCCGCCCGCTCGAAGGCGGGCTGGCGGCGATCTTTGGGGCCGCGGGCGCGGGGCTTCTGCTCAGCCGCGCGGCACAGCACTGAAAGGCGGCGGGATGATCCTTGGCATCGGCGCAGATCTGGCGGACATCCGCCGGATCGACAGCACCCTGACCCGGTTCGGCGACCGCTTTGTACAGCGCGTCTTCACCGACATTGAACAAGCGAAATCTGAACGCCGCCGCGAACGCACCGCCTCCTACGCCAAACGCTGGGCCGCCAAAGAGGCCTGCGCCAAGGCGCTCGGCACCGGGCTGCGCATGGGCGTCGCGTGGCGCGAGATGGGGGTGGTGAACCTCTCCTCAGGCCAGCCCACCATGGTGCTGACCGGGGGCGCGGCCGATCGGCTGGCCCGCATGGTGCCGCCGGGCATGACCGCGCGCATCCACTGCACCATCACCGACGATCACCCTTGGGCGCAGGCCTTCGTGGTGATCGAAGCGCTTGCCCCCGGTGCCCCGCCCCTGCCCGGCCTGCCCGACTGACCCAAGGCCGGGATGGGGCCCGCGCCGCCCCTTTGGCGGTGCCGGGCCGCGGCGGGGTCAATCCCCGCAAGGACCGCACGCCGCGCCACAGCCCCCCAAAACGCCCGCCAGCGCCAGCGCCCCCGATCTCCCGCCCCGGCGAGGGGCCGCTTGACTTGACACGGGGCAGCGGCGACAACCCGCGCGACCCCACATCCACGGCAAAAAACCAACGAGGCCCGGTTCATGGCTAAGAAGAAGGAGAGCGTCGGCGAGCTCATCAAGACCGTCGTCTACGCGCTGCTGATCGCAGGGGTGTTCCGCAGCCTTCTGTTCCAACCGTTCTGGATCCCGTCCGGCTCCATGAAATCGACGCTGCTGATCGGCGATTTCCTGTTCGTGTCCAAATTCTCCTACGGCTATTCCAAGCATTCCTTCCCTTGGTCGATCATCCCGTTTGAGGGCCGGATTCTGGCGTCTGAGCCGGAGCGCGGCGATGTCATCGTCTTCAAGCACCCGCGCAACGGCCAGGATTACGTCAAACGGCTGATCGGCCTGCCGGGCGACACGATACAGGTCACCAAGGGCATCCTGCACATCAACGGCGTCGCCGCCCCGCAGGAACCTGATGGTGAGTTCATTGAGGCGACCGGCGGCTCAGTGCGCTGCAAGGATTACCCGCGCATCGACGGCCAAGTCATGTGTATGAAGGAACGCAGCATTGAAACGCTGCCGAACGGCGTGAGCCACATCGTGCTGAACGCTGATGCCAACAACAGCCCGCGCACTGACAACACCCGTGAATTCAACGTGCCCGCCGGGCATTATTTCTTCATGGGCGACAACCGCGACAACTCCACCGACAGCCGCCTTGATGTCGGCATGGTGCCGTTCGAAAACCTCGTGGGCCGCGCCGATCTGATCGCCCTCAGCTTCGACGGTGCGTTCTGGGAGGTCTGGGACTGGCGCTCGGACCGTTTCTTCCTGAAGATCAACTGAGGGTTCATGACCAGACGCGCGCTTGACCCCATCGCGACCCAACTTGGTGGCCGGCTCGGCATTGAGCTGGCCGCCACCGAACGTCTTGAAGAGGCGTTGACCCACGCCTCGGCATCTTCAACCATGCGCCCGCCAAATGAGCGGTTGGAATTTCTTGGCGACCGGGTGCTGGGGCTGGTGATCGCCGACGCACTGATTGCGCGCTTTCCCAAGGCGCCCGAAGGCGAATTGGCCCCGCGTCTGAACCAGCTGGTGCGCAAGGAAACCTGCGCGCAGATGGCCGCGGAGCTGGGCCTTGGCGACATGATGCGGCTCGGGCGCTCAGAACATGTCACGGGCGGGCGCAGAAAGAACGCCGTGCTCGGCGATGGCATGGAAGCGCTGATCGCAGCGATCTATCTCGACAATGGGCTTGATGACGCACGCGCTGCGGTGCTCGCGCTTTGGGGCCCGATGATCGACGATGCGGGCCCTGCCCCTGTGGACGCCAAGACCGCGCTTCAGGAATGGTCTCAGGCCCGCGGCGCGCCGCCGCCGAACTATGACGTGCTGGACCGTTCAGGCCCCGACCACGCGCCAGTCTTCACCGTGATCGCACGGATGCAGAACGGCGAGACGGCCGAAGGGCGCGCGCCCTCCAAACGCGCCGCGCAGCAGGCCGCCGCAGGCGCGCTGCTGGCGCGGCTTTCACCAGATCATGCCGCTGCAACCGCGCCGGGCGCGGGCGGCGGCGCAAAGGACACCCCATGACCGACGAAACCGAACACCCCGAAGATGAGGACCACATTGAGCGCATCCAGCGCGTCGAGCCCAAAGCCAAAGGCGGCACCGCGGCCGGGCGCATGTCTGCCCATGACGGCCCTGACATGGGCGCGCCCGAAGGCCCGACCCGCTGCGGCTTTGTCGCCCTGATCGGAGAGCCGAACGCTGGCAAGTCCACCCTGCTGAACCGCATGGTTGGCGCCAAGGTGTCGATCGTCACCCACAAGGTGCAGACCACGCGGTCGCGCATCCGCGGCGTGGCACTGGCCGGGCAAGCGCAGGTGGTGTTCATCGACACGCCAGGCCTGTTCCGCCCGCGCCGCCGCCTTGACCGCGCCATGGTCGCCGCCGCCTGGTCGGGCGCCGAGGACGCCGATGTTGTCGCCCTGCTGGTCGAGGCCCATCGCGGCATGACCGACGGCACGCGCGCGATCCTTGAAGGTCTGGCCGACCGCAAACCCAAGGGCCGCCTGATTCTGGTGATCAACAAGATCGACCGCGTGAAGGCTGAGCAGTTGCTGGCGCTGACTGCCAAGCTGAACGAGATGGCCAATTTCGAAGCGACGTTCATGATTTCCGCCGAACGTGGGCACGGGGTCGAAGACCTGCGCGCATGGCTCGGGGAACGGATGCCGTCCAGCCCGTGGCTGTATCCCGCCGATCAGATTGCCGATCTGCCGCTGCGCATTCTGGCCGCTGAGATCACGCGCGAAAAGCTGACCCTGCGCCTGCATCAGGAACTGCCCTACAACCTGACCGTTGAGACTGAGAAATGGGAGGAGCGCAAGGACGGCTCCGTCGCCATTTCGCAGATCATCTATGTCGGGCGCGACGGGCACAAAGGCATCGTGCTTGGCAAAGGCGGCGAGACGATCAAGATCATTGGCTCTGAGGCACGCAAGGACATGGAGACGTTGCTGGAGCGCAGCGCGCATCTGTTCCTTGAGGTCAAATCGCGGCCGAACTGGCAGGAAGAATCTGAGCGGTATTCGGAAATCGGGCTCGATTTCAAAGACAGCAAATGACAGCGCCGCGCCTGACATCCGATTTCTGGGTGCAGGCCTATATCGCGCGGCTGCGGATCGCGGACATCCCCGCCTTTCTGGTGGCGCGCGGCGATGCGACGGCCGGGGCGGTGTTGGTGAAGCTCAACACCCTCAATGGCCGCGCCAAGCTTCATGGGCGCGTGCTGGGGCCCGATTGGACTCCGGTATGGTCAGTGTTGGCCGATGGGCCAGAGGCAGACGTAGACGCCGCCGTGGCGCGGCAGCGGCGGTCTGACCCCGACCTATGGCTGATTGAGGTTGAGGACAGGCTGGGCCGCACGCTGCTGGATGAACCCGGCTTGGCCTGAGCAAGGGTCTTGGGCCTGAGCAGAGTTGCGCGCCGCGGGCGCCTTGCGCCCCCGCGTCCCGCCACGCCGCAAAAGCGGCGCGCGGCGCGCCATCCCGGCCGATGCGCCTGTTTCAACGCAGAACGGCCCCCGGGGGTGATCCCCGAGGGCCGTTTGATTCAGCTTGGTTGCGTCCTATCAGGACCCGTGGGTCGCCAGAAATGCTGCGACATCGTCGCCGCCCTTCTTGAGCTTGTAGGACATCTTCGACTTGGCACCGCCATCGTCGAGATATTCGCGCAGGAACGCTTTGGGATCCTCGATGTATTTGGCCAGCGAGGCCTCGTCCCACATAAGGCCCTTTTCACCGGCGGCGACAAGGTCGTTGCCGTAGCCAAAGCCTTCATAAGAGCCGGCTTTGCGGCCAATGACGCCATAGAGGTTCGGGCCGGTTTTGCCGCCCTTGTAGATGGTGTCGCCGGCGTTCTCGATCATGTGGCAGGCTTTGCACTTCTTGAACGTGTTTTCGCCTGCATCGGCGTCACCCGCATGCGCGGGCGCGGCTGCGGCGATGCTGAGGCCCAGGGCCGCGATAATGGCGAGGGTCTTCATAGGTTAGTCTCCTGAAGTAAGATGCGGGTTTCAAAGCTGCGCAGAGGTCAACATAGGGCTGTTCCGCCGTCAACCACACCAAAGACCTGTGAAGACGGCGCGGCCCGGTGCCGCGCTGCGGCGGCAAGGCGCATGGTGGGCACGCGGGCGGTTCCACTGCACCGCGGCACCGTCATGACCCCAGATCTGACACGGCCGGGCATCCCCGCCCTGCCGTGCCCCATTGCATCGCGGGATGCTCAGGCGGCCGCGCGGCTTAGGGCGCAGCGCGACCACAGATCATGGAGCGCGTGCACCAGATGTTCGATGTCCGCGTCGCTGTGCAGCGGCGAGGGCGTGAAGCGCAGACGCTCCATCCCCTTGGGCACGGTGGGGTAATTGATCGGCTGCACGTAGATTCCGTAATCATCCAGCAGGATGTCCGACAGCATCTTGCACTTCACCGGATCCTTCACCATCACCGGAACGATGTGGGACGGGTTGGGTAAATGCGGAATGCCCATTTCATCCAGACGCTTGCGCAGCAACGCCACGGCACGCCGCTGGGCCATACGTTCCGTGCTGCTTTTCTTCAGGTGCTTGATCGACGCGCAGGCACCCGCCGCGGTCGATGGCGGCAGCGCGGTGGTGAAGATGAAGCCCGAGGCAAAGCTGCGCACGAAATCGCACATCGCGGCGGTGCCCGCGATGTAGCCGCCGACGACGCCGTAGGCTTTGCCAAGCGTGCCTTCAATGACCGTGATGCGGTCCATCAGGCCTTCACGCTCAGCAATGCCGCCACCGCGGGGGCCGTAAAGGCCGACCGCGTGGACCTCATCAAGATAGGTCAGGGCGCCGTATTCCTCAGCCGCCTCGACGATTTCCTTGATCGGGGCGATGTCGCCATCCATCGAATAAACTGATTCGAAGGCCACAATCATCGGGCGCCCAGGCTCAACCAACGCCAGTTGGGCGCGCAGGTCGCTCACGTCGTTGTGTTTCCAGATGCGGCGTTCGGCGCGGCTGTGGCGCATGCCTTCGATCATTGAGGCATGGTTCAACGCGTCCGACAGAATCACGCAATTGGGCAATTTTGCCGCCAACGTGCCCAGCGCCGCCCAGTTCGACACGTAGCCGGAGGTGAACAGCAGCGCGTCTTCCTTGCCATGCAGATCGGCCAGTTCCTGTTCAAGCCGCACATGGTGCACCGTGGTGCCGGAGATGTTGCGCGTGCCGCCCGCCCCCGCGCCGCAGGTGTTGATGGCGTCAATCATGGCTTGGCGCACCTCAGGGTGCTGGCCCATGCCGAGATAGTCGTTGGAGCACCAGACGGTGACCTCATGCTCACGCCCGTTGACCCGGCGCAGGGCACGGGGAAAATCACCCACGCGGCGTTCAAGATTTGCGAACACGCGGTAGTTGCCTTCGTCGCGCAGAGCGTCAAGCTCTCCGCGGAAGAAGCTCTCGTAGTCCATGCTTTCCTCCCGCATCATCCTGCCCGGCACCGCGCCAGGGCGCGAAGACGGCAGGGTAGGCGCCCGATCCTGACCATCATCGGCAAGGTCCGCACGCAGCATGCTTATGGCTGTCTTTGGGGGGCGGATGCCCGCCGATCCCTGCTCATCGCCTGCGCCGCATCTGATCGCCGCGCTGGCGTCATATAATAATTGTGAAATGTGTTCAGACCAGTGCACGAGATGTCGCTGCGCGCCTGTGCACAGGCCCAAGATTTGCACTGCACGGCACCCGTGATAGACATTGCGCAGTTGCCCAAGGATGCCACGATGCCTGACTACATCCCCGCCTGGACCGAAGACGGCCGCTATGCGCAGGTTGAAAAGCTTGACGCCCATCGGCGCGGCCTGCGTCATCCTGCGGTGTCGGTGTTTGTGCTGGACGGCGCAGGCGCGACGCTGCTGCAGCGGCGCGCGGCGGGCAAATATCATTGCGCCGGGCTTTGGGCCAACGCGTGCTGCACCCATCCATTCTGGGACGAAGACCCCGCCATCGCCGCAAATCGCCGGATGGGCGAGGAACTGGGCGCCTCCCTGCCCCTGCGGCACGCGGGCCAGATCGAATACCGCGCCGATGTCGGCGGCGGCATGACCGAGCATGAGGTCGTGGAGATGTTCGTGGCCGTGGCAGACCCCGCCACCCTTGTGCTGGCACCCGACCCCGCAGAGGTATCGCAGACCCGCTGGGCCCCGATCGACGCGCTGTGCGCCGATGCGCGCGCCAACCCGCACGATTACGCGCCATGGCTGCGGATCTATCTGGCTGAGCATTGCGGGCTGATCTTTGGCTGAGCGCGATCAGCGCATCACGAACGCCGCCGCAATCTGCGCCGCCTCAGGGCTGCGAATGATCCCCAGATGTCCCTGCCCCGGCAGCACATGATAGGTCCCGCGCCGATTGACCGGCGCCATCAGCGGCTCATACGCCGCGGGCACAAAGGCTGCGTCGTCGGCGCCCACGATCACACAAAAATCAGGCAGCGCGGCCACGTCACGCAGATAATCACGCCGCGGGGCGAAGGAGGCATTCAGCCGATAGCTGTAGCCGGTGGTGGCAGACCCACCCTCCGGCCCGCCCAGCACTGCGGGGGGAAAGGCGAAGCTGATCACCTCAAGCCCATTCAGCGCGGTGATGCGCACAGCGTTCAGCATGGACAGCCCGATGATCCGCCGGATCAGCGGACGTGCCCAGCCGCCCGAATTGCGCCGCGTGGTTGGCGCGTCATATTGCAGGAAAGGCGCGATCAGCACCGCTTTCGACAGCATCGCGCCATAAGGTCCGCCCGCAAAGCGCACGACCAGCCCGCCGCCGCTGGAATGGCCCAACATGACCACCTGCCGCCCCGGGTCCGCGCAGGCGTTGATCACGTCGCAGAGGTCATCCTCAAGCTGGCCGATATGGTCAACATCGCCGCGCCGAAGCGGATTGGCCCCATGTCCGCGCAGATCGGGGACCACCACCTCAGCCGCGCCAGACGCCGCAATCGCGTGCGCGAGGTGATGATACGCCCCGCCATGCCAGCCCGATCCGTGCACAAGGATCATCAGCGGCGCCGCAGTGCCCGGCCCTTGATACTGGCGGATATCGATCGGCACGCCGTCGCGCGCCAGCACTTTGCGCTGCGGCGGCGGCGCATCGGCGCTGCCGTTCAATGCGCCAAAATCCAGCGCGTCACCCCCAGCCTGCAGCGCAGGTCGTGGCTGCGAGGCGATCAGCGCGAGCGCGACAGCCACATACCCCCCCGCGGACCCCGCAAGCGCGAACATCACCGAGGGCAGGGTCGCCTCCGGCATCAGTGTGCGGCACCTTGCGGCAGGCCGAACGCGTCAGGCGGGTTCATGCGCCAGACGCTGTAATTCAGCGCCGCGGCCCAGCCACCCCAGATCAGCGTCGGCACCATCATTGCCGCTGCCACCGGATCAACCGCCGCAAAGCCCCAGATTGCGCCCAGCAGGGCAAGCTCCATCGCCGCGATCACCACCAGCGCAATTTTCGGGCGGCGCAGGCCGAAAAAGATCGGTGACCACAGTGCGTTGAGGGTGATCTGAAGCGTCCAGAACCCCAGCCCGGCAGATGCAAGCAGCGCCTCAGTCCCAGCGGAGGCACTGGCCGCGCGCCATGCCGCCCATGCCATCAGGACATAAAGCGTGGTCCAGATGATTGGGAACAGGATATTCGGCGGCGTCCATCGCGGCTTGGCCAGACCCGCATACCAAAGGCCGGGCTTGAATAGCATACCGGTCAGGCCCGCCGCCGCGCAGGCACCGCCGAACCCGACCAGAATAAGAAACGCGATCATGCGGCAACCTTTCTGTGGTTTGTTACACATGCGCCCGAAGACGCCAGCACGCGCCGCGGCAAAGGTCCACGGACCGGGGCAATTCAATGAAATCGCGGAGTGCGTGCGCATCCCGGACCCTGCCTGCACGCAACATAAGATCAGTGAGCCAGACCGCGGGCGTTAAAAAATAAACCGAAAGGGTATGGCGCGTCCAGATCACACGGACCTTACGCGCGGGCCACATGAGTGGGCCGGATGCGCGCAACCGCGCTGGCCTGCGCCTGAACCCGCTGGATGTGCGGCGCATCGCAGGGGGAACATGGCAATCGCAAAACTGTCCGCCTGCATCGGTCCAAACACGCTTCCGGCCGACATCCGCGAAGGGGGGCCACGGCGGCGCTCCGTTCAGATCCCGGCCCGCGATTGCGTTCGGGCCGGGAAGCTCAGTTATTCAACGACTTCACCTTCGCCGTCGGGGGTCACGTCAAGCACAGCGGCCCGCTTGGTGATCACCACGCTTGGCTTGCAGTTTTCCATGCAGACCTCACGCACTTGGAAAACCGGCGTGTCTTCGCGATCATCCATGAAGAAGTTTTCTTCGTTGGGCAGGCGGATCTCCTGGAAGTTCGCCTTCGACAGTTCAAAATCGTCATCCACCAGATCGTTGAGGTAAAGCAGATAGGCGACGACGGCATAGACCTCGTCGTCCTCAAGGCTTTGGGAATCGCCGAAGGGCATGGCGCGGTGCACGTAATCCCAAACAGTCGACAGATACGGCCAGTAGGACCCGATGGTCTTCACCGGACGGTTCGACGTCAGGGTGCCCTGCCCGCCTGCCAGCACCGGCCAGCGGTCCACGCCCTCACCAAAATCGCCATGACAATAGGCGCAGCGCTCGGTGAAGATGACCTCTCCGTCGACCACGGTGCCCGCGCCTTCGGGCAGACCGGCACCGTCGGGACGGATGTCAATGTCCCAAGCCGCGACCTCATCGGGGGTCGCAGCGCGCCCGAGGCCGAGAGGCCCCGCATTGGCGGGCGCCGCCAGAACCACGGCGAACAGCGCAGCGGCGGCCAGGCCCAGTGTGGCGCGCAGCACGCGGCGGGTCATATCAAGAGATTTCGACATTTTCCGCCTCTCCGTCCGCATTCACGGCCCAAGTCTGGATGCCGTTATTGTGGTAGATCGAATTTTCGCCACGCTCTGCCCGCAGGTCATCCTTGGTGGGCTGGATGTAACCGGTGCTGTCATGGGCGCGCGACTGCAGCAGCATCGGCGCGCCATCCCAGACAAAGTCGTAATAGAACCGGTGCATGGATTTGGGCAGGCTTGGCCCATCCATCCGCGCCTGATGCCAGGTCTTGCCGCCGTCGATGGTCACGTCCACGCGCGGGATGGTGCCGCGCCCGGACCACGCCACGCCGGTCAGCACCATCGGGCCGGGGCCATGGGTGATCGGTGCCTGAGGGCTGGGATTGGTGATGACGGACTTGGCGTCCATCTCCCACGTGAAGCGGCGGGCTTTGCCGTTGTCCAGCAGGTCGGTGTATTTTGAGGTTTCTTCGCGGTGGTGCCAAGGCTGATCGCCAACCTCAATGCGGCGCATCCACTTGACCCACATGTTGCCTTCCCAACCGGGAACCACCAAGCGGACCGGATAGCCCTGCTCAGGCCGCAGCGCCTCGCCGTTCATCTTGAAGGCCACCAGACAATCATCCAGCGCCTTTTCCATGGGGATGGAGCGGGTCATGCCCGCCGCATCCGCGCCTTCGGGCAGGATCCATTTGCCCTCAGTCTTCACGCCAGCTTCTTCAAGCAGCAGGCGCAGCGGGATGCCGGTGTACATGACGTTATGGATCATGCCGTGGGTGAACTGGCAGCCGTTCAACTGGGCGCCGCGCCATTCCATGCCCGAATTCGCCGCGCATTCCAGGAAATAGACATGGTTTTCGCGCGGAAAACGTTTGAGGTCGTCGAGCGTGAAGACCAATTCACGTTCCACCAGCCCGTTGATCATCAGGCGGTATTCGGCAGGATCAATGTCCGCCACGCCGCCGTGATGACGTTCAAAGCACAGGCCGTTGGGGGTGATGATCCCGTCCAGTTCGTGCAGCGGCGTGAAGTTGATCGAGCTGATCGGGTCCGCGGTCAGCCACGACACGTTGCGGCGCACCACATGGGATTCATATTCGGACGGCACGCCGTAGGGGCGTTCATCGACGCCCCAACCCAACGAGTTGGTCCAGTCCTGCATTTCGGTGATCGCCGGGTCGCCGGTCGCGGCGCTTGCGGCCGCTGCGGTTGCCAGCGCTCCGCCTGCGGCGAGGCTGCCTGCCAGGAAATTGCGGCGGGACGGGGCAATGTCGGTCTTGCCCTTCACGCCCTTGGTCGGGTCGGTCATGGTTTTCCTCCCGTGGTCGAGTGCGACTCATATACAAATTCATAATACTGAATTTGTCGGTGGATTGAAAGCCCGGGCAAGCCGGAGGCGACGTGTATTTCAGCGCCCGTCCCCCCCGCGCATGAAGAACGGGCGTGGGGGACGGGCCCAAGGGACGGGCCCAGCGGCCGGGGGCAGGCGATCAGGCGCCTTTGACCATCACCGACTTGTTCGGATCGACCGACACCGTGCCTTTGCGCTTGATGTAATTTTCAACCACATCCCAGATCGCCGGACCTTCAGTGTCCTTGTTCACCGAGGCCCAGCCCGCGACGACATAGGTTTTGTCCGCTTCAATCTTTTCGCCGGTCTTCAGGAACGTCATGTCGGTGATGCGCGATCCCATTGGTTTGCCAATGTCGATCGCATAGCCCATGCCACCAACGCGCACCATGTCCCCACCCTGCTGGTAATAGGGGTCGGGGTTGAACAGGTTGTCGGCCACGTCTTCTAGGATCGCGTGCAGGTTTTCGCCGGTCATCTCATTGCGGTAGCAGGCCGGATAGGACATCGAAGTCGCGTTGAACAGATCTTCGCGGGTGATGTCTTCGCCTGGCAGCATCGACGCGCCCCAGCGGAACCCAGGGGATAGGGCGATATCTGCCTCACGCTCATCAATCATGGCGTTGCAGATCAGATCATCCCAAGTGCCGTTGAAATTGCCGCGGCGATACAGAAGGCTGTCGGTCTTGCCCAGCACTTCGGCCATGTCGGCGGCATAGGGCGCGCGCTGTTCGTCGATCAGCGCCGTCATGTCCTTGTCCGGGGTGATGACGTCCGAGAAGATCGGGATCAGCTTGTGGTGATAGCCCTTCACCTCTCCGTCGCGAACATCCAGATCAAGGCGGCTGACGAATTTGCCGTTGGACCCGGACGCGATCAGCATCGTCTTGCCAACCATCAGCGGCTCGGGCAGCGCATCATGGGTGTGGCCGGTCAGGATCACGTCGATGCCCTGCACCTGCGCGGCCATCTTGCGGTCAACGTCAAAGCCATTATGCGACAGCACGATCACCGCGTCGGCACCTTTCGCGCGGACCTCGTCGACCATGTCCTGCATGCGCGATTCGCGAACCCCGAAGGACAGGCTTTCGAACATGTAGCGTGGGTTGGCGATCGGCAGATACGGGAACGCTTGGCCGATCACGGCGATCGATGCGCCGCCGCGTTCGAACATCTTGTAAGGCTCATAGGCCGGTTCGTCCCATTCGGCATCAAAGATGTTGGCGCCGAGGAACGGGAACTCAAGCTGCGCGACCAGTTCATCCACCCGCGCCTTGCCCAACGTGAATTCCCAGTGGGAGGTCATCGCGTCCGGCTTCAGCGCCGCCATCACGTTGACCATGTCCTGGCCTTCGGTCTTCAGCGCGGTGTAGCTGCCATGCCAAGTGTCGCCGCCATCCAGCAGCAGCGCGTCGGGGCGATCGGCCCGAATGGCTTTGACCACGGTGGCCACGCGGTCCAGCCCGCCGACCCGGCCATAGGTTTTCGCCATGGCGGCGAAGTCCAGATAGGTCATCGCATAGGCTTCGGGCGTGCCGGTCTGCATGTTGAACTGCTTGAGGAAATCCTGCCCGGTCAGATGCGGCGGCTGCCCCGCCGCCATCCCGACGCCAAGATTGATCTCAGGCTCACGGAACCACAGGGGTTTAATCTGCGCGTGAATGTCGGTGATGTGGATCACCGTCACGTTGCCCATGGTCGGGAATTCAAGCAGTTGCGCCTCGGTCATCGCCTGGCGCGCCGACAGTCGGCCCCAGTTGCCGATGCCTGAGCCACCGATAATGGCAGAGGCCGCGATCGTGGTCTGAAGGAAGTCCCTGCGCGAAATCATCTCATGGTCTCCTGCGGTGCGCCGCGCCCCTCACGTGCCGGGTGGCCGGGGGAAATTGCCGCGCATGATCCCGGGCCAGAGGCGGCCTGAGGCATGGCAAGGCCGGCACAGCGCCTTTGGGGGCGCCATGGGAAGGGCGGGTGCGAAGCTTGCGTGTTCTGGTCGGGGGGGTGGCGGCAGGTACGCGCCGCCAAAAGACACGCCGCCGCTGCCGCGCGGCGGTGCGGGCGCTTTGGGTTTCTGGGGGCACCGCGGCGCCCCCAGAGTGTCAGTGTTTTGGGGGGCACCGCGGCACCCCAAATCGTCAGAAATAACCGGGGCGCCGCAGCGCTTCCGGAACGTTGTGGATCAGTTGCGCACCGCGGGCGTTTCAACCGAGAGACCCTGGCCGCGCCAGGCGAGGTAGGCCTCAAGCGCCGTGAACTCCTGCGAGCCGCGCTTGAAAGGTTCTGCGCGGATGTTGTCCATGCAGCCCTTGAAGCGGCGGTGCAGCGATCCGACGCCCTGCCATTTCAGGCGATAGGTCGGGAAGCCGTTGGTGTTGCCCTGGGACAGGTGATCCGCACGGATCATCGTGCCGTAATTGTCCTCATGGCAATGGGCGCAGGACATGTCGAGCTGGCCAACGCGGGAGTAGTACAGCTCTTTGCCCTCAGCGATCGCGTCGGCCAAAGCGGCGTCGTCGATGTCCACAGGCATACCGCGCGACTGCAGGCCGATCAGCGCAGTCATGGCAAGCATATCGCCCGATTCCCATTTCCAGGCATCGGCGTCCATGCGTTCGGTACGGCAGGCGTTGACCTGATGTTCGAGAGCGAAGGGCTTGCCCGCCTTCTCGTTCATCTTGGGATAGCCTGCTTTGACGCCGATCATGCTTTCGGCCACGTCGCCGTGGCAGGACGCGCAAGACTTGTCCTCGCCGCCCTCAACCTTGTTCCACATGTCGCTGGCCTGATCGACCAGCACCATGGCGGGATTTTCGAAATCGTCCATCTCAAGCTGCTGCGTCTCGGCGGCGCGGAAGCGCCAGCCGGAATACAGACGGTCGAGCGGATGACCATCAGGCGTGGCGACGTCGGTGAGGATCTCCTCGCCCTCAATCACCAGCTTGTTGTTGTCGGGCCCCGCGAACGCAGCGCCGCCGGCCACAAGCGCTGCGACCGCGCAGGCCGCGGCGAGGCTTTTAAGCTTGCCGTCGATCATGCCTCTGTCTCCCCCTTGTTGAACTCAAGTCGGCTCAAGACCGCCCTCAGGCGATCTCGATGGATTTGGTGATCTCGTAGACCGAGCCGTCATCGTCGGTCCAGGCGAAGTGCAGATCGCCAGCGGCGGGCACTTTCATGCTGAATTCGATATACGGGTTGGCCGAGACGGCGGGCTCAATCGTCGCGCTGATCACTTCTTCGCCGTTATAAGTGGCGACGAATTTGTTGATGATCTTGCGCGGGATCAGCTCGCCCTTCTTGTCCTTGCGCTGGCCCGATTCCATCGGGTGCGAGATCAAGGTTTTGATCTCGATCACCTCGCCGGCAGCGGCCGATTTGGGGACTTTGACGCGGGGTTTCACAGCAGCCATTTCTGTAT
Source organism: Paracoccaceae bacterium (assembly GCA_047610385.1). GTDB lineage: Bacteria > Pseudomonadota > Alphaproteobacteria > Rhodobacterales > Rhodobacteraceae > JBOCEF01. Next base: position 116,126 of record JBLGAC010000004.1, on the reverse strand, counting down.
CTCCTGAAAGCGGGTGTCGCCTGATCTCTCAGGCAGGGGCGCCTGCGAGGAACCAGTCCACGCGGCGCGCCATGTTTTCGTTAGCCGCCGCAGCCGCCGATGGTCACTTTTATGGTGCGCTGGGCCTTGCGGAATGACCCGTCAGCCATCTTCGCGACCGCGATGATGTCCTGGGTGCCGGCAAGGCGGATGCGCGTCGCAGCGGCCGAATCGGCAAGCGGGCCGAAGTGGAACGTCGCGATCCCGGGGTTGGGGTTGCCCGCAGCCAGGATCATGATGGATGACGCGCCCTCAGCGGAAACGTCGATCGGAACGGTGTTGCCGTTCTCGGCGATTTCAGGCGCGCCGATGTCGACGCCGCCGTCAGTGGTCGCCGCGCCGCCAGTGAAGGCGGAGATCGCGGCAGCAACCGCTTCGTCGGTCGCAGCCATGGCGCCCGAAAGCGGCATGACCACCAGCGCGGCTGCGCCAGCAGCAATTTTCAGCGTATCACGTCGAGTGAAGGTCATAGGGTCCTCCGTCTGGATGGGGAAAACGGCCGAGGAGCCCGGCGGCGCGACATGCGCGCCGCCGATCGCGCTCACTCGTCCTTGAGCGTTTTGAGGTAGGCAACCACGTCTTCGACCTGCTGGGCCGACAGAATGGTCTTGTCCGCGAACTTGCCCGCAACACGGTAGAAACCGGAGCTGCGGTAGAAGGACGGCATCATCGTGTCTTCGAACGTCATCTTCGAATTCACAACCAGACCGCGCAGATGCGTTTCGTCGTAGCGGCCCGCCACACCTTCAAGCGTGGGGCCGGTTTCGCCCTGGAACGCCTGTTCGGGCATCTCGGGGTTCTGGTGACAGGCCAGGCAGTTGCCCAGCTTGCGGTTCGCAAACAATTCCCGCCCGGCGACGGGATCGCCCGCGGCACCAGTAAGGGACTGCGCGACCGCGCCGTCCGCGAATTTCACCTGATCGGGCGACAGCGTCTCTGCCGACGCGACGCCGACGATGAGGCTCGTCGCTGCGATCGCAGCGATGATCCGGGTTGACGACATCATGTACCTCCCCCTGTTAATTCCGTCGTTGGGCTGTAAAACTAGCAGCGCCTTATCGCGCAAGCAAATGTTAAATTCATGAGTTTGAATTTAACAATGTGTTGCGGCGCACCATTCCCGTGCGTGCAGCGCACCATCCCCGTGCGTGCAGCGCACCTTGGGCCCCGTGCGTGCAGCGCACCCGGGCGCTGGCCGCCGCGACGCGCAAGCGCCCCAGCCAGATCAAGGATATGAAGGTTTTTCACTTGCTCTCGCTGAGCTTGCGGGCGTGATACTTCTGGAAATGCTCGTCGCCCTCATAGCCCTTTTCAAGCACCCAGGCGAACATGTTCCGGGTGGTGCCTTTGCCAAAGGCGCCGGGCATGACCGCAACCGCAGCAGGGCCTGCAGGCCCATCAGGCGCGGCTTCGGGCATAAACAGAATCGTTGGTGTGAACACCACGCTCCAGCGGCGGGCCATCTCTTTTTCGGACAGAGATTCGCCGTCGAAATCGGTGACTTCCTCGTTGCCGAACAGGTTCATCTGCACGACCATGAAGTTGTCTGAGATGAATTTGGCGATGTCGGGGTCTGAGAACACCTCCTCATGCATCTTTTTGCAGTAGATGCAGCCGCGCTGTTCAAACATGATCACCAGCCGCTTGCCCGCATCGTTGGCGGCCGCCAGATCTTCGGCCATGTCCTTGAAGGTCAACGAAAACCACGGCTGCTTATGCAGGCCGTCTTCGCCCATCTCCGCAGCTTGCACGGCCGGGGCGAAGATCAGGGGCATAAGCGCAAGCGCGGCGATCAGGGTTCTTCTGGCGATCAGACGCATGGATCGGTTCCTTTTGAATGCAGGCCCTTGGGCCCACAGGTTCACTGCAACGTGCCAATGTCGGGCGCGATGCTCAACATGAATTCGGAAATGAAACGCATCGCATCAAAGGCGATCAGCAGTCCGAATATGATCAGAAAGCCGCCCATGACCTTTTCAACCATCGGCAGATATTTGCGAAAGCCCTTGGCCCAGGACAGGAACGGGCCGATGAACGCCGCCGCAACCACGAAGGGCAGCGTCATGCCCAGCGCATAGGCCAGCAGCAGCAGCGCGCCCTGGTTCGCCGTTTCGCTTCCCGCCGCGGTGAACAGAATCGCCGTCAGCACCGGGCCGACGCAGGGCGTCCAGCCGAACGCAAAGGCCATGCCGATCACATAGGCCCCGGCCAGGCCCCAGCGGCGCTCTCCCGCATCGATCCGCGCCTCACGCATCAGGAACCCGATGCGAAACACGCCGATGAAATGCAGCCCCAGCACGATGATGATCGCAGATGCGCCATAGCGGATCACGACCATCCATTCGCGCAGTTGCTGGCCGAAGGTCGACGCGGTCCAGCCCAGCCCGACAAAGATCGTGGTGACCCCCGCAGCGAAAAAGATCGACGACAGCACAGCCTTTCGCCGCACCGCCGCGTTGGGGGGCGCGCCCTCATCGCCGGTCAGTTCGCCAAAGCTGAGGCCCGCCAGATAGCACAGGTAAAACGGCACGATCGGCAGAATGCACGGAGACAGGAATGACAGCAGACCTGCCAGCGCCGCCCCCCAAAGACCGACATCAAAGCCCATGCGCTCAATCCTTCTGCCCGCTCGCGCAAAATTGCTTTCGCGGGGGTTAAACTTTCATATATAATTTTTTATATGTAATACTCAGGTCCGGTCAATCCGCTTGCGTGCCCCGGCGCGCGCCCCGTCGAACAGGAGCCGTCCCATGCCCGCCATCGCAAGCCTGCGCCGCGCCGCGCTTCCGGCCGTCCTTGGGCTTATATCTCTCGCGGTGCCTGTGGCTGCGGCCGATCTGATCATGTTCGAAGATCCGGGCTGCGCATGGTGTGTGCGCTGGCACGCCGAAGTGGGCGACGCCTATCACCTGACCGCCGAAGGGCGCCGCGCACCGCTGATGCGCCGCGACATCAGCGATGGTGCGCCTGAGGGGGTGACCCTGCGCATGCGCCCCAGCTTCACCCCGACCTTCGTGCTTGTGGAACAGGGCGCGGAAGTCGGCCGGATCGAAGGGTATCCCGGCGAAGATTTCTTCTGGCCGATGTTGAACGCACTGCTAGATCGCCTGCCAGACACGGCGGCCGCACGCTCGGCCGGGGGCTGAACCATGACACACCGATCGCTTGGCGCTGACAGGGGGACTGGTTTTGCCACTTAAGGACATCGACCCGGAAGACGACCTCAATTTCGCTGAGATGATGGACAGCGCCCGCGCAGCCTCCGCGTTTCTGAAGGCCCTGGCCCATGAAGGGCGGCTGATGATCCTGTGCCATCTGGCGGGCGGAGAGAAATCAGTGACTGAGCTGGAGCGCCTGCTGGATTCGCGTCAGGCCGCGGTGTCCCAACAGCTTGCGCGCTTGCGCCTTGAAGGGCTGGTGGACAACCGGCGTGACGGCAAGGTGATCTACTACCACATCTCAGACGCCCGGGTGGAGCGGATGATCATCACCGTCCACGACATGTTCTGCGCCCGCCCCAAGGGCTGATCCGCCGCGCTGATTGACGCTGGGCCGGGGGCGGGTCAAGTCTTGATGCCTATGGCATGAGGCTGCCCCGTGTGCCGCCGCGAAAGGGAACTGGATCGTGGAAGCGCTGTCGTATCAGGCATTGAGCGCGCTTGCCGGGCTGCTTGGCGGCGCGGTGCTGGGTCTTGCCGCGCGGCGCGTGCGGTTCTGCACGCTGGGATCCATCGAAGCCGCGCTTTATGGCCAAGACTGGACCGGCGTGCGGATGTGGGGCGTCGCACTTGGCTGCGCGATCCTGGGATCGTTCGCGCTGGCGGCGATGGGCGTGTTCGACCCCGCCGACACATTTTACATGCAAATCGCCTGGAACCCCGTGGCCTCGATCACAGGGGGGCTGATCTTTGGCTATGGCATGGCGCTGGCCGGCAATTGCGGCTTTGGCGCGCTGGTGCGGCTGGGGGGCGGGGATCTGCGCGCCTTCGTGGTGGTCACGGTCATGGGCATGTCCGCGGCCATGGCCATCGGTGGCCCGACCGCCGAAGTGCGGGTTCTGCTGTTCCCGCCCTTGCCCGTCGACGCTGGCACGCCGATGCAAGGGATCGCCCATGCGCTGGGCACCGCGTCTGGCCTGCCTGCATTGGTGTTTGCGGCGCTGATTGGCGGGGGACTGCTGGCGGTCTCGCTTGCGTCCGCGTCGTTCCGGGCGGGGCGCGAGGTGGTTTTGTGGTCCGCGCTCGTGGGCCTCGCCATCGCGGCGGGCTGGGGGCTGACCGGGCCACTGGCCGCCGACAGCTTCGACGAAGTGCCGGTGATCAGCCACACCTTTGCCGCGCCGCTGGGCGACACGATCCTGTGGCTGATGACATCTTCGGGCGGCGGGCTCGGGTTTGGCGTCGGATCGGTGGCGGGGGTCGCGCTCGGTGCCTTCATCGGATCCTGGCGAGAGGGGCATTTTCGCTGGGAAGCCTGCGAAGACCCATCGGAGCTTGGCCGCCAGATCTTTGGTGCCTTCCTGATGGGCTTTGGGGGGGTGACTGCGCTGGGCTGCTCAGTCGGGCAGGGCCTATCGGCGTTTTCGCTGCTCAGCTACGGCGCGCCGGTAACGCTGGCGGCGATTGTGGCGGGCGCGGCGCTGGGCCTGCGCCACCTGATCCGCGGGTTTCATGCGATCTGAGGTGGGCCAGCCGGGGATGCTGTCATGCCCAGAATTGCAAAACTGTGCAGTGCGCTGAACAGTTCGCAAATTGAACGTTTCCATCGGGCGGAAACTGGCTATTCTCTGGGCACTTGCCCCCGCGTTGCCGCCGCGGCAAGGTGAATTTGTCAGACGCGGATAACGGCTTCGCCCCGCGTCCACGCTTCAGGGAGAAACATCCAATGACCCGACCCAATGGTCTTGCGGGGCTGGCGCTCGGCCTCTCCGCCGCGCTTGTCGCCACCACCGCTTCGGCGCAGGAATACACGTTCAAGCTGCATCATCTGCTGTCGGCCAAAGCCCCGGCGCACACCCAGATGCTGGCACCCTGGGCCAAACAGGTCGAAGAAAACTCAGGCGGTCGGGTCAAGATTGAGATCTACCCCTCCATGTCGCTCGGCGGCAAACCGCCAGAATTGGTGCAGCAGGCCCGCGACGGCGTGGTGGACATTGTCTGGACCGTGAACGGCTACACCCCCGGCCTGTTCCCGCGCACTGAGGTGTTTGAGCTGCCGACGGTCTACCTGAACGACCCCAAGGCGACCAACCTCGCCATGTTCGACATGTTCGAGAGCACCCTGAAGCAGGAATACAAGGGCCTTGAGGTCATGTGGCTGCATGTCCATGCCGGACAGGGCCTGATGATGGTCGACCAGGAGGTGCGCAAACCCGCCGACCTGAACGGCAAAAAGATGCGCATTCCGTCCCGCACCGGCGCTTGGGTGATTGAGGCGCTGGGCGCCGCGCCGATCGCCATGCCGGTGCCTGAGGTCCCCTCAGCACTGTCCAAAAAGGTTGTCGATGGCACGCTGCTGCCGTGGGAAATCATTCCCCCGCTGAAGCTGCAAAACCAGATCAACTATTTCATCGAAGGCGCCGACAAGACCCGCCTCGGGAACACCACCTTCCAGGTGTCGATGAACAAAGAGCGTTATGACGGCCTGCCCGCCGACATCCAAAAAGCGTTCAAGGATGCGTCTGGCCGCGACTGGTGGGGCACCGTGGGTGATTACTGGCGCAACTCGGACGATTTCGGCATCGGCATGGCGGTCAAGGCTGGCAAGACCCATGTGACGCTGACTCAGGCCGAAACCGACGCGTTCATGACGGCCCTCGCACCCGTGGTTGACCGCTGGATCGACGAGGTCTCCGGCGCAGGCATCGATGGTGCCGCGCTGGTGAAAGCCGCGCGCGCCGGCATCGCCGCCAACGCGAGCAAGTAACCTGACATGGCTGAAATGATGCCTGTTGACGACGCGTCCCTCCCCCTCGGGGGGGGGCGCGGCCCGTTGGCCAGCAAGGTCTCAGCGCTGATTGAGGCATGGGCCCTGCTTGGCGGCGTGTCGCTGCTGGCGGTGATCTTGATCAACACGATTTCGGTCACCGGGGCCTACACGCTGAACATGCCGTTTCCCGGCGATTTCGAACTGACAGAGATGGGGATCTGCATCGCCGCCTTTGCGTTTCTGCCCTATTGCCAGCTGGCGGGCGCAAACGTGACCGCCGACATTTTCACTGAGGGCGCAAGTCAGCGCTGGCAGGCAGGCTTTGCCTTCGCCGCCTCTGTGGTCGCGTTTCTGTTTGCGATGCTGCTGCTGTCGCGGATGTGGGCCGGGATGCTGAGCAAGATGGAATATGTCGACACCACCACAATCCTGCAATTGCCGCACTGGATGGCCTATGTGCCGATCCTGGTCAGCCTTGGCCTGCTGGCGATCGCCGCGGTGATGACACTGGGCGACAACTGGCGGGCGATGCGCGCGCGCTGACCCTTTGTGCCCGCCCTGCGCGGCGGCGCTTTTGCGCCAGGCACCATCCCTCCCCCATTTCGCGCGGCGCTGCATCGTCCGCGCAAAGATCAGCATTCCAGGGAGACCGGCTACATGGCCGACGCACTTATGATCGGCATCATCGGCCTTGGCGTCCTCGTGGCGCTGATCGCGCTTCGGATGCCCATCGCCTATGCCATGATCCTTGTCGGAGGCGGCGGGGTCACCTGGCTCAACGGTCCCGACATTTTCATGAACCAGCTCAAGACGCTCGCCTATGGCCAGTTCTCAATCTACGATCTGACGGTTGTGCCGATGTTCGTGCTGATGGGCGCCATCGCCACCCGCGCGGGGCTGAGCCAGGATTTGTTCCGCGCCGCCGCCGCATGGATGGGCTGGATGCGCGGCGGGCTGGCCATGGCCGCCATCGCCGCCTGTGCAGGCTTTGGCGCGGTGTGCGGATCGTCGCTTGCGACCGCGTCCACCATGGGCAAGGTCGCGCTGCCTGAATTGCGCGAACGCGGCTATTCGGGCGCGCTGGCGACTGGCACGCTGGCCGCGGGCGGGGTGCTGGGCATCCTGATCCCGCCTTCGGTGGTGCTGGTGATCTATGCGGTGATTGTTGAGGCGAACATCGTCACCATGTTCGCCGCGGCGTTTCTGCCCGGCATTCTGGCGGTCATTCTGTTCCTGCTGACCATCGCCATCTACGCAGCGCTGCGCCCGGCAGAGGCACCGAGAGGCGATCCCGCAACGGCGGCCGAACTGCGCTCCGCCAGCATTCGGGTTCTGCCGGTGCTGGTCATTTTCGGCATCGTGATCGGCGGCATCTATCTGGGCCTGTTCAACCCCACCCCGGCCGCCGCGGTCGGCGCATTTCTGGTGTGGGTTTACGGGGCGCTGCGCGGGTCGGTCGGGCTGCGCGCGCTGAAGATCGCGCTGCTGGAAACCGCGCGCACCACCGGCATGATCTATCTGATCCTGCTTGGGGCTGAGATGCTGAAGATCTTCATGTCCCGCGGCGGGGTTCCACAGGCGATGGCGGAATGGATGGCCAATTCGGGCCTGCCACCGATGACCATCCTGATCATCCTGCTGGTGTCGCTGATCCTGCTGGGCTGCCTGATGGACAGCCTGTCGATGATTCTGCTGGCGATCCCGTTCTTCTGGCCGGTGCTGGTGGAAATCAACGGCGGCGATTACATCGACGCGGCCAATGCGGGCTTTGGCATGACCTCGGACGATCTGAAAGTCTGGTTCGGGATTCTGGCGCTGATCGTGGTGGAACTGGGGCTGATCACGCCGCCGGTGGGCATGAACGTGTTCGTGATCTCAGCCATGGCCAAGGACGTCCCAATGCGAGAGACGTTCGCTGGCGTCATGCCGTTTTTTTTCGCCGAACTGTGCCGCGTCGCGCTGCTGCTGGCCTTTCCGGCGCTGACGCTGTGGCTGCCACGGGTGCTGGCGGGCTGACTGACTGGCGGGCAGGCTGGCACAAATTGCGGCAAAACATCGGGGGCGGGGCCGCAGGGTCTCGCCCCCGGTGTTTTTGTGCAGGCGCAGCAAATTTCCGTACCGCAGGATGGCAGAAAAACTTATTTGACGCGGCGGAACCCGCGTGCCCACCATATCTCCACAATGCAGACGCAAATATCTGGGAGGATATAATGAAAAACTTATGGATGACGAGCGCCTGTGCCGCTTTGATGTGCACAAGTGCGCTGGCTCAATCCGCGAGCGTGCCGGACAATCTTGAAAAGCTGTCGAACTTTCAGTCGACCGGCACGACAGAATTCACGTTTATTGAGCAGTCAGGCGAATACGCTGACGGCATCAAAAAAAACCTGGAACGGATCAATCTGCCCGACGGCTTCAAGATTGAGCTGTATGCCGTCGTCCCCGATGCGCGTCATATGGCGGTCGGACCGCAGGGTGTCGTGGTCTTTGTCGGCACGCGCAAGGACAAGGTCTGGTCGGTCACTGACCGCAACAAGGATCGCAAGGCTGATGAGGTAAAGGATTTTGCCCCGTCGCTGACCTTCACCCTTCCGAACGGGCCGTGCTTCTCACCCGATGGGTTCCTCTACATCGCAGAACAGAACCGCGTCCTGCTGTTCCCCGCCGCTGAGTTTTTCTATGAAAGCCCGGATGTTGCGGCCTTCAACCTCGTGGCCAAGGGTGATCTGATCCCCGCGTCGCAGGAAAGTTACAACCACACCGCGCGTGTCTGCAAAATCGGACCGGACGGCAAGATCTACATCTCGTTGGGCCAGCCGTTCAACGTGGCACCCAAGGAAAACCTTGAGGTCAACACCAAATACGGCATCGGTGGCATCATCCGCATGAACACCGATGGCTCAGACCGTGAGGTTTATACCTACGGCGTGCGCAATTCGGTTGGGCATGACTTTGATCCGGTCACCGGTGACCTGTGGTTCACCGACAACCAGGTTGACGGCATGGGCAACGACACCCCCCCGGGTGAGCTGAACCACCAGACCGAGATGGGCCAGCACTTCGGCCATCCCTGGTTCGGCGGCGGCAGTGTCCGCACCAACGAATACGCCAGCGAAACCCCGCCTGAGGGTCTGGTGTTCCCTGCCGTGGAAATGGCTGCGCATGCGGCCGATCTCGGCATGGACTTCTACGGCGGCAAGATGTTCCCGGCCAAATACAAGAACGCCATCTTCTCGGCCCAGCACGGGTCGTGGAACCGCACCGAACCGGTTGGCGCGCGTGTGATGGTCACCTATGTGGACGCCGACGGCGCCACGACCACGGAGGTCTTTGCCGACGGCTGGATCGACGAGAACGGTGAATATCTTGGCCGCCCGGTGGACATCACTGAGCTGCGTGATGGCTCCATGCTGGTGTCTGACGATCTGGCCGGCGCAATCTACCGGATCAGCTACGGAAAATGAGGGGCATTGTCCTTCTGGCGCTCGGCGGGGGTTTCCTCGCCGGCGCCGCCTTTGCTTCGGATCTGCCCGTCGGCGATCCGGCCGAAGGCAAGAAAATCGCCCGCATGTGCCGCACCTGCCACGGGATCGACGGCTACGCCAAGATCCCCATCGCACCGCATATCGGAGGCGAGCACCCCGACTATATCCAGAACCAGCTGATCGCGTTCCGGTCCGGCGCGCGGGTCCATGAAATGATGACTGTGGTCGCCAAAGGCTTGACTGATCAGTCCATCGCCGACGTGGCCGCGTGGTATGCCTCGCACACCGCCACCGCGACCCTGACCGCTGATGCGGCCAACGCGCCGGAGGACTGCACGGGCTGCCACGGTGCCGACGGCATCGCGGTGATTGAGGACGCGCCCAATCTGGCCGGTGAGACGAACATCTATCTCGACACCCAGCTGAAAGCGTTCCGCAGCGGCAAACGCACCCATGAGATCATGTCCGACATCGCGGCAGGCATGTCAGACGCCGAAATCCGCGCCGCTGCTGACTGGTACGGTGCCGTGAAGCTGAAGATCGACATGGCCCAGTGACCGCGCGGCGGCCCGCGCGCTAAGATGCGTGTCCGGCAACCGCCGCAGCGGGAAGGATACGACCATGCCCACGCTCATCCGCGGCCGCGCGGCCGGTCCGTTCTATGCGCTCGCCTTTGCGGCGCTGGCGGTCTGGTGCCTTTGGGCGACGCGCGACCACGCTGTGCCGATCGCGCTGGGGGTGCTTGCGTGGTTCTTGATCAACGCGATCTCAGACGCCATCGCAGCCACGCCATGGGTCGGGCGCCATGTGCCGCGGCTGGTGGCGCGGGCGCTGGCCATCGGCTTTCTGTTCGGGGCCATCATCTTTGCCGGCAGCATCGTCGCAGCCAATGTCGTGCAGCTCAGCGGTGCGGTTGATGTTGAAAACAACACCCTGCTGGCCGACGCGCGGGCGCTGATCACCCGGCTCGGCCTTGACGGCGTGCTGAAGCGAGAGGCACTGCTGGCGCGGTTCGACGTCAACCAGATCGTCGGGCCAGTGCTCAGCATGGCCCGCAGTCTGCTGAGCGACGTGAGCCTTGTGTTCCTTTACGCCCTGTTCCTGATGGTCGATGAACGGTTTTATGAGGCCAAGCTGCGCGCCTTGCAGCCAGATCCGGCACGCCGGGCCGAGCTTCAGCGATCCTTGCGCGCCATATCGCGCCAGACGCGGCTGTACCTGTGGCTGATGACGGTGATCAGCCTTGGGGTCGCGCTGGCCACTTGGGCGACCTGCGCGGCCTTCGGGGTGGCGGGCGCCGGGTTCTGGGGGTTCCTGGCCTTCGCGCTGAATTTTATTCCCACGTTGGGGTCGATCGCGGCGGTGCTGCTGCCGCTTGCCTTTGTCGCGCTGACGTTGGGCGATCCGGCAACGTTGCTGGCAGTGGCCGCAATCCTGGGAACAGTGCAGTTCCTGGCGGGAGAGGTCGCGGTTCCGCGCATCATGGGATCGGGGCTCAATCTGTCGAGCGTCGTGATCCTGCTGGCGCTGATCGGCTGGGGCGCGGTCTGGGGTCCGGCGGGGATGTTCCTCGCGATCCCGCTGACGGTGATCCTGGGAATGGTGCTGGCGCGGTTTCCCGCCACCCGGCCAATCGCGATCCTTTTGTCCAAGGACGGCAATGCCAGCCCCCTGCCCCGCGCCGCCCAGCCTCCGCAGCAGCAGCAAGGCGACGCGCGACGCTGAGCATGCTCAGCCCACCTCAAACACCCGCATCACCACCTGCGCAGCCAGACGCTGGCCGACACCGATGAAAATCCGCCGGTTGACCCAGTCATGGCGCCCGTCGGTGCAAAACAGCCGCGGCGTGGTGCGAAAATAGTATTCTGCCGGGTCCACAGCTTCGCCGTCCGCAAGGCGCGCTGCCACCGCAGGCGACGCGGCCCGCAGACCCAGATTGCGGATGTCGATCAGCGCGCCATCATCGGTCTGCAGGCAGTATCGGGTGTCGATCTGTGCCAGACCATCCGTGCCAGCCACCTGCCAATCGGCCCCCAGATCGAGGATCCGCCCGTTCAGCTGCGGCCCCACCGCGCATCCCCCGATGATCGGAATGATCCGGCGGCGGCCCTGCGGCGTGTCCCCGACCGTCAGCACCGGGCCCAGATCGACGAACAGGTCCGTCACATGGGTCAGCGCGGGTGCGGTGGCGGGCGGCAGTTCGGGCACGTTGGTCATGGTTTTCCTCCTTGGTTCGCGCATGGCCCGGTTTGGTCATGGCCCAGTTTACTCACAGCCGAGCGCGCGGCGTGTCCTGGCCGCCACGCAGACTGCGGGCGGCCTCTTCGAACACGATGGCGTGGCGGTCGGCCAGTTCGTGCGGATCGTCAGAATAGCCGCCCCCAAGCACGCAAGCCACCGGCAGCCCCGCCCTGCGCAGCGTGTCCAGCGTCAGGCGCTCTCGCGCACGCAGGCCCCCAAGGGTCAGCGACAGGCGGCCAAGGCGGTCGCCCTCCCACGGGTCAGCCCCGGCGTTCAGGAACGCGATGTCGGCGCCCGCAGCAGCGATGGCGCGGGGCAGCGCATCGGCCAATGCGGCCAGATAACCAGCGTCACCGGTTCCGTCTGGCAAGGCCACGTCGATGTCTGAGACAGCCTTTTCCGCAGGGTAATTGTGTGCGGCATGGACCGAAAGCGTGAACACCCGGCTGTCGCTTGCAAAAATCCGCGCGGTCCCATCGCCCTGATGCACGTCCAGATCCACGATCAACACCCGGCGCACCACCCCTTCGGCAATCAGCGCACGGGCCGCCACAGCGACGTCGTTGTAAACGCAAAACCCCGCGCCCCCATCTGGCCCTGCATGATGAGAGCCGCCCGCAGCGTTGCACGCGATGCCATGTTCCAGCGCCAACCGCGCGGCCAGCAGCGTGCCCGCCGCAGACAACCGCCCGCGCCGCGCCACGGCGGGGGTTCCGGGCAGGCCGATGCGGCGCAGTTCATCCTTGGACAAAAGCCCGTTCTCGACCCGCTCCACATAGCCCAGATCATGGACCGCCGCGATTAACCCCAAGGGCGCCGCAGCGGGGGCCAGAAACCCGCCCGGCGCCATCAGGCCCCGGTCCTCTAGCGTCGCGCGCAGATAACCGTATTTTGACATCGGAAACCGATGCCCGGGCCGCAGCGGCGCAAGGTAATCGGGATGCCAGACGATCGGCAGCGCTGGCCCGGTCACCGCGCGCGCGCCATTGGCCAAGCCCCCGCGCCCCGGTTGACCGGCGCGGGGTGGGTGGGTGGGCGCGTCGGGCGGGCGGGGCGCGGGGGCGTCACGCGCCAGCGTCCGGCGCGGGCAGTATCCGTGCCACGATCAGCGCGGCCTGCGCCTGCACGGACGTCAAGGCGGCCTCAACCCCGGCCAGATCCTCGGCCCCCGCCTCACGCGCCAGCACCGCGGCCAGGCCCGGCCCGATGCGCGCGGGCGACGGCTCTCCAACCATGGCGATGCGGCCGACCTGTTGGATGCGCAGTTGCAGGGCGTGGGCCGCGGTCAAGGCCGCCGCGTCCTCAGGGCCAATCAGGCCTTCGCGCGCCATCAACGCGAACGCGCCTGCGGGATCACGCGGGCGCGCATCGCCCCAAGGCGCAGCGCCGGGCCGCGCGCCAAGGCGCAAGATCCCGGTCTGGGCGACAAATTCGATGTCCATCAACCCGCCCGCGGCCAGCTTCAGCGCCCAAGGATCGCCCCGCGCGGCGCGGCCCGCCTCAGCCACCCGCGCGCGCATGTCGCCAGCATCGCACAAAATGGCATCTTCGGGCTTGGGCGCGCGGATCGCGGCTTCGACCGCAGCCTCCACATCCGCCATCAGATCGGGGCGCCCCGCGACGGCGCGCCCGCGGGTCAGGGCCATATGTTCCCACGTCCAGGCCTTGTCGCGCTGATAGGCGGCAAACCCGTCAAGCGAGGTCGCCACCGTCCCCTGCCGCCCCGACGGGCGCAGCCGCGTGTCGATCGACCAGACCGCGCCTTCGGCAGTCGGCGCGGTCAGCGCAGCGATCAGGCTTTGGGTAAAACGCCCGAACCACGCGCCAGAGGTCAGCTGCTTTTTGCCCTCCGACGCCTCCTGCCCCATCGCGTCATACAGCACGATGATGTCGAGGTCTGAGGTCGCGGTCATTTCCCGGCTGCCCATTTTGCCCATGGCCAGCACGCAGGCGCCCCGCCCCGGCGGCGGGCCATAGCGGCGGGCGAACTCAGCCTCCACCACCGGGAACAGGGCTTTCAGCGTTGCTTCGGCCAGCGCGGTGAACCCACGGCCAGCTTCTTCGGCGCCCGCCACCCCGCGCAGCGCCTGCACCCCGATGCGGAACGACAATTCCTTGGCCCAACGCCGCGCGGCATCGAGCTTGCGTTCATAGTCGTCCTCTCGCGCCAGCCATGCGGCCAGATCGTCCGCCAACGCGTCGCCATCGGGCAAGGGCGCGAAGAAATCGCGCGACAACAGCGCGTCCATCACCTGCGCGTTGCGGCCCAGATGCTCGGCCAACCGCGGCGCCGCGGCGCATATTTCGGTGATCAGGTCCAACAATGCGGGATTGGCCTCAAACAAGCTGAGGATCTGCACCCCCGACGGCAGGCCAGATATGAACCGGTCAAACTGCACCAGCGCGTCATCAGGCGACAAGGATCGCGACAGGCACTCAAGCAACCTTGGCTCCAACCGCTCCAGCATCCGGCGCGCGCGTTCCGATCGCGTGGCGGGAATGGCACCGATGCGCCACCGCTCAATCATCTTCTGCGCGGCCTCAGGGCGGGTGAGCCCACGGGCGGCCAGCGCCTCGGCGGCGGGTGGCGCATAGGCTTGCGCGGCGCCCTTGTCGGGGCCGGTGGGGGAAAAGAACGTCTCCGCCAGCTTGGCCACGGTGGTCAGGCGGGCGTGGATCTCAGCCTCAAAGGCAGCCATGTCGCGGCGCCCAGACAAAAGCGCGATCCGCGCGCGGTTCTCATGGCTTTTGGGCATGCGGTGGGTCTGGGCGTCCTCAACCGTCTGTAAGCGGTGTTCCAATTCGCGATGCGCGACATAGGCGGCGTCCAGCGTGGCCGACGTGTCGGGGTTCACCCAGCCCTTTTCGGTCAGCGCAGCCAAGGCATCGCGAGTGGCGCGCTGGCGCAAGCCGGGATCGCGCCCACCACAGATCAGCTGGCGGGTCTGCACGAAAAACTCGATCTCGCGGATCCCGCCGCGGCCAAGCTTCATGTCATGGCCCGGCACGTCAATCGCGCCGCTTTCGCCGCGATGGGCACGGATGCGGGTGCGGATGTCATGCGCGTCGCCGATCGCCGCGAAATCCAGATGCCTGCGCCAGATGAACGGGGTCAGGCGTTGCAAAAACGCAGCGCCGCCCGCGACGTCGCCAGACGCAGCGCGAGCCTTGATGAAGGCCGCCCGCTCCCACGTTCGGCCCAGCGATTCGTAGTAGCGCTCAGCCGTCTCCATCGCGATGCAGACGGGGGTAGAGGACGGGTCAGGCCGCAGCCGCAGGTCAACGCGGAACACGTAGCCGTCCTCAGTGTTGGTGGACAAAAGCTTGGCGGCGTCCTGGCAGATGCGCACAAGGCGGGACCGCACCTCAAGGTAGTCATCGGGGTCATAGCGGGTTTCATCGAACAGAAAGATCAGATCAATGTCTGAGGAATAATTCAGCTCTCGCGCGCCGCCCTTGCCCATGGCGATGGCGGTGATGGCGGCGTCGTCCCCCGCGCTTTCGGGCAGGCGTCCGCGGGCGTTGGCATCGCCGATCACAGCGCGCAGGGCGCTGTCAGTGGCAATGTCCGACAGGTCCGAGAGCGCGGCGGTGGTCTGCTCCAGCGACCACACGCCCCCCAGATCCGCAAGGGCGGCAAGCAGCGCGGTGCGTTTCTTGGCCAAGCGCAAAAGCCGAGGCCGATCCGCAGGCGGTGCCGTCGCGGCGGCCCGCGCGGGCGCCAGCGCATCCATAAGCGCATCGGCCGGGTCCAGCGCCAGCGCGCCAGAGATCCATTCCGCCTGCCCCCGGATCAACCCCGCAAGATAGGGCGCCGAACCTGCCGCCCCGACCACCAGATCGCGCAAGGCCGGATCGACGCTGAGCATGGCCCAAGCTTCCGCGCCGCGTGCGGGATCGGCGGGCAGCGGGGCGCGGGAAAGGCGCGATGCAAAGGGCGTTGTCATCAGGTGATTGAGGGCCGCGCGGCGGGCGCTGTCAACCGGGGCGGGCATGCGCACCATTCCTTCGCTTGCCCGGGCGGGGCCGCCCATTCCTTCGCTTGCCCGGGCGGCCATGGCGCGGGCGGCTTGCGCAGCGCATCGGCCCCGCGGTATCGAGGGCGGCATGTGCGGACGCTTCGCCCTCACCACCCCCAGCCAGGCCACGGCGGAGCATTTCTCCGCCGTGCCCGATGCGCTGCACCGCCCATCCGCCCTGCCGCGCTGGAACATCTGTCCGACCCAGGGCGTGGACGCGGTGGTGTTGGACGACGGCGGCGCGCGGCGCATCACCACCCTGCGCTGGGGCTTCATCCCGCGTTGGTACAAGCGCCCCGATGGCGGACCGCTGTTGATCAACGCACGCTCTGAAACCATCGCTGAAAAGCCTGCGTTCCGCGACGCCTGCCGGGCCCGGCGCTGCCTGATCCCCGCCACCGGATTTTACGAATGGCAGCCGCCTGAGCTGTCCGGCGGGCGCGGCAAGGTTCCCCACTGGATCCGCCCGGAAGATGGCAGCCTGTTCGCCTTCGCCGCGGTGTGGGAACTGTGGCGCGCCCCAAACGGCACTGAGATCACCGCCTGCGCAATGGTCACCGCGAAGGCCGGACCTTCGATGGCCCGCCTGCACCACCGCGAACCGGTGCGCATCGCGCCTGAGGATCAAGGCCTGTGGCTTGGGCAGCAGGGGCGCGGCGCCGCGACCTTGATGCATGCGGCACGTGATGGATATTTCGCCGCCCACCCGGTGTCGCCGCGCATCAACGGTGCTGGCCCCGATGACGTGCATCTGATTGATAAATGGCACCCGGAGGACGGGCCCCCGCCAGCGCCAGACGGGCCTCAGGGGCGATTGCTATGAGTCTCTCGGGCCCCAGATTATTCGCAGAATAATCTGACCCGCTCAGCCGCCCCAGCGCGCCGCGGCTTTGTCGTCGTCTTCGCGGGCATCGACCCAGGCCGCGCCCTCGGGCGTGGTTTCCTTTTTCCAGAAGGGCGCCTTGGTCTTGAGGTAATCCATCACGAATTGCGCCGCATCAAAGGCCGCCTTGCGGTGCGGGGACGCGGCGGCCACCAGCACGATCCGGTCGCCGGGCATCAGCGGCCCGAAGCGGTGGATGACGATCAATCCTTGCAATGGCCAGCGCTCGGCAGCCTGTTCCGCAATGGCGGTCAGCGACCGCTCGGTCATGCCGGGGTAATGCTCCAGTTCCATGGCCGAAACGGGCTTGCCGTGTTCCGCCTTGGTCATGTCACGCACGAGGCCGGTGAACGTGGCGATGGCACCAATATCATGGCGACCTGCGGACATGGCGTCCAGCTCCGCGCCGATGTCGAAATCGCCTTCTTGCACCGCGATGCGGATCGGGCAGGTCATCTCAGCCGCCCGTGACGGGGGGGAAAAACGCCACTTCGCGCACCCCGGCAAGGGGGGCGTCAAAGGCGGCTTCTTCTTGGTCCAGCGCGACGCGGATTGCGGACATGTCAGCGAAGGCCGCGGCATAGCGCGGCTCACGCGCGCGCAATTCTTCCACCAACGCGGTCACGTCGGCGGCCTCGGTGGTCAGATCTTCGAAGGATGCGCCGATGCGCTCCCTCAGCCAGGCGAAATACATCACGCGCATCACATGCCCTCCTTGGTCAGATGGGCCAGACCTTTGCGCAGATAGTCCCATCCGGTGATCAGCGTCAGCGCCGCGGCGACCCACAGCATCGCCAGCCCGGTCAATTCCAGCGCCGGCGCAACATCGGCCCAAAAGCCCACGTTCCACACATCCGCGGCATCCCCGGCCAGCATCGCGTCATACGCGTCGGGCGGCAATTCGCGGAACAATTCGCGGTGGCGCACCTGCGCATAGCCCGACAGCAGCAGCAGCCCCAGCGCGCCCATCTGCGCCGTGGTCTTCCATTTGGCCAGCCGGGTCACATGGATCACCGCCCGGCCCGCCAGCGATTCGCGCAGGCCCGACACGAACGTCTCACGCAGCAGGATGGCGGCAGCGGGGATCAGCACGGTCCAGTCTGGCCCGCGCACCGCCAGCACCGCGGCCATGGCGATGATCACCATCGCCTTATCGGCGATCGGGTCCATCATGCGGCCCAGCGTGCTGGTCTGCGCCCAGCGCCGCGCCAGCCAGCCATCGAGGAAATCAGTGATCCCCGCGACGGCGAACAGCAGGAATGCGATCAGATCGGCATAGGGCCGGTCGATGAACGCAAAAATCAGCGCCACCAAGGGCGCCGCGATGACGCGCGAAAGCGTCAGCAGGTTCGGGAGCGTCCAGGCGCCCGCATCAGTGGCAGTGGCAGTTTTCATGGCGGCCAGTCTTCGCCCGCCCCGCCGCCATGCGCAAGCCCGCGATGCGGCCACTTCCGCGGCGGAGCGGCGCGGGCGCGCTTGATATGGCGCAAGGCGGCGTGCCCTCGCCTGGTCTAGGCCCGTCAAAAGAAACCGTTGCGGGAGAGACCTGAGATGGACTGGAAAGCCTTTCTGACCGACACGAATGCCGAACTGGCGCGGCTGCGCCCGGCGATGCCAGACACCTCGGCCGGTTTTGCCAAGCTGGCGCAGGCCGCCACCGCGCCCGGCGCGCTCGACCCCAAGACCAAGGAGCTGATGGCCCTCGCGATCGGCGTCGCCACGCGTTGCGACGGCTGCATCGGGTTCCATGTCAAAGCCGCCATCCGCCTCGGCGTTACCCGCGAAGAGGTCGCTGAAACCATCGCCATGTGCATCTATATGGGCGGCGGGCCGTCGATGATGTACGGGGCAAAAGCCCTCGCGGCGTTTGATCAGTTGAGCGAGGGTTAAGGCCCTCCGGGGGGCACCTGCCGGCGCGGGCGAACGGGGTCAGTTCAGGGTGATCGGGCCGTTGGGGGTGTTCAGGGTTGCGCACAGGGGGGGGCCGCCGGTGTCGCCTTCGGGGGCGATGGCAGACAGGCCCAGCGCCTCCAGCGCGGCGCTGGCCTGCGGGTTGGTGCGGCGGTGAAAACTGCGCAGGCGCATGAGGCCGTTTGCCATCGCCTCGGCGGGCGGCGATCCCGACCCGGGCCATTCGATCAGCCCCGGCACGATGCCGCCGCAGGGCGGGACGCGGTCCGCAGGAATGGTCAGCCGCCACGCCAGATCCCCGCGCGCCATTGCAGATGGCGGGCCAAGGGGGACCGGGCTCAGCCCCGCAAGCGCCGCAATCCCCCTGCAGCGCGCCACCCATGTCAGCAGCCGCGGACCATTCGCCAGATGCGCACGCGTGCTGGCCAGATGCAGACCGAATGGCAGGCCCACGGCGGGTGCCGTCTGCGCCGGGTCCGGGGCGATCAATTCAAGATACGCAGGGCCCAGCCCCCACAGAAGGTTGTGCGTGCCATGCCCCTGATGCACGCCCGCCCCCTGCGGCGCAGCGCCCAAAAGCGCGGTCAACGCGGCGCCCCCGGCCGCAAGATCCAGACAGCCGATGACGAGGTGATCAAGTTCCGGGGTCATGCGCCCTCCCAATGCCAGACGCCCCATCCTGCCCCGCGCGCGCCCCGCCATCAAGCGCGCGTCGCCATCAAGCGCGCCCTGGGGCAGGTGCCTTGGCGAGGGGGTCCGGGGGGCGGCCGCGCCCCCCGGAAAGGAAGCGCAGCGACCGTCCGCGGGCGGGCGAGCGGGGGCAAAGCCCCCCGAGCCCGCCCGCCACCCGCCAAAGAAAAAGGGAGGGCCAATGCCCCCCCTTTCCCCAAAGCATACTCAACTTCCCGCCCCGCCGCTCGTCCCACCGTCTGGCAGCGTCGCGCCCCTCAAGGTCGCCCCTAAGCGTCGCCCCTGCGGCAGCAGTCAGCCGCGGCGGTCGCGCATCGCCAGCAGGCGCAGGCGCAGGGCGTTGATCTTGATGAAGCCCGCCGCGTCCTTCTGGTCATAGGCGCCAGCGTCGTCTTCGAACGTCACATGCTGCTCGGAATAGAGCGAGAACGGCGACCAGCGGCCCACCGTCTGCGCCATGCCTTTGTACAGCTTCACGCGCACGGTGCCGGTCACATGTTCCTGGCTCTTGTCGATCGCGGCCTGCATCATCTCACGCTCAGGGCTGAACCAGTAGCCGTTGTAGATCAGCTCGGCATATTGCGGCATCAGCTGGTCTTTTAGGTGCGCCGCGCCGCGGTCCAGCGTGATCGATTCAATCCCGCGATGGGCCTCCAGCAAGATGGTGCCGCCGGGGGTTTCATAGATGCCGCGGGATTTCATGCCCACATAGCGCCCCTCAACCAGATCAAGCCGCCCGACCCCGTGCCTGCCGCCATATTCGTTCAGCGCGGTCAGAATCGTGGCGGGGGACATGGCCTCGCCGTTGATCGAGCACGCATCGCCCTTTGCAAAGCCGACTTCGATGTATTCGGGGGTGTCGGGCGCGTTCTCAGGGCTGACGGTGCGCTGATAGACGTATTCGGGCGCCTCCTGCGCCGGATCCTCCAGCACTTTGCCCTCAGAGGACGTGTGCAGCAGGTTCGCATCGACCGAAAACGGTGCCTCGCCGCGCTTGTCGCGGGGGACCGGCACCTGATGCTGCTCAGCATATTCCAGCAGGCGCGTGCGCGATGTCAGGTCCCATTCACGCCACGGCGCAATCACCCGGATGTCGGGGTTCAGCGCATAGGCCGCCAGTTCGAACCGCACCTGATCATTGCCCTTGCCGGTGGCACCGTGGGCCACGGCATCAGCGCCGACTTCGGCGGCGATTTCCACCAAGCGCTTGGAAATCAACGGCCGCGCGATGGAGGTGCCGAGCAGGTACAGCCCCTCATAGACCGCATTGGCGCGGAACATCGGGAACACAAAATCGCGCACGAATTCCTCACGCACGTCCTCGATGAAGATGTTTTCGGGCTTGATGCCCAGCAGCTCGGCCTTGGCGCGGGCAGGCTCCAGCTCCTCGCCCTGGCCCAGATCGGCGGTGAAGGTGACCACCTCACAGCCATATTCGGCCTGCAGCCATTTCAGAATGATCGACGTGTCGAGGCCGCCCGAATAGGCGAGGACGACTTTCTTCGGATTGGACATGGGGCGCTCCGGCAGGCTGAGGCATGAATTTCGCGCGGTTTTAGGCCTTTTGGCGGGCGGGCGCAAATGGCGAAGGCTGATGGTGCCCATTCGGTCGCCCGGCACCGGCGGGCGCGCGATCTGGACACCCTGACCATCCGGGCCGCCCTGCCCACCCAGATCCTGCGCGAATTTGTGCAGCGGCGGCGTGGCCGGGATGCGCAGCTGCCATTTTCGAAACAGCGTTTCACTTTCCGACACGGCACCCTTTTCAAGCCGCCCGCGCCGCGCCATGATCCGCGCCGCAACCTCAGGAGCGTGCCTTATGTACCCGCTGATCCGCGTCGCCCTCGCCATGCGCGCCGCACGCAAGATGCCACCGCTGGTGCCCGGCGAGGTGCACACCATCCACACCCGCTGCTGGCCGTGGGACATCGACCCGTTCATGGAACTGAACAACGGGCGCTCCATGACCTTGATGGACATCGGGCGCATTCCGCTGGCGCTGCGCACCGGGTTGCTGTCGATGTGCAGGCGCGAGGGGTGGCGCATGACCATGGCGGGCGCAAGCGTGCAGTATCGCCGCAGGGTGCCGCCGTTCGCGCCGGTTGAAATCCGGTCGCGCGCGGTCGGGCGCGACGCGAAATTTATCTATATCGAACATGTGACTCTGGTGCGTGGACAGCCCGCGCACACCGCCGTCTACCGCGCCGCTGTGGTGGACAAGGACGGCATCGTGCACACCGACCGGGTGGCGGCATCGCTGGGCCGCACCGACTGGACACCGACCCTGCCCGACTGGATCACGGCTTGGTCCGAGGCTGAGCGCATGCGCCCCTGGCCGCCCCAAATGTAACCCGCGGCGACGCGCGCGCTTTTGTGCAGCGCGGCGCAGCGTTAAACACAACCCATAAAATCAAAATACGGAGGAGCCCCCCATGACCCGAGACATCGTCATCCTTGACGGCGCGCGCACTGCCATCGGCACGTTCGGTGGCAAGCTGTCGGGCATCGCCCCCACCGCGACCGCGACCGCCGTCGCCATTGAGGCCATGAAGCGTTCGGGCGTTGAACCGGACCGGATCGGCCATGTGGTCTTCGGCCACGTCATCAACACTGAGCCGCGCGACATGTACCTGTCGCGCATCGCGGCGGTGGATGCGGGCATCCCCGAAACCACCCCGGCGTTCAACGTGAACCGCCTGTGCGGGTCCGGCGCGCAGGCGATCGTGTCGGCGGCGCAGCACATCATGCTGGGTGACACGACCTTTGCCTTGGCGGGGGGCGCCGAATCCATGTCGCGCGCGCCTCATTCCACCCAGTCCATCCGCTTTGGCCACAAGATGGGCGACGTCTCGATGCATGACATGATGCTTGGCGCACTGAACGATCCGTTCGGGGTCGGGCATATGGGCGTCACGGCGGAAAACGTCGCGGATGAACACCAGATCACCCGCGAGATGCAGGACGCCTTCGCGATGGAGAGCCAGATCCGCGCCGCCCGTGCCATCGCCGAGGGCCGCTTCGCATCCCAGATCCTGCCGATCGAGGTGCGCGTGCGCCGCGACATGGTGGCGTTCGACACGGATGAGCACCCCAAGGCCACCTCGCCCGAGGCGCTGGCAGGTCTGCGCGCGGCGTTCCGCAAGGGCGGGTCAGTCACCGCAGGCAACGCGTCGGGCATCAATGACGGCGCCGCCGCGCTGGTGCTGGCCGATGCTGAGGCCGCCGAAAAGGCCGGGCTGAAGCCGCGCGCGCGCCTGCTGGGCTATGCCCATGCCGGCGTTCGGCATGAAGTCATGGGCATCGGCCCGGTGCCTGCGGTTCGGGCGCTGCTGGCGAAGACGGGCCTCAAGGCCTCGGACTTCGACGTGATCGAATCAAACGAGGCGTTCGCCGCGCAGGCCTGCGCGGTGAACAAGGAGCTGGGTCTGGACCCGGCAAAGGTGAACCCGAACGGCGGTGCCATCGCGCTCGGCCATCCGGTGGGGGCCACGGGCGCCATCATCACCATCAAGTGCCTGGCGGAGCTGGAGCGGATCGGTGGGCGCTACGGCCTGATCACCATGTGCATCGGCGGCGGCCAAGGCATCGCGCTGGCAATTGAGCGTCTTTGACCCCAAGGGCCTGACAAAATTGCGACGCGCCTCGGAAAACCGGGGCGCGTCCGCGTCGTTCGGCGCAGAATTTTAGCTAAAATTCTGGGTTGCGCTGCACTTGGCCGGGGCGCCGTCGAACAGGGCGCGGCATTCGGGCTTGGGGCTGGCGCGGAACACTCGCTGCGAAACCACCGCGCGCTGGGTGCCCGCGATCGCCTTGCCGCCCGCCGCATCCGCTACCGACCTGGCGTCCTGCGCCTATGCCCGCGCACCGATCGCCAGCGCCGCGATCAGGGCAAGGCGGATCACTTGCCCTGCCAATCGGGATCGCGCTTTTCAAGAAACGCTGTCACCCCTTCATTCGTGTCGCGCAGCAGCATGTTCTCTGCCATCACGCGGCCGGTATAGGCGTAAGCGGCGTCGAGGGTCATGTCAGACTGGGCGTAAAATGCCTCTTTGCCCACGCGCACGGCGGCAGGCAGCTTGGTGGCCACTTTGCCAGCCAGCTCCATGGCCACGTCCCCTTGCGTCCCTTCGGGCACGACGCGGTTCACAAGGCCCAGTTCCAGCGCGCGGGCGGCGGTGATGAAATCCCCGGTGGTCAGCATTTCAAACGCCTGTTTGGGCGCGATGTTGCGGGTCAGCGCCACCATGGGCGTGGAGCAGAACAGCCCGATGTTCACCCCGTTCACCCCAAAGCGCGTGGTGTCGGCGGCCACGGCCATGTCGGCGGTGGCGACCAGCTGGCAGCCCGCGGCGGTGGCGACCCCGTGCACTTCGGCAATCACCGGGATCGGCAGACGGCGCAGGGATGTCATGAACCGCGCGCATTTTGCAAACAGCGCGTTGAAATAGCCGCGCCCGCCGTCCGCAGCCTGCCGCCCGGCCTGCATCTGGCGCAGGTCATGCCCGGCGCAGAACGCTTTCCCGGTCCCGCGGATCACCAGCGCGCGGGCGGTGGGATCGGCCATCAGCGCATCGATCTGATCTTGCAGCAGGGTCAGCATTTCCTCAGACAGCGCGTTCAGGCGCTTGGGGTCGTTCAGCGTCAGGCGGTGCACGGACCCAAGGCGTTCGCTGATCAAGATGTCATCGTGGGCGGTCATGGCGGGTCCCTTTCATGGCGGCATGTCGCGACAAGCCTAGCCGAGCCGCCGCCCCGCCCCAAGGGGGCTTGCGCAACACCGCCCCAAGGGGGCTTGCGCAACACCGTCCCAAGGGGGCTTGCGCGGTACCTCCCCAAAGGGGGCTTGCGCCTTGGCGCCCGCCGCGCTTGTTTGATCGCCGATGTTACAAGGGATCTGGCGCCGATGAATGACCGCAAGCTGCTGCTGACCGCCGACGAAGCCATGGCGTATCTGGATGACGTGTTCCCCCAGGTCCGCGGTGAATTCGCCATTGAGGCGCTGTCCCCCATGTTCGCACGCGTGCGGCTGAATGTGACCGACGCGCATCTGCGCCCCGGAGGCACGATTTCGGGCCCCTCGATGTTCAGCCTGGTCGATTGCGGGTTCTACATCGCCGTGCTGGGCATGATCGGGCGCCAGGCGCTGACGGTGACCACAAGCTGCTCGATCAATTTCATGCGCAAGCCCGCGCCAGTGGATCTGGTGTGCGAGGCGCGTATCCTGAAGCTGGGCAGGACGCTGGCGGTCGGCGACGCGACGCTGCTGTCGCCGGGGGTGGACGGGCCAGTGGCGCATGCGACGCTGACCTACGCGATCCCGCCCACGCGGTGACGGTTGCGCCAATGCCCCGGTCCATGCCGCGCTGGCGGGGCTGGCGGGGCTGGCGGGGGCGATTCTGCCGCGGCGCAGGGGCATCTGTGGGCACAAGGCACGGGGGCGGATCATGTATCGGGCCGGGATGGGGGTTAAAAATTGGGGTATCTATAAACCCCACTGCCAGCACCATTGATTTGTAACGACTTTTCCGCGCAAATCGCGATTGACTTGACCGTGGGCTCAGGTAGAAACCCTGCAATCCGCGGCGAGACACCTATGCATACATGGGAATCGCGCCGCATCCCGCCCCGGCAACCCCGGGACCGCCCGCCAGCGCGGCGCGGCGCAACCCGACAGGATCGACGGACCGACAATGAAAACCTTCTCCGCCAAACCGTCCGACATCGACAAGAAGTGGGTGTTGATCGACGCGGAAGGCGTGGTTCTGGGGCGGCTCGCCTCCCAGATCGCCATGCGCCTTCGCGGCAAGCACAAGCCTTCGTTCACGCCGCACATGGACATGGGTGACAATGTTATCGTCATCAATGCCGACAAAGTGCAGCTGACCGGGCGCAAGCGTGCCGACAAAACCTATTACTGGCACACCGGCCACCCGGGCGGCATCAAATCCCGCACGGCGAGCCAGATCCTTGAGGGTCGCTTCCCCGAGCGTGTGCTGTTCAAAGCCGTCCAGCGCATGCTGCCCGGTGGTCCGCTGAGCCGCAAGCAGCTGACCAATCTGCGCCTCTATGCCAGCGCCGAGCACCCGCATGAGGCCCAGTCCCCCGAAGTTGTGGACGTCAAGTCCATGAACGCCAAGAACACCCGGAGCGCCTGAACATGTCCGACGAGATCAAGTCGCTCGACGAGTTGAAAGATGCGGTTTCCGGCGCCGACATCGTGCTCGCCGAAGTCATCGCGACCCCGAAAGAGCCCGTGCGCGATGCGCTCGGCCGCTCTTATGCCACCGGCAAGCGCAAGGACGCGGTCGCCCGTGTCTGGATCCGCCCCGGATCCGGCAAAGTTGTCGTCAACGGCAAGCCGATGGCGGAATACTTTGCCCGCCCGGTGCTGCAGATGCTGATCGGCCAGGCCTTTGGTGTCTGTGGCGTGACCGGCCAGTTTGACGTGATGTCCACCGTCAAGGGCGGTGGACTTTCCGGCCAGGCCGGCGCGGTGAAGCACGGCATCTCCAAGGCGCTGACGCTGTATGAGCCGTCGCTGCGTGGCGCGCTGAAAGCCGCCGGGTTCCTGACCCGCGACAGCCGTGTGGTTGAACGTAAGAAGTATGGCCGCCGCAAGGCACGTCGTTCGTTCCAGTTCTCCAAGCGCTGAAGACAGCCCTTCTGCCGGGATCCCCGGTGGACCAGACAATCAGAAAGGCGCAGTGGTCACTGCGCCTTTTTTTCATGCAATGCTTTCAAAGCGCCGCGCCCACCGGGGCAGGATGCCTGCGGCTGATCTGCGGAGCAGTATCGACATGGGCCATCGACGGTTTTGCCGCGCGGTCGGTGATCCCCGCCGGGAAAGGTGCCCATGTTCAGGGTGACGCTTGGGGCAACGCAAAAAAAGCGTGCACCGTTGGCTGTCCAGACGCTGATCGGCATCTGGATCAAAGTTTCGGATAGAGTCAGGCATCGCCTTGGGCCTTTTTTTCGTTGACCGGGGGGCTTGCGGGCGCCACCACCTCGGCGGAAGAATTTCGCTATTCCATCGCCAACGGAGCCTGCCATGACCGGCGCCGCCACAGAAATCACCTACGCCCCCGGCGCGCGCAGCCGCGTGGGGCGTGCGCTCATCCATGGGCTTGAAACCTTGTCGGGGCGCCAGCGCCTCGTGACCTTGGCTGAGGGCTATGAGGCCGAGGTCGCCGCGGGTGCCGATTTCTGGGATGTGATCGCCCGGCGCTACGACATCGGGCTGTCATTGCCGGGCGCAGGGCTGGCCAACATTCCCGCCACAGGCCCGGCGCTGGTGATCGCAAACCATCCGTTCGGAATTCTGGACGGACTGATGATGGGGCGCATGCTGTCCGCGCGCCGCCCAGATTTCCGCATCGTCGCCAACCAGGTGTTCAACCGCAGCGCCGAAGTGACCCGCGCCGTATTGCCGATCAGCTTTGACGGTGGGCGCGCGGCCCGTGCGCTGAACGTGGCCACCCGCAAGGCCGCGCTGGCGCATCTGGCCGCGGGGGGCGTGGTGGGCATCTTTCCCGGCGGCACGGTCAGCACGGCGCTGCGCCCGTTCAGCCGCGCCATGGACCCGCCGTGGAAGACGTTCACCGCGCGGATTGCGCTGAAATCCAGGGCGCCAGTGGTGCCGGTTTATTTTGACGGTGCCAATTCGCGGCGCTTTCAGGTGGCCAGCCATCTGCATTACACGCTGCGCCTTGCACTGCTGATCCACGAATTCCACCGCCGTGTCGGTGGGGAGGTGACCGCCATCATCGGCGCCCCGATCCCCCCCGAGGCCGTGGCCGCCCGCGGCGCCGACGCCGCCGCGCTGATGCATTGGCTGCGCGAGGAAACTTATCGCCTATCGCCGTGCCCCCTGCCCGACCTGTCCTATGGCTTTGACTATGACGGCCCGGCCCCACGACGGATGACCGGCAGGCCGCTGTCGGGCTGAGCGGGGCGCAAGACGCGCGGCCGGGGGGCACCCCGCAGGCCCTGCCGACTTGCCCCGCGCCGCACCATTGAGATAAGCCAGTCACACGCTCCGGCCCCTCACGGCCTGAGAAGACAAGCGAGGAACCATCCCATGACGACCATCACCCGCGTCGCGATCCTGGGCGCAAGCGGCTATACCGGCGCTGAACTGTTGCGGATCCTTCTTGGACATCCGTCCATGCGCATCACGGCGCTGACCGCCGACCGCAGCGCTGGCAAAACCATGGGTGCTGTCTATCCGCAATTCTCGCATCTGGACCTGCCAGTCCTGTGCCGGATTGAGGATCTGGACTGGTCTTCGCTGGATCTGGTGTTCTGCGCCCTGCCGCACGCCACGACGCAGGCGGCGCTGGCCGCCGTGCCTGCGCACATCAAGATCGTGGATCTGTCCGCTGATTTCCGCCTGCGCGATCCGGCCATGTACGAAAAATGGTACGGCCACGTGCATCTTGCGCCTGAGCTGCAAAAGGTGGCGGTGTACGGCCTGCCCGAATTTTACCGCGAAGACCTGAAGACCTGCCGTCTGGCAGCAGGCACCGGCTGCTTTGTGGTCAACGGCCTGCTGCCGCTGGTGCCATTGCTTGAGGCAGGCGTGATCGATCCTGACGACATCGTGATCGACAGCAAGACCGGGATCACCGGCGCAGGACGCTCCGCCGCTGAATGGAAGCTGTTCTCAGAGATCACCGAAGGTGCCAAAGCGTATGGCATTGGCGGGCACCGGCACACCTCGGAATTTGATCAAGAGCTGTCGAAAGCCGCTGGAAAGCCGGTCATGGCTGCATTCACGCCGCATCTGGTGCCCATGAACCGCGGCATCCTCGGCACCATCTACGTCAAAGGCGACGCAGGTCTGGTGCATGAAACGCTGGCGGCCCGCTATGCGCAGGAACCGTTCGTCGAAATCATGCCGATCGGAGAGGCACCAGGCACCTGGCATGTCAAAGGGTCCAACCTGTGCCGCATCGGCGTGATTGCTGACCGGCGTCCGGGGCGCACGATCATCGTGTCGGTGATCGACAATCTGGTGAAGGGCGCATCAGGCCAAGCGGTGCAGGTGGCGAACATCATGCTGGGCCTGCCTGAGACAGATGGCCTGACCGCGGCGCCCATCTTTCCCTGACGCCGCGCAAAGAAGGATCGCCCATGACCGGCCAGCCGCCCAGCGCCACAGAGGCCACCACAGAGGCCAACCCTGACGCCAACCCGGGGCCAACCTTGGGGCCGAACCGTGCGCGCAAGACCGCGCGCACCGCCGCCCGCGCCGGGCGCTTTGTGACGCCGCGCTGGCTGCGGGCGATCCTGATGGCAGTGCTGGACAGCGCGCGCGTGGCGCGGCGGGCCTATGCGCATTTCGCGGCTGATGATGGCTGGATCCTGTCGGGCTACATCGCCTATTCGGTGCTGCTGGCGCTGTTCCCGTTCATGATTTTCACCGCGGCCTTTGCCTCAGCCGCCATCGGGCCAGAGGATCTGACCGCCGGCATCGACTGGCTGTTCCGCCAGGCACCCCAGTCGATGGCCGAGGCCCTGGCCCCAGTGCTGACCGATGTGCTGGGCAAGGACCGCGGCGGCCTGCTGACCGTGTCGGCCGCAGGCGCGATCTGGGCGGCGTCAAACGGGGTGGAGGCGTTCCGCGCCGCCTTCGACCGCGCCTATGAAAGCCCGACCATCCGGGGATTTGTCGTGCGCCGCCTTGTGGGGCTGGGCTTTGTCATGCTCGGCTCGATCACCTTCGCGACGCTGGGGGTGGCAATCGTGTTCGCGCCGCTTCTGCTGACCACGATTGAGGCGCTGACCGGCATCTCTGCCCCGCTGGGCACCGCGATCCTGCGCTATGCGGTGGGTATGGGGGCCTTCGTCGCGTTTTTGTATGCCATGCACCGCTTTTTGCCGTCGCGCAGCCAGCGGCGCGCGCGGCTGTTGCCCGGGATCGTGTCGACGCTGGTGATCTGGATGCTCGGGGCGACGGCGTTCTCGATCTACCTGAGTTATGCGCCGAGCTATTCGGTCACCTATGGCGGCATCGCCGGGGTGATCATCACGCTGCTGTTTTTCTATCTTACCGGGGCGGCAATTATCCTCGGGGCTGAGATCAACGCAGCGTTGGAGCGTCTGGTCCCCGGATCAGGGGCACGCCCCGTCAAACCCGGGCGCGTGGCCTGAGGAAAGCTGAGCCCCCCGCGCCCCCACGCCGCAATGGAAACCCCGCCGCAGCGTTGTAGATATATCGTTAATCGGCGATCGAATAGGCGGATCACAGATGGCGATGACGCGTAAGAAACGGCGGATCATGCTGATCGGGATCGGGGCGGCGTTCCTGCTTTCGGCCACAGTGCTGGTCGGGGTCGGCATGCGCGATTCGATCGTGTTCTTCTTTTCCCCCTCTGAGATCATCGCGAAATCCCCCGCCCCCGGCGAGCGCCTGCGCGTTGGCGGCCTGGTGGTCGAAGGCTCAGTGGTCCGCGGAGACGGAGAGGTCGTGCGCTTTGATGTCACCGATGGCGGCGCCACCCAGCAGATTGCGTTCGCAGGCGTGCTGCCAGACCTGTTCCGCGAAGGCCAAGGCATCATCGCTGAGGGCGCGCTGAACCGCGAAGGCGTGTTCGTCGCCAGCGAAGTGCTCGCCAAGCACGATGAGAAATACATGCCCAAAGAGATCGCAGACGCGCTGAAGGAACAAGGCGTGTTCAAACCCGACGGCACCGCGAACTGAAACCCGGGCGCCGCGCTTCGGATCCGGCCGAGAGCGGCACCGTCACGCCTGCGCGGCGGAGCCCAACCTCAGCGCTTGCGGTGACGGCCGCCGCAGCGCCGCGGGCGCCACGGTCCATCCAGTGCAACAACAGACGCGGCGCGGTGCCGAAGGGGGGTCAATCCCCCCGAGGTGCCCGCCCGATGCCAAGCCGCGACAGGAACCGTGCGCGCCGCGCCGGGTTCAGCGATCCCGCCATCATGTGCCGCAGCATCGCCGGATCGCTCAGCGCTTCGCACCAGCCGCGCAGACGGTCCGCGGCCTTCGCGGCCTTCGCGGCCTCCGGGTCGGCGATGCGTGACAGCGCGATGTCGGCCCAAGCGCCATGTTGGCGCGCCCAACCGGCATCGGCGCAGGGCGCGGCCCAGATCATCGCCTGAAGCGCTGCGAAGGCTTCGGCCCCTTGCCGCGCGCTGCTGCCGCCTTGCGCCAGCAGCGCAACAAGCTCCGCAATGTCAGGCGCGTCTGGACGCGCCGTCAGCATCCGCCAGTCCAACGCATCGCGCAGCCGGGCTGTGCCCCGCGCGAACCGCCGATCACCGCGTTGCGCGTGCTGCACCAGATGCGCCAACCGGTGGGTGACCGACAGCACCCGCACGCCCGCGATCGCGCTCGGGCTTGCGCGGGGGAAAAGCTGCGCGGGCGTCAGCGGGCCGCTCTTGGCCCAACCAAGGCGCAGGTGCAGTTCCACCGTTGCGGGCGCGTCGCCGGGGGGGAACAAGGCCGGAAAATGGTAATCCGTGCGTGGGGAGAACGCCGCAAAATCGCCAGTCCAGCCTTCGGCCTTCAGGGCAATCAGCGCGGGGTCCAGCGCCTCAGGCGCGATCAACAGATCAAGATCGATCATGTCGCGCCAGGCCGGGGGCGTCTCAGCCTCGGCCAGCACCGCGGCGCCTTTGAGGGCGATCGCCTGCTGGCCCACGCCGGTCAGGATGCGGCCCAGATCGACCAATTCGGCGCGATAGGCACGGGCCTTGGCGCGCGCCAGTCTGCGCGGTCCCTCCAACAACATCGCCGCCGCCCCGGCCTGATCACCAAGCCGCAGCAACAGGCCCGCGGCGACCGCCTCGGTCACCCCTTCGTATTCGGCAAAGCGCAGCAGGTCCGTGAGCGGGACCGGCAGCTTGCCCTCCAACAGTTCCGGTGCCGCGGCGCCCGGCAAGGGGCCGAACGCATCCCATGCAAAAGCGCGCAGGCAGCGCAGAACCTCCTCACGCAGCGCCGGGGCGGGGGCGAGGGTGGCGGACGCGGTGGGGGGGCGGGCGGTCAGGTCGGCCATACCGGGGCGCGTTTTTCAAAGAACGCGGCGATGCCCTCAGTGGCGCTGGCGGTTTCCCAAGTGTCCGCAAGACGGCGGATTGTGTCCTCAATCACCGCGTCGTCAATGCGCGGGCCAAGGCTGCGCGCAAGGGCCTTTGCCGCCGCCACCGCCGCTGGCGCCGCCTTCAGATAGGGGCGGATCTCTGCCTCAATGGCACCGTCCAGCGCTTCGGGCGCCACAGCGCGGGCGAGCAAGCCGAGGGTCACGGCCTCAGCCGCGTCGAACAGGCGGGCAGACATGAACACCCGGCGGGCCATGCCTTCGCCCATCCGCGCCAGCACATAGGGCGAAATGGTGGCCGGGATCAGGCCCAGCTTCACCTCAGTCAGCCCGAATGTTGCGCCGGTCGCGCCGATGGCCACATCACAGACCGACATCATGCCGATCCCGCCGCCATAGGCCTGCCCGTTCACCCGCCCGATCAATGGTTTGGGCAGGGTGTTGAGGGCGCCAAGCATCCCCGCCAGCAGCCGCGCCTCAGCCATGCGGGTGGTGCGGTCGGCGGTCATCTGGTCACGCATCCAGCCCAGATCGCCCCCGGCGCAAAAGCTGGCACCCTGCCCGGTCAGCACCACAACGCGCACCGCCGGGTCCGCGCCCAGCGCGGCAGCGGCGGCGGACAGATCCGCGATCATCGCGGCGTTCATGGCGTTGTGACGCTCAGCCCGTGCCAGCGTCAGCGTGGCGACGCCGCGGTCGTCGGTGGCGACGGTAATGGTGCTGTAATCGGGCATCACGCGGTCTCCCTCAGGGTTTTGGCGAAGGCAGCGGCTTCCAGCAATTTCGCCTCATCCACGCCGGTCGCATAACCATGGGTCGCCATCAGCGCCAGCACGGCTTCGGTGGCGACATTGCCCGCAGCGCCGGGCGCATACGGACAGCCCCCAAGGCCCCCGACCGAGGCATCAAAGATCCGCACCCCACGATCCAAGGATGTCAGGATGTTGTCCAGCGCGCGGCCCTCAGTGTCGTGGAAATGGCCCGCAAGCTTGTCTGCCGGAACCTCGCCCAGCACTGCGGCCAGCATGGCGTCGGTGGTGTCCGGCGTCGCGGCCCCGATCGTGTCGCCGAGGCTGATTTCAAAGCAGCCCATCGCCATCAACGCGCCCGCCAGCGCGGCCACGGCCTGCGGCGCGACCTTGCCATCAAAGGGGCAATCGGTGACGCAGGAAATATAGCCGCGCACCGGCATTCCATCGGCCTTGGCGGCGATCAGGACGGGGGCGAACCGCTCAAGGCTTTCCGCGACGCTGGCGTTGATGTTCTTGCGGCTGAACCCTTCGGAGGCACTGGCGAACACCGCAATTTCATCAGCTTTCGCCGCCCGCGCGCCGTCATAGCCCTTCATGTTGGGCGTCAGCACGGCGTATCCGACGCCGGGCGCGCGGGTGATCCCGGCCATCACCGCGGCCGCGTCGCCCATCTGCGGAACCCAGCGGGGGGACACGAAGCTGGTCGCCTCAATGCGGGTCAGCCCGGTGCCTGACAGCATGTTGATCAAGGCGATTTTATCCGCCGTGGGGATCATGCGCTTTTCGTTTTGCAGGCCGTCGCGGGGGCCAACCTCAAAGATCGTGACGTTGGGGGTCATGCGTTTTCCTCGGGGATCAGGCGCAGCAGGATGGCACCGTCATCGACCTGCGATCCCTCAGCACATAGCAGTTCTTGGACCACGCCCGCGCGGGGGGCGGTCAGGCGGTGCTCCATCTTCATCGCCTCCATGACGATCAGCGGGGTGCCAGCTTCGACCGTATCGCCAGCCTTGATCGACACCAGTTTGACCAACCCCGGCATCGGCGCGATCACCACATCGCCAGCCGCCGCGCCCTCACCCGCCTGATCAAGCGGATCGGGCAACGTGAACACCGCCGCGCGGCCATGGGTCAGCACGGTGATCGACGCACCAGAACGCGCCAGCGTGACCGACCGGCGCGGGCCGCCATCAATCGCATATGCGCCGCCAGACAGCGTCAGGGCAAAGCGTCCCTCAGCGTCGCCCACGTCGAACGCGCCACCCCCGAGCACCGAGAGCGTAAGCGCCGCATCGTCATCATCTGCGGTCAGCGTGACGGTGCGATCCTCAGGCCCCCAAAGGCGGAACCCGTCAGTGGCGGCAAAGGCCGGGCCGCCTGCGCGATCAAGGCCCAGCAGCGCGATGGCCGCCAGCGCGGGGGCGGCGCGCAAAGGCGGCAGCGGGGCAGTCAGCGCGGCCAGTTCGCGGTCAATCAAGCCGGTGTCCATCTTGCCCGCCACGAAATCTGGCTGGGCGATCAGGCGCGCGAGGAATGCGGCATTGGTGGTGCAGCCCGCCACCTGCGCCGAGGCCAGCGCGTCGCCGAGCCGGGTCAGCGCTTCGCTGCGCGTGGCGCCGTGGGCGATGATTTTGGCGATCATCGGGTCGTAATGGGGGGTGACGCTGTCGCCTTCGCGCACGCCCGAATCAACGCGGGCATGGACGGTCGGCAGGTGCAGACGGTGCAGGCGGCCGATCTGGGGCAAGAAGCCTTTGGCCGGGTCCTCGGCGTAGATCCTGGCCTCAACCGCGTGGCCGTTGATCGACAGGTCCGATTGCGTCA
This sequence comes from Paracoccaceae bacterium, assembly GCA_047610385.1. Taxonomy (GTDB): domain Bacteria; phylum Pseudomonadota; class Alphaproteobacteria; order Rhodobacterales; family Rhodobacteraceae; genus JBOCEF01. The sequence continues at coordinate 82,292 of JBLGAC010000004.1, read as the reverse complement.
CCGGCAAGGCAGCGCCCGCGGCGACGCGAAGCTGCCATTCAACCAGATCATGGCCGGTGATCATTTCCGTCACCGGATGTTCCACCTGAAGGCGGGTGTTCATTTCCATGAACCAGAAACGGTCGGGGCGTAGCCCGTCGGTCGCATCGACAATGAATTCGACGGTGCCAGCGCCTGAATACCCGATCGCCTTGGCGGCGCGCACGGCGCTGGCGCCCATGGCCTGACGCATGTCGTCGGTCATGCCGGGGGCGGGGGCTTCTTCAATCACCTTTTGGTGGCGGCGCTGCAACGAACAGTCACGTTCAAACAGATGCACCGCATTGCCGTGACCGTCGCCGAACACCTGAATTTCGATGTGCCGGGGGGTGGAGACGTATTTTTCAATCAGCACCGCGGCATCGCCGAAAGACGCCAGCCCTTCGCGCTGCGCAGAGGCGAGGTGTTCGGCAAAATCCTCTGCCCGGTCCACACGGCGCATGCCTTTGCCGCCGCCGCCCGCGCGGGCCTTGATCAGGACCGGATAGCCGATCGCCTCGGCCTCACCAGCCAGAAAGTCAGGTTCCTGCCGGGCGCCATGATAGCCGGGGACAACGGGGACGCCGGCCTCCTCCATCAGGTTTTTCGCGGCATCTTTCAGGCCCATGGCGCGGATCGCCAACGCCGACGGGCCGATGAAGGTCAGACCCGCAGCCACCACCGCATCAACGAAATCGGGGTTCTCCGACAGGAACCCATAGCCCGGATGGATCGCCTGCGCGCCAGTGGCCAGCGCGGCCGCGATGATCCGGTCGCCGCGCAGATAGCTGTCCCCGACCGGCGCCGTGCCGATGCGCGCGGCCTCGTCGCAGGCGCTCACATGGGCGGCGTTGGCGTCGGCGTCGGAATAAACCGCGACGGTGGCCACGCCCATGGCGCGGGCGGTGCGGGCGACACGGCAGGCGATTTCGCCGCGGTTGGCGATCAGGATCTTGGTGAACATGGTCAGGTTTCCTTGCGCAGGGCGTCGGGCGCCTTGAGGCGAAGCTGTGCTGCGCGGGCCAAAGCCGCGTCGCAGCCTGCGATCATATCGTGCAGCAATCGGGCCGCGGGGGGCGCGTCGTGGATCAGGCCCGCGGCCTCGCCGATGATGGGGTTGGCGATGGCGGGATCATCTGCGATGGCACCAGCGCGCCAGCGCGGGCCTTCGGTGCAAAGCGCGTCTTCCAGGGCATCTTCGGCCCCGTGCCAGCGGTCCGTGAAATCGTTCTTCAGCACCCGGATCGTGAAGCCGCCGGGCCAGCGCAGCCCACGAACGCGGTCCACCACGCGGGTGCGCAGGGTGTCGTCGCCGGTGGCCGCGATGGCCGCTTGCTGCATCGCGGGGGGAACCAAGGCCTCGGCGCTCGCCCAGAACCGCGATCCGACGACGGCGCCATCCGCGCCCAGCATCAGCGCGGCGGCCAGTCCGCGCCCATCGGCAATGCCGCCCGCGGCGCATAAAATTGTGTCCGGCGACCGGGCGGCCAGCATATCGGCGACCTCAGGAACCAAGGTCATGGTTCCGCGCAGATCACCGTGGCCACCGGCTTCTCCGCCCTGCGCGACAATCACTTGCGCGCCTGCATCAACGGCGGCGCGCGCGTGATCAAGTGTCTGCGCCTGACAGATCAACGGCACCTTTGCCGCGTGGATCGCCGATGCAAAAGGCGCAGGGTCACCAAAGGACAGCATGATCGCCCGCGGGTTTGCAGCCAGCGCCTGATCCAGCAAATGCGGCTGTTTGGCCAGCGACCAAGTGATGAACCCCGCACCGATCGGCGCTTCGGCCAGCGCCAGCTCATGCGCGAACCAGCCTGCATCGCCATAACCGCCGCCGACCAGCCCCAGCCCCCCTGCCCGGGACACCGCAGAGGCCAGCGCGCCTCCTGCGGCCCCGGCCATGGGTGCCAGGATTACTGGGTGCGCGATGCCGAAATACTCCGTCAAACGGGTGTGCATCGCATCACATCCTGAACAGGCCAAAGGACGCGCGATCAGCGATCGGTGCGTTCAGCGCCGCGGACAATGACAGCGCCAGCGTGCGGCGCGTGTGCCGCGGATCGACGATCCCATCATCCCAAAGCCGGGCGGAGGCATACAAAGGATGCCCCTGCGCCTCAAACTGCGAAATAATCGGGGCCTTGAACGCGGTTTCCTGCTCAGCCGACCATGCGCCACCTTTACGCTCAATCCCGTCGCGAGTGACCGTGGCCAGCACGCCCGCGGCCTGCTCCCCGCCCATCACCGAGATCCGCGAGGTCGGCCAGCTCCACAGGAAGCGTGGCGAATAGGCCCGCCCGCACATGCCGTAATTCCCGGCACCAAAGGACCCGCCGACCAGCATGGTGACCTTGGGAACCTGTGTCGTGGCAACCGCGGTCACCATCTTGGCACCATGACGGGCAATGCCCTCAGCCTCATACTTACGGCCAACCATGAAGCCGGTGATGTTTTGTAAGAACACCAGCGGAATGCGCCGCTGGCTGCACAATTGCACGAAATGCGCGCCTTTGACGGCGGATTCTGAAAACAGGATGCCGTTATTGGCGACGATGCCGACGGGCATCCCCTCAATATGAGCAAAGCCAGTGACCAAGGACGCCCCGAACCGCGCCTTGAATTCATCAAAGCGAGAGCCGTCGACAATGCGCGCGATCAATTCACGGATGTCATAGGGACGCCGCAGATCCGCAGGGCAGACGCCGAGGATTTCTTCGGGATCGAACAGCGGCGCCTCAGGCGTCTGCAATTCGACCTGCATCAGTTTGGGACGATTGAGATTCGACACGATCCGCCGCGCCAAGGCCAGCGCGTGGGCGTCGTCCTCAGCCAGATGATCAGCGACGCCCGACAGACGGGTGTGCACATCGCCGCCGCCCAGATCCTCAGCTGAGACCACTTCGCCCGTGGCGGCCTTTACCAAAGGCGGACCGGCGAGGAAAATGGTACCCTGTTCCTTCACGATGATGGTTTCATCAGACATCGCAGGCACATAGGCGCCGCCCGCGGTGCATGACCCCATCACCACAGCGATCTGCGGAATGCCCTTGGCGGACATGTTGGCCTGGTTGAAGAAAATGCGCCCGAAATGGTCACGGTCGGCGAAAACCTCATCCTGCTGGGGCAGATTGGCGCCGCCGCTGTCCACCAGATAGACGCAAGGAAGGTGGTTCGCCTCAGCAATTTCCTGCGCGCGAAGGTGCTTTTTGACGGTCATCGGAAAATAAGTGCCACCCTTCACGGTGGCGTCGTTGCACAGCACCATGACGTCGCGCCCGCAGACCCGGCCCACGCCCGCGATCAAACCCGCGCCGGGGGCCGCGCCTTCGTACATGTCCCAGGCCGCGGTGGCGCCGATTTCAAGGAACGGCGCGCCGGGGTCCAGCAATGCCTCAACCCGCGCGCGCGGCGGCAGCTTTCCGCGCGCCACATGGCGGGCAAGCGCGGTCGCCCCGCCGCCAAGGCGCGCGGCCTCGGCGGCCTCGCGCACCTGCGCCAGCGCGGTCAAATGCGCGGCGCGGTTGGCTTTGGCCTCAGCCGACGCGGGAGAGAAGGCGGATTTGAGAACGGTCATGTCAGTATCCTTCGCGCTGATACATGCGCAGATCGACGGTGCGAGAGATGGCCGCGCTGATCGACAAGGCACAGCGCAGTGGTGCCAAGAGTTTGACGGGCGATCATGGCGGTTCTCCTTGGCGGCGGCACTGGGGCCTGAGCCTTCGTGCCCAGGCTCAGGCCGTCGCCTTCATCAATTCGCGCCCGCACAGCATACGGCGGATTTCTGAGGTGCCAGCGCCGATTTCCATCAGCTTGGCGTCGCGCATCATGCGGCTGACCGGGCTGTCATTCATAAAGCCCGCCCCGCCCATGGCCTGCACCGCCTGGGTCGCCTGCTGCATCGCCTGTTCCGAGCAATAGAGCACGCAGGCCGCCGCATCCTGGCGCGTGACCTGCCCGCGATCGCAGGCCGCCGCGACGGCGTAAAGATAGGCGCGGCTGGTGTTCATCGCCGTGTACATGTCGGCGATCTTGCCCTGCATCAGCTGGAAATCGCCAATCTTTTGGCCGAACTGCTTGCGTTCATGCATATACGGCATGATTTCGTCGAGGCAGGCATGCATCAGCCCGACGCCAATGCCTGACAGCACAACGCGTTCGTAATCAAGGCCGGACATCAGCACTTTGACGCCGCCGCCTTCTTCGCCCAGCACGTTTTCGAACGGGACTTCGACATCTTCGAAGATCAGCTCAGCGGTGTTGGACCCGCGCATGCCCATCTTGTCAAAATGCGCCGAGGTGCTGAAGCCTTTCATGGTCTTTTCAACCAAAAACGCAGTCATGCCGCGCGCGCCCGCCGCAGGGTCAGTCTTGGCATAGACCACCAGCGTGTCAGCGTCCGGGCCGTTGGTGATCCAGTATTTCGTGCCGTTCAGCACATAGCGGTCGTTGCGCTTGTCGGCGCGCAGCTTCATCGACACGACGTCCGATCCGGCGCCTGCCTCAGACATCGCAAGCGCGCCGACATGTTCACCCGAAATCAACTTGGGCAGATACTGCGCCTTCTGCTCCAGCGTGCCGTTCAGGCTGATCTGGTTGACGCACAGGTTGGAATGCGCGCCGTATGACAGCCCGACTGAGGCCGAGGCGCGGGACACTTCCTCAACCGCCACTGAATGCGCAAGGTATCCAAGGCCGAGGCCACCGTATTCTTCAGCCACCGTGACACCGAGCAGGCCCATGTCGCCCATTTCTTTCCACAGATGTGCAGGGAATTTGTTGGATTTGTCGATCTCAGCGGCCAGTGGGCGGACCTTTTCCTGCGCCCAGCGATGGGTGGCGTCGCGCAGGCCTTCGATGTCGTCGCCGAGCGCGAAGTTCATGGATGCGTGGAACATGGGTCTTCTCCCTGGTGGATCGCGCCTTTGGCGGTCGGCGAGACCGCGCGCAGCGTCATATCGGTGTAAATGTCTTCGATGTCGTCAGCGGAAAGCCGCCCGCTGCCGCGGAACCAATTGGTCACGCCGGTCAGCATCGAAATGATCGCGCGCGTCGCCACGGGGGCGTCGGGCGCGTGGAGCACGCCTTGCGCGGCGCCGTCTTCGAGGATCACGCGCAGGGCGGATTCGTAGGCCCCACGCAGGGCGTGGACGGCGGCGAAATTGTCAGGCTCAAGGTTGCGCAGCTCCATGTACGAAATGAAAACCGCGTCTTCGCGCCCGATATGGTGGCGGATGTGAAAGCGCACGAAGGCCCTTAGCGCCACAACCGGGTCGGGGTCGGGGGCGCGCGCGGTCCATGCCGCCAGAAGTTCTTCCATGTGGCTGACCATCAGGTCGCGAAGCAGATCCTGCTTGGAGCCCATGTAGTTGTAGAGCGCACCGGGCTGGACCCCGACCTCAGCCGCGATCATGCGCATGGACACGGCGGCATAGCCGTGCCGGGCGAACAGCGTCAGGGCTGCGCGGCGCAAAGTCTCAGCTGTCTGGGCACCGTTGGAGCCGGTTCGTCTGGCCATAGGATCCTCCGTGGTGCGGAGGATAGAATTGAATGAACGTTCAGTTCAAGGATTTTCTGGCGCAGGCCCGCCCGCCCGTCACAGGCCTTGCGGCCGCTCCCGTTTGGCCGAGCGCCGCGCGCCCGGCGTCAGAGCGGGCTGAACCGGGGCACCCGCGCGGCGAGAACGAACGTTGGTTCAAGGATCAACGGGGCAGCATCACCTGCACGAACATCACCGCGAAGGCCGTTCGATCGCCTTGGATCAACGCGGCGAGCAGCGCGGCGGCGCGCGGCGGGAGATGCGCGTCCTGCAACGCAAGATCAAGCTGGGCCGGATCGTGCACCGCAAAGCGGCGGCGCGCGGTGTCGTAGAACGCATAAAGGCCCGGAGCATCGATCCGCTCTACCGCCCACCAGGCATGGCGGATCAGCCAGGCCGCAAGGTCGGCTTCGTGGGCGGCAAGCGCATCGCGCCGCACGAGGCTTTCGCGGATGCGGTCGTGATGCCCGAAGATGGCCAGAAACTTGCGCCCCCTGCCCGCGATGGTCTGCCCCTCAGACCCGACGCGGTGGGTGTGAAGCGGCGCGCGCATCAGCGTGATTTTGCGGGCCGCAAGCACCGCGTCCCAATGGTGAACCGTGTCTTCGAAAAAATAGTCGCCGACATGGAAGCGGATCTTTTCCCGCTCCAGAAAAGCACGGCGGTAGATTTTGCGCCACGGCATCGGCGCGAACCGCAGCAAGGCGCTGCGCAGGGCCTGCGCGGTCGGCGCGCCTTCGGCCATCGCCCAGAGCCGGGCGTCGGGATAGCCGACCATCCGCCCCTCCGGCGCCAGAAAATCGAGGCAATCGGAGAACAGCATGTCAGCGCCTGACCCGTCGAGCCGATCGAGCGCGCGGCGCAGAACATCTGGGTTCAGCCAGTCGTCACCGTCAAGGAACACGACCATGTCGCCATGGGCTTCGTCCAACCCGATATTGGCCGCGGCACCGACGCCGCCCGGGGTGTTGCCAGCGAGATAAACCGGGCGCCAGATCGCACGGCCCTGATTGCGGCGCATCACGGCGTCAATGCGCGCGCAGGTTTCATCCGACGAGCCGTCATCGACCACAATGATTTCAGGCCGATCGAGATCAGCGTCGAGCACCGATTGCAGCGCGGTTTCAATATAAGGTGCGACATTCCAGGCGGTGACGATCACCGACACACGCGGGCCAGAGGGGACAGGCATGGGGCCGTCAGGCATGGATCCGCGCCCCCATCAGACCCGGGGCCTGGGTGACGTCGATGCGGCCAGGCCATGGTTGGTCGAGGCGCGCAGCAATGGTGCCCAATCGGTCCAGCAGGCGCGCGGCTTCGGTGCGCGCGCCTGCCTCAAGATCGCCACCCGACAGCCGGGTGAGCGCCCAGATCATGAGATTGGTGGCGAAATTACGGAAAATCTCAGCGGGCACGGCATCATCGTTCAGGCGCGGCTGGGCATCGAGCGTCATGTGCAGTGCCCGGAACGCATCGAGGCGCCGCGCGTCGGCGGCGTCGGTGGCGCGGCCCCCGGCCTCCAGCTGGAAATGATGCACCAGCGGCGGCGCGTGGTCGAGCACATGGAACCGGTCGGCGGCGAGCCATGCAGCCCAGTGGAACGGCACGTCTTCGTGCAGGCGCAGGTCCGGAAAACTGAGCGCATTTTCGCGCAGGAATTCGGTGCGGAACAGCCGCGTCCACGGGAAATTGACCATGCCCATCAGGTCTGGCGCGTCCCGGGGCCGCAACGATCCGGTCAGCCCGCCTGACTGCGTGGTGCGCGCGCGGGCGGCGGACCACGCGGCCTCATCCTGGGCCAACATCGCGTAGGTGAAGTGGCGGTCCGCGCGGGTCGCAAGATGATGGCGGAACAGGGTAAAATCAGCACCCGCGCGCGGCAAAGCATCGGCGAGACAGGCGAAGGCATCGCGGTGAATCAGGTCATCTGCGTCAAGAAACAGCAGAAATTCAGCGCTCGCGACCGCGATCGCGCGATTGCGGCTGGGGCCGGGACCAAGATTGACGTCGTTGCGCAGCACAATCAGCGCGATCTGATCAGGCGTCTTGCGCGCCGCCAGCATCGCATCCGTGCCGTCTGAGGATGCGTCGTCGACCACGATCACCTCAAGCGCGGTGCCGGTGGCCGCAAGCCGGTCCAGCAAACGCTCCAACCCCGCACAGTCTTGATGCGCGGGGATCGCGATGGTGAAAAGCGGCGACATCATCGGCCCTTCAATGCGCGCAGAACGGATCGATCCGCGTCAAGCGCAGATCGGTGGCGCGTTGGCGCAGGAACAGGATCAAGGTGGCGGCAACCGCGGTTTCACGCCCTGCCAACCCATCAAGCGACAAAAGCGCGAGGTTTTCCGCATGCGCTGAGGTGAATGCCAGATCGCGGCCAAATTCGGCGTCGTGCCAGCCATCATCGGCCATCAGGCGCAGCACGGGGCGGAGTGTGACTGCCCCCGCAATGCAGTGTCCCGCAACCCGCAGCCCAAGGAAACGGCATGTGCGGACAGCCTCTGTCGGCAGCACCATTTCGAGGCTGAACCAAGGGCTGTCGCCGCGATCATGCAAGGTGACAGCGAACCCGTCACCGCCCCCAAGCCCGGCGCGAAGGCCCGAATCGCCGCGAAACTGCAAAGTAATGCCGGGGGCAAGCGTCTCCCCCGGCTGGGTCAGCGTGCGCGGCGGCAGCGCAAATAGGGCCGCCATTGCGTCGTCCAGCGCGCCGAGAGGGCGCGGCGCGGCGGGCGCCCCGGTCAGATCGGGCGCAAGAGCGTCATCAGCGTCGGCGATCGGGCAATCCTCCATCCTCACGGGTTCAGCATGGAGGAACAGTGCGCCGCCGCGTCTTGCGGTTTGGTTAATCAAGCTCAGGCGAGCCATGTTTAACTGGTGGGTAAGCATTCTGCGGCATTCAGGGCCCAGCGGTGCTGGCGCCGCAGCTTTGCAAAAAGGCCTGCGCATGATCGTGTCCGACCGCCATGGGTTCATTTTTGTGCACAATCCCAAGGCTGGTGGGATGAGCTTTCGCACCGCGCTGAAGCCCAGGGACGATTCGGGCGGGTTCTTCGACGGCTGGCGGCCATATCCGCCCCAAGGGCGACAGCTGGACCGTATGCATCTGACGCTCGCGCAGATCCGCCGCCATCATCCTGAGACGTTCGGCAAATTTGAGACGTATTATTCCTTTGGCTTCGTGCGCGATCCGTATCAGCGCCTGTGCTCAGCGTTTTCGCAGCATCTGACGCTGGCAACGCCGATTCTGCGCGATTCGGTGCGTGAGGATCCGGACGTGTTTTATTCCGTGCTCAACCGCTTCGCGCTGCGCGCACTTCGCCCCCACGCGGCCGAAAACGACGTGAAGTTGACGCATTTTCTGCCACAAAGCGCGTTTTTCACGCTCAATGGCGCGCAGGTGCTGACCGACATCGCCCGGCTTGAGACGCCGGAGCATTGGCCCGAGCGTATCACCACGCTGCTGGGCAGCCGGGCGCAGCGGCTGAACCAGACCCCGCATCGGGGGGGCGCGCCTTATGACGTCTCCCGCCTGTCACGTGCGGTGCTGGATCTGGTGCATGAGGCGTATGCCGAGGATTTTGAGCGTTTCGGCTTCGCGCGACTGTGATCCGCGGCGCATGAAACGGCCCCGGCCGGGCTGCGGTCGGGGCCGTTTCGCGTTCATCCCCACCAGCGGCCGGTTCAGCGCGTCACGTCACTGCGCAGAATCGTCACCTCAATGCGCCGGTTGCTCGGGTCCATCGGGTTTTCTGGTGCGGCCAGATCACGGTCCGCCTTGCCGACGACGCGGGCGATGCGTTCAGCAGGCATCCCTGCCACGGTCAGCGCACGGCGCGCGGCTTGGGCACGGTCTGAGGACAGCTCCCAATTCCCATACCCGGCAGAGCGGAACGGCGCCGAATCAGTGTGGCCTGCGATCGCAACCTCATTCTCCAGCAGCGCCACAACCTGCCCGACCATCGTCAGCAGTGCGGTCATGCGCGGGGTCAGATCGGCTTTTCCACGCTCAAACAACGGGTGTTCCTCGGTGTCGAACAGCTCAATCACCAGGCCTTCGTCGGTGACGCGGGTGCGGATGTGGCGAAGCAGCTCGTCAGCGACGTCGCTTTCCCCGCGCATGCCTTTAAAGACTTCGGACACCTGCTCCAGCGGATCGGCGGCCTCGCCCGGGGTCTCTCCCGTGTCGGCGCCGTCGGCCGTGCCGCTGTCACCACGCGCCTGCTCAGCCTCGGTGGAGGCGACCGCTTCGGCGCCCCGACCGCTCTGGCTCAGGGTTTCCTCAGAAAAAACACTGTCACCACCAAAGGCGCCCGACCCACCGCCTGAGATGCGCGCGATCGGGATTTTGGGGTCGAAATATTCCGCGAGCCCTTTTTTCTGTTCCTCAGACGTGGCGTTCAGCAGCCACAGAAGAAGGAAGAAGGCCATCATCGCGGTGACGAAATCAGCATAGGCGACTTTCCACGCGCCGCCATGATGGCCTCCCCCAGCCACGACCTTCTTTCGCTTGATGATTGTAATTCCAGCATCCGCCATGACGCTCGCTCCTTTAACGCAACTCACCCTGAACCCGGAATACGGGACGTCTGGTTACGCTGGGGTTTCGGCAAAGCATTTTTTTTGACCGCGACGGCGCGCCGCAGATTGATATTTTTTTGACCACTAAACCGTTTCTACACAACGGTTTCAAAGGCATGCTGCCCCCCTCAGCGCACGCATCGGGCCCCCTAAAGCCAGTCGAAGATTCAGGCTTAAGCGGATGGAAACGAAACCGGCTGAGGATGCTTCTCAACGAAGCGGGGATTCCCAAATTATGTCCGAGACCGGCCAAAACGTACTTGCGCGAAAAATCAGCGGCGCCCGTGTGGGCCGCGCGCCTATTCCGCGCATCGAAGAAATCGGCGAGCATTTCGCGATGATCGTGGATGAGAAGCTGCGCCCACTGCTGCGCACCATCGTCGGCGCGATCGTGATCGATTGCGAAGTGCGCAAACTGTCCCGCGTGCTGGAGGATATCCAGGTGCCGGCGATGATCGCGGTGCTGAACGTGAAGGGCTCAAAGAACCAGGCCCTGATCAACGTATCCACCGACCTGATCTTTCACATCGTCGATCTGCGCATGGGAGGCGATCCCGCGCAGGCGCCGATGCCGACCATGCGGTCTATCACGCAGGTCGACTGCGCGCTGTGCTCAGATTTCATCAATGCGGTGCTGGCGGCCTTCGATGCGTCGATGCGACTGAACCTGGGCACCGCGCTGAACTCAACCATGAAGCTCAACCATTTTGAGCAGCACGTCACCATGGTGCGGATCGCGCCGGAGCATTCGGATGTGCTGGTCCTGCGGCTGAGCCTTGACGTGGGAGAGGCCGCCCGGTCGGGCAATTTTGACCTGGTGCTGCCGCTCTCGGTGCTCGACGCCTATCAGGCCGGGATCGATCCCAATTCGGTCGCGGCTGAAGCGGAACAGCAAACCGACATCTGGACCGCACGCATGTCTCAGGCCGCGCGCCAGGCACCGGCGCGTCTGCGCGCGATCATGCACCGCGCAGACATGAGTGTGGCCGATCTGGCGGCGCTGCAACCGGGAGCGTTGATCCCACTGCCCGCCGGCAGCCGCGGCCGCATTGAGCTGAGTTTCGAAGGAGGCGATTCTGATCGGCCGTTTGCGATTGGCCGGCTCGGTGCCTTCGAGGGCCGCAAGGCAGTGAAGCTGATCGAATCGCCTGATCCGGAGCTGCTCGACAGCATCCGCAGGCTGACCGACAGAAACGGAGGGGTGGAATGACCAAAAAATCCCAAGACACCAGCGAGGAAGATGCCGTGGCGGACGACTTCGCCACGACCATGCCCGCCTGGATGACAGATGGGCTGGGCGACGACGTTGATGCCGCCAGTGACGCGGACGAAGATGTGGTCGCAGCGCATGAAAATGCTGCCAAGCCTGATGCTGCCACAGTGGCTGAGGACGCTGAACCGCAGGTTGAAGCTGCGCAAAATGCCGATGGGGCGATCATCGTGCTGCCAAAACGGGCCCGCCTGTCCCAGGCCGAAGACATCATCGAGCAACTGACAGCTGCGATCGATGCCGATGATCTCGTGATCGACGCGCGGGAGGTGGAAGACATCACCTCACCCATCGTCACCGCGATCATCTCCGCTCTCAACAGCAGAGCGGACAAAACACCACCAGCGGCCGTGCTTGCGCCAACACCTGCATTCATCGACGCGTTTTCTGACCTCGGTCTGTTCAAAGACCTTATGAAGATGGAGTTTCGCCAATGAGCCGCATTCTTGCCGTTGATGACACTAGGGCGCTGCGGAACATGCTGGTCGACTGCCTGGAACAGGCCGGTCACGAGGTGTTCGTAGCCGCAGACGGGCGCGAAGCTCTTGACCAGCTGCGCAAGCACAAACCCGACATGGTGATCACGGACCTCAACATGCCGATCATGAACGGGATCGAATTCATAGAAGCCGCCCGCGCTGATCCGGCAGGACGCGCGCTTCCGATGCTGCTGCTGACCACCGAGACGGCCGAGGAGCTGAAAGTCAAGGCGCGCAACGCCAAGGCGACGGGATGGCTGACCAAGCCGTTTGACCCGGAAACAATCCTCGGTCTCGTCAAACAGCTCGCCTGAGGGGCCCTGTGATGGAAGACGATAACGAAGACTATCAGGCGCTTTTTTTCACAGAATGCGGTGAGCTGCTCGGCGATCTGCATGAGCATCTCGACCTTATGCTGGACGGCGCAGGCGATGCAGAGACGGTGAATGCCGCTTTCCGCGCGGTGCATTCGGTGAAGGGCGGCGCGGCGGCGTTCGGGTTCGACGCCCTGATCGCGTTCGCGCATGCGTTTGAAACCGTGATGGACCGCATTCGCTCCGACAAGATGGCGCTGAACAGCGATGTCGGTCCGATTCTGGTGCGCGCTGGCGATGCCCTTGAAGTGCTGGTCGAACAGGCGCGCGACGGCGGCGGTCCCGTCGACGAAATGGTTGGGCGCGTGCGCTTTGAGCTTGAAGAACTGGCAGGCCTGCGTTCTGCCGCAGACGACGCGGACGCCGCGCCGGTTGCCGCCGCGCCACCGCCCATGGCCGAGGAAGACGAGGCCCTGGAGGAAACCCGAGAGGTCACCCTGCGCTTCATCCCCGGGCCAGACTTTCTTCAGCGCGGTCACGACCCTCTGCGTGTTATCCGCGCGGCCCGCGACTTCGATCTGGTCGGTGCTGAAGCCGAAGGCGAGGCGCCAATGTTGGCGGATTTTGACCCTTGGACCTGCCCCTATTCCTGGGTGCTGCGCTTTGAAACCGCGCTGCCTCAGGCCCGCCTGCTGAGCTTTTTCGACCTTTATGACGATACCTGCGACGTGACAGTGCTTTCGGACCCCAATCCCAGCGCCAGTGCGGTGCCGGCCTCGACAACCGAGGCCTCCGCCCCGGCCGAAGCGGTCGCCGCGCCCAAGCCGATCACTCCCAAGCCGCAAGCCGCGGTACCCATCCCGCCTGCGGCGGAACAGGTGGTGACCGGCGGCGGGCGGACATCCGTGGCCAAAACGCTGCGCGTCGATCTGATGCGCGTCGATCGTCTGGTCAATCTGGTCGGGGAGATCGTGATCACGCAAGCCGTGCTCGCGCAAAAGCTGACCGAAACTGACGCCGCCACATCGCTTGAAATCGGCCACTCGGTTGAGGCAATGACCCGCCAGACGCGTGAGCTTCAGGAAAGCGTCATGGCGATCCGCGCGCAGCCGGTGAAATCGGTGTTCTCTCGCATGCCACGCGTGGTGCGCGATCTGGCCGACACGCTGAAGAAAGAAGTGCGGCTGGTGCTCTCAGGCGAGCATACAGAGGTCGATACCACGGTGATCGAAGAACTGGCTGAGCCGTTGACCCACATGCTGCGCAACTCAATGGACCACGGCATCGAAGGGCCGGAGGAGCGGGTCGCGGCGGGCAAGCCGCGCATGGGCACCATCCGCCTGTCGGCGGAGCATCGCGGCGAGCGGGTGATCATCACGATCGCCGACGATGGCCGCGGCATCAACCGCGCCCGCGTGCAGGAAAAAGCCATCGAAGCAGGGCTGATCGGCCCCGACGACCAATTGCCGCCGGAGGAGATCGACCAGCTGATCTTCCATCCCGGCTTCTCCACTGCCGCGGAGGTCAGCTCCGTTTCCGGCCGCGGCGTGGGCATGGATGTTGTGAAGAAAAAGATCCAGTCGCTTGGTGGCCGATGCCTTCTCGTCTCCACCCCTGGCAAGGGCACGCATTTCACCATCACGCTGCCGCTCACGCTCGCGGTTCTGGACGGCATGACGATTTGTGTCGGGGATGAACGCTTCATCCTGCCGCTGTCTTCGGTCGTTGAGGCCCTGCGGCTGGAAAATTGCGAAATTGAACGCCTGCCCGACAACAGCCGCGTGCTGGCCCGCCGGGGTGAGTATCTGCGTCTGATGTCTCTGCGCTCAGCGCTTGGGGTCAAAGGCGTTGGCTGCCCCGAAGAAGAAATGGCGATCGTGGTCGACACTGAGACAAACGGCCATGTCGCCTTGCTTGTGGATGAACTCATCGGCCAACGGCAGGTGGTTCTCAAAAGCCTGGAGGCCAACTTCCGCCATGTCGACGGCGTTTCGGGCGCGACCATTCTAGGTGACGGCCGGGTTGCCCTCATCCTCGACGTACCCTCGCTGGTGGCCCTCGGCGCCTCGCAGCACTTCATCTCGCAGGAGACGTTCCATTGACCGCTTCCGCTCAAACCGCAATCGCCCCCTCGCGCGAGGGGATTGATCCTCAGGGTCTTGACGCCGCAATCGGCGGCGTCCCGCGCTACAAGCAATACGTCACCTTCATGGTCGGCGACCGCGCCTATGGTGTGGACATCGTCCAGGTTCGGGAGATCAAGCAATGGTCCCCCACGACAGCGCTGCCAAATCAACCGCATTACACGCGCGGCGTGTTGAATCTGCGCGGCACCATCGTGCCGGTGCACGACCTGCGCGCGCGCTTTGGCGGCCCGCTGACAGAAGCGACCGAAACCCATGTGGTGGTCATCGTCTGGATCGGCGAGCAGACCGTCGGCGTTCTTGTGGACGCGGTGTCAGATATCGTCACCGTTTCGGTCGACGACATCCGCCCGGTGCCCGACAGCGCTCCGGACGCCGACACTTCGGCCATCAGCGGTTTGGTGAACACCGAGGATCACATGGTCGCTCTGCTCGACCTGGTGAATCTCTTTGGCGTGCAGCGGGATCACGCCGCTTGAACGACCGCCTCTGAAAGGATTGACCATGCCCAGCATCGGTGCCCCGTCACTAATCGGCGGTTTCTCAATTACTTCGAAACTTACGTTCTGCATTGCGGGTGCCGCGCTTTTCGCCGGTTTCGCGATAGGCGGAATCGCGCTCTGGTCCGCAGGCAACCTTACGACGCACGCCGCAAAAGAGCACCTGCTGGAGCTGTCAGAGGGCGGCGCGCAGTCGATGGAGGCCTATATCAAGCGGATTGACGGGGATCTTATCTTCCTTCAATCGAGCCAGCTTGGCGGCCGGTCGTTCAGCGATATGTCAAGAGGTTGGGACAGCCTGCAAGGTGACAAGCAGGCATTCCTCAAACGCGCATACATCGAGGAAAACCCGAACTCGAAGGGGGAAAAGCAACTTCTGAAAGATACAGGCGCGAATGACGCCTACGCAGCAATGCACTCTAAGCATCATATGTCATATCGGGCATTTCAAGAAACTCACGGATACTACGATCTATTTCTGATTAATAAGCGCGGAGATATAATTTATTCAGTCTTCAAGGAAGACGACTTCGCCGAGAACTTGATTGACGGGCCGCTTGCGACATCTGGCTTGGCCACCGCTTTCCAGAAAGCTCTCAAGAACCCCACACCGGGCAAGATCGCGTTCAGCGACCTTGAAGCCTATGCCCCCAGCCATGGGGCCGCCGCAGGATTCTTTGCCATCCCCTTGATCGACACCAAGGGCGAGATCATGGGCGTCCTGGCACTTCAGTCTCCCAATCAGGTGATCAACGAACTGGTCTCCCGCTATGACAACCCCGCGATTGGAATGCGCGCATTCCTGGTTGGCGGAGACGGCCTTCTGCGCTCAGACGTGCCTGACACCCAAGCTGAGGATTCGATCACGACGCGCTATTCCAGCGAGGCAATCGAGAACGCCCGGATGGGCACCGCAGCGATCGCGCAGAGCATCAGCATTCTTGGCAAGCCCGCCCTCGCCGCTGCGACAAATTTTGACATCCACGGCATCACATGGGCTTTCGTGCAGGAAGAATCGCTGACTGGTATCAATCAAAAGGTCGCGGAGCTTCGAAACACGATATTGTTCGCCATCCTGCCGTGTTTTCTGGGCATTTGCGTCTTGGGATGGCTGGTCGCGCGCAGCTTTGCGAAACCCATTGTCGCAATATCAAACCAAGTGTCTCGCCTGGCCAGCGGAGAGTCCAAGAATGTTCCTGGCCTCGACCGGGGGGATGAAATCGGTGATCTGGCCCGATCGCTGGGCGCGATCAATGACCGAGCCGTCGAATCCCAGCGCATTGCGTCAGCGTTGGCTCACAGCGAAGCGATGATCATGATCACCGACCAGAGCATGAACATCGTCTACGTGAACGATTCGCTCAAGAAGGGCCTGACCCCCGTCATGCCCGTGCTGCAGAAAATGAAGCCCGGCCTGACCATGGAAACGCTCGTGGGAATCAACGCCGATGTCTTTCATCATACCCCTGAGAACAACCGCGAAGCGGTCAGTCAACCGCGAAGCGCTGCAGGCGAGCCGATCAAGATCGGCCATCTCTACTTCTCCCTCAGCATCACGACCATGCGCGACCGCAAGGGCGGCTTGATCGGGTACGGCGTCACTTGGCTCGATCGCACTGACTCGCTCGACGTGGAACGGCAGGTCGCCAGCGTTATGGATGCTGTCGCGAAGGGAGACTTCTCGCAGCGTTTAAAGCTGAAAACCTCCGTCAAGTTCATGGCGGATGTCGCCGAAGGCGTGAACCGCATCTGCGAAGTGTCTGACGCCTTCCTCAACGAAATGAACGATGTGATGTCGGGCGTGAGCGCGGGTGAGTTGACCCGCCGCATGGCCGCCACCCATATCGGCACTCTTGCTGACGTGGCGCAGAACGTAAACGTGACCATCGCCAAAATCGGTGATCTGGTGTCTGACATCAAGCGCGCTTCGAACTCGATGGGCACCACCACATCGTCAATCGCGGATGGCGCGCAGGACCTTTCTGGCCGCACTGAGGCGCAGGCCTCCTCGCTCGAAGAAACCGCGGCGACCATGGAAGAGATGACCGCCAACGTCAAAGCGAACGCCGAAAACTCCGGAAAGGCCAACCGACTTGCAAACGAAGCGGCCGACCGCGCGCGTGGCGGCAAGGACGTGATGCAGGACGCGGTGTCCGCAATGTCGTTGATCGAGGAAAGCTCCAACAAAATCTCCGACATCATCAGCGTGATCGAGAGCATCGCTTTTCAGACCAACCTTCTCGCGCTCAACGCCGCGGTGGAAGCGGCCCGCGCGGGTGAGGCGGGCAAAGGCTTCGCCGTCGTGGCCGCGGAGGTGCGCACGCTGGCGCAGCGCTCCAGCCAGGCTGCGAAGGACATCAAATCGTTGATCCAGGACAGCTCCGAGCATGTCGGCCAAGGCGTGAAACTCGTCACCTCAACCGGAGACGCGTTGCAGGAGATCGTCCAGGCGATCGCGAAGGTGGCCGAAACGATCGGTGACATTTCCTCCGCAAGCCAGGAGCAATCCGCTGGTGTTGAGGAAATCTCGATCGCGATCAGTCACATGGATGAGATGACCCAGAAGAATTCCACCTTGGCGGAAGAAAGCGCCGCCGCGGCACGCGGGCTGCAGAACGAGACCGCATGGCTGGTCGATCTCGTCAGTTTCTTCAAAATCGACGAGATGGAAGCCAAGACCGCGCGCAAGGTCCAAGCCGCTCCCACCCGCGCCACTGCGCCTTTCCATGCCCCGGCGTCAGTCAGGCAGAGCGCGCCAATGAAACCTGCTGCACGTGCGAAAGTGGCCTTGCCATCAAGGCCCGCCGCGATGCCAGCGAAGCCTGCCCTGACGGCGGCACGGCCCATCGCACCCTCAAAGCCGGCTGCGGTGGTGCCTGCGAAGGTGCCTCAACGGCGGCCCACACCTCGCTCGGTTGCGGCCACAGCGACAGCCACCGCCGCGGACAAAGACTGGTCGGAGTTCTGAGCCATGAGCACAGCCCCACTTAAGGCCCAGCCGCTCAAGGATGAGCGCGACTTCGAAATGACCGATGCAGATTTTCACCGCGTCGCTCAAATGGTCGAGTCGTTGGCGGGCATTATCTTGAAGGATCATAAACGCCAGATGGTCTACACACGCCTGTCACGCCGCCTTCGTGCGCTCGATATGCAGCGGTTCTGCGACTATCTCAATCATGTTGAAAGCCCTGCCGGCGCAGCCGAGCTGGGAGAATTCATAAACGCCGTCACCACCAACCTCACCTCGTTTTTTCGGGAGGGTCACCATTTCTCGCACCTTGCGAAAGAGGTACTCGCCCCGCTTGCGCAGGCCGGTGAGCGGCGGGTGCGTATATGGTCAGCCGGATGCTCAACCGGCGAGGAGCCATATACCATCGCGATGACGGCGCTTGGCGAAAACGCGATCACGGCAGGGCGCGACTTTCGCATTCTGGCGACGGACCTCGACACCAACGTTCTCGCAACCGGCAAAAAGGGCCATTACGCCGAGGATCGGTTGAAAGGCGTTTCAGAGGCGCTGCGCCGCACCCACATGAAGTCCGACGAGGTTGGCGCGGTTTTCAACGACAAAATAAAATCTCTAATATCATTCAGACAGCTGAACTTGCTGCATGACTGGCCATTTAAAGGCCCATTCGATGCAATATTTTGTCGAAACGTGGTCATTTATTTTGATACCGATACGAAAGCGCGTCTGATAAATCGCTATGCTGAAATGCTTGTGCCAAACGGCACTCTCTACCTTGGTCATTCTGAATCTCTGCTCGGAGAGCACCCCCTGCTGCGCTCTGAGGGGCGTACCATCTATCGGAGGCGCACATGATTAACGTTTCAGCCCGTGACAGGTCGGCCTATTTCGACCCCAAGATCAACGCTTGGGCGATCAGCGTGCTTCCCGGCCATCACAAGGTCATCGACACGCCTGACACCGCGGTCTCAACGCTACTGGGATCGTGCGTGGCAGCCTGCATCCGCGACACCCGCAAAGGCCTCGGCGGGCTTAACCACTTCTTATTGCCCGGTGAGGACAATGGTGGCAACGGCGCTAGATCCGCGCGCTACGGCGTGCATGCAATGGAAGTTTTGATCAACGACATCCTGCGCAGTGGCTCAGTGAGGGGCGATCTTGAGGCTAAGATCTTCGGCGGCGCCAACGTCATTGATACCGCAGCGAAAGAAACCGTGGGTGACCGCAACAGCCAGTTTGTTGAGGATTATCTTCGCTCCGAAGGCATCCGCGTGACCGCCAAAGATCTGGGAGGGCGCCGTGCGCGCCGCGTGTTTTTCTTCCCTTCGTCAGGGCGCGCGTCGGTGCTTCGCTTACCGCTCTCCGCAAGCTCACGCATGTGGGCAGAGGAATCGCAATTGGCCCACCAGGCGCGCACAGCGCCAAAGGCCGGCGGAGTGGAGCTGTTCTGATGATCGAGCGCCCATCAATAACAAGAACCGTCTCCGTGGTGGTCGTGGACGATTCGCGGCTCATGCGGATGATGGTTCGGGATGCGCTGGAACGCGATGGCGATATCAAGGTCACGGGTCTGGCCTGCAACACTGCCGAGGCGCGCAGCCTGATCAAACAATGCAACCCTGATGTCGTCACACTCGACGTTGAAATGCCAGGCATGAACGGGTTGGAATTTCTGGACAAGATCATGACCTTACGGCCGATGCCGGTGATCATGGTGTCTTCGCTGACGGCCCAAGGCGCCGACGCCACATTGTCGGCGCTGGAAATCGGCGCCGTTGACGTCGCCCAGAAACCGGTGGGCCGGGCGCAAGCCGACAGTTTTGGTGCGATCCTGCGAGACAAGGTGCGAATGGCTGCCAATGCCACCGCGCGGCGACGCAGCGGTGATGTAAGACCGTCCGCGCCGCGCCGCCAAGCCTCGCTGCCAGCGCACGCGGCGGCCGCAGCCGGTCCATGGCGCCGGCAGCTTATTGCCATCGGCGCGTCGACCGGCGGCGTCGCAGCGCTGTCGCGTCTTCTGGCCGGGATCCCTTCGGACAGCCCGCCAATCGTGATCACACAGCACATGCCCGCGAACTACACCGCGCGCTTTGCCAGCCGCTTGGGTGAACAACTGGGTCGGGACGTGTGCGAAGCGCGCGACGGTGAGGCGATCGGCCCCGGATCGATCCGCATCGCCCCCGGGGACCTGCATCTGGAGGTGTCACGGGCCGGCCGGCAAGTGCTCTGCTCGCTCAGTGACGGTCCAGCTGTGTCGGGCCATCGCCCGTCCGTTGACATGCTGTTTCACTCGGTCGCAAAGGCGTTCGGTGCCTCCGCGGTTGGCGCAATTCTGACTGGCATGGGCCGCGATGGTGCCATCGGCATGCGCGAAATGCGTCGCGCCGGCGCCCATTGCCTGGGACAAGGGCCCGAAAGCTGCGTGGTCTACGGCATGCCGAAGGCTGCAATGGAAATCGGTGCCCTAGACGAAACGCGGGAGCTGGACGCCCTGCCATCACGCATCTGCATCGCCGCGCGCACGTCCTCACGCGCCGCTGGCGCAACTTAATTCAACAGGAGCAAAGACATGCCTGCAGCCAAATCCCTGAAGGTCCTTGTGGTCGACGACCAGCAGACCATGCGCGGCCTCGCGCGTCAGTGCCTTAAAAGGCTCGGCGTGGTGGACGTGGCGCTTGCGGCGACGGGCGATGCGGCGCTCGAAGCGCTGATGTCCAAAAAGTTCGATGTGGTGATCTCGGATCTCAACATGCCAGGGCTCAGCGGCCTTGATCTTGCGAAAAAGATCAAAGCGCACCCGATCCTGAAAACCATCCCGGTGTTCCTAGCCACTTCGGAATCCTATCGTGACCAGGCTGAGGGCGGCACCGTCGATCATTTCGTCGCAAAGCCGTTCAGCGTTGCAGACATGCGCACCGCGTTTGAGGCCCATCTGGGCGCGTTGACCTGAGGGCCGGTGCCGGACAGCACCGCATGGCAACGCCGTGATGGCAGAGATGCGCGATGCCATGCGGCACCTCGATCCAGGCTGGCGATCCGAACCGTCGACGATGCCTTGCGGGGTGGCCCCAATCTGCCCGCAACGCCAGACCAGCGATGCGCCACAGCTGAGGCCCGACCACAGCATCCACACGCGAACGGCATGCCGCGCGCGCGGCATGATCGTGCGGCATGATCGTGCGCCGACCTCCATGCCGCGATGCTGGCCCTTCTCGCGCCCCGCGCGGTCTTGTATAGGCTGGGCGCATGACAGTTCCATTCTCCCCCCTCCCGCGCATGATCCCGCAACCGCTTCGCGCCACGGCCGACGCGCCCAAAGGCGCGACGCCGCCCAATCTGGGCCCGATGCGCCCCGATCTGGCGCCCAAGGCCAGCATCGGCGCGTCAGATGCGCGCGCCGGGCAGCCGCGCATCGGCATGGTCAGCCTCGGCTGCCCCAAGGCGCTGGTGGACAGCGAGCGGATACTGACCCGTCTTCGCGCCGAAGGTTATGCGATCAGCCCCGATTATGCGGGTGCCGACGCGGTGATCGTGAACACCTGCGGGTTCCTCGACAGCGCCAAGGCCGAAAGTCTTGAGGCCATCGGCGAGGCGTTGAAAGAAAATGGCCGCGTGATCGTCACTGGCTGTCTGGGCGCCAACGAAGATTATATCCGCGGCACGCATCCCTCTGTGCTCGCGGTCACTGGCCCGCATCAATACGAACAGGTGCTCGACGCGGTCCACAAGGCCGCGCCGCCGTCGCCGAACCCGTTCATTGATCTGCTGCCACCGACGGGGGTCAAGCTGACCCCGCGACATTTCGCCTATCTGAAGATCTCCGAAGGCTGCAACCACGCCTGCCGGTTCTGCATCATCCCCGACATGCGCGGCAAGCTTGCCTCCCGCCCCGTCGCGGCGGTGCTGCGTGAGGCCGAACGTCTGGCCGAGGCCGGTGTCGGGGAAATCTTGATCATCAGCCAGGACACCTCGGCCTATGGCCTTGATATCAAACACGCGATCAGCAAATGGCGCGACACTGAGCATCGCGCGCACATCGAAGACCTGACCCGCGGACTGGCGCAGCTGCCGGTCTGGACCCGGCTGCATTACGTCTACCCCTACCCGCATGTGGACAAGTTGATCGACCTGATGGCCAAGCCCGGCGATGCGGGCGGGGTGCTGCCCTATCTCGACATCCCGTTCCAGCACGCGCATCCCGAAACGCTGCGGCGCATGGCGCGTCCCGCCAACCAGTCCAAAACGCTGGAGCGGATTGCCACCTGGCGTGCGATCCGGCCTGAGATCACCCTGCGGTCAACCTTCATCGTCGGGTTTCCCGGCGAAACCGAGGCTGAATTCCAGCATCTGCTGGATTGGATGGAGGAGGCGCAGCTCGACCGTGTCGGCTGTTTTCAATACGAAAACGTCGCCGGTGCCCGGGCCAACGACCTGCCCGACCATGTGGCGCCCGACCTGAAGCAGGAGCGTTGGGACCGCTTCATGCAGACCGCGCAGCGGATTTCGGCCGCAAAGCTGGCCGCCAAGATCGGCCGCACCATCCCGGTGATTGTGGACACGGTCGACGATGAGGCCGCCACCTGCCGCACCTGGGCCGATGCGCCAGAAATCGACGGCAACCTGTTCATCGATGAGGGGTTTGAAACCCTCAAGCCCGGCGACAAACTTGATGTGGTCGTTGAGGACGCGTCCGACTACGATCTGTGGGGTCGGCCCGCATGAGACCGCCCCCAAGGCGGCCCGGACCGACAGGATCGGGAGGGGTCGCCCATGTCGAAAACCGTGGTTCTGGCGCAGCAGAAGGGCGGGTCTGGCAAGACCACGCTCGCGGCCCAACTGGCCGCCGCGTGGCGCGCCGATGGCCAGTCAGTTGCGCTGGTGGATCTGGATCCGCAGCGGTCGCTGTCGCGCTGGGCGAAACTGCGCGGCGATGCCGGGATCACGCTGATCGAATCGAAAGACTGGCGCGCGGGCGGCGACATCCGCGGCGCCGCCAAACTGGCAGACCGGGTGCTGGTGGATTGCCCCGGCAATGCCGAAAGCCTGCTGCGCACTGCGCTGCGCGAGGCATCTTTGGTGCTGCTGCCGTGCCAGCCAACGCCGCTGGACGCCTGGGCCACTGGCGCGATGCTGGATCTGTGCCGCAAGGAAAAGGCCCGGGCGCGGGTGGCCCTGAACCGCGTTCCAGCGCGGGGCGGCGCGCTGGATGAAACGCTGGCGCTGCTCTCCGAGGCGGGCGCCGACCTGCTGACCACGCGCATCGGCGCGCGGGTCGCGTTCTCCAACGCCTTCCTCACCGGGCAGTCCGCCGCCGAAGTGCAGCCCCGGTCCCGCGCCGCCGAAGAAGCCCGTGATCTGGCTGCGGAGGTAGAAGCGCTGCTCCAGTGATCCCATCGGCCGCAAACACGACCGCCCGGCGGCTTCCGCGTTCATTGCAGCGCGGTGCCCGCCCCGCGCCCCTAATGGCTGAGAACGCGATGTTCAGGACCGGCTGGCCGGCGCAGGCAGGCGCGATCGGCTGTGCGGGCCACCGCGTTGAACCCGCGCAGCTTTGCCGTGCTGACGTGGATCAGCGCGGCGCGCGACACCGGCGCGGAGTGCGATCATCCCAGTTTTCCAGAAAAAACCTCCGCTAAGCCCCCCGTGTCGTGTAGTGCATGCAGCGGCATTCATTGGCGATGGTCCCTGCCCCGGGCCCTCGGCCCCGCTGATCGGGAAGGACGAATGATGCGACGCGACACCGGCCGGGATTCCGGCGCAGACGCTTACAGCAAGATCCTCGAAGCCATCGACCGCGGCGCCTATCCGCCCGGCGCGCGGCTGGTGGAAACCGAATTGGCTGAGACCTTCGGCTTTTCGCGCACCCCGATCCGCGAGGCGCTGGGGCGGCTGGAAACCCAAGGCGTCGTCGCCCATGACGGGCGGCGCGGCATGGTGGTGGCCAGCCTTGACCATGACCAATTGGGGGAACTTTATGAGGTCCGCGCGGTGGTCGAAGGCCTCGCTGCCCGCCTTGCCGCGCGTCACGCCGCGCCCGAGGAAATCGCGATCCTGCGCGAATTGGTCGAAGACAGCCGCGCCATCGCCGATCAGCCTGAACCGCTGCGCGAGAACAACGGCCGCTTTCACCGCCAGATCCACCGCGCCAGCCACAACCGCTATCTGAACGGCATGCTCGAAGGCATCAGGCGGTCCATGGCGTTGCTGACGCTGGCGGGGCTGGCCGATCCGGGCCGCGGTGCCGCGACAATCAAAGAACATGAAGCCATCGTCACCGCCATCGAGGCCCGCAACGAGGACGCCTCCGACGCCGCCGCCCGGCGCCACATCTCCAACGCCTATGCAACGCGGCTGAGGCTGGAGGCGGAGCGCTGAGCGGCCAGCCGCGCCGCCACCGGGTCAGGATGGCTGCACGGCGGCCTCGGGCATGGCACCGACAGGGGAGGGAGGGAGATCCACCCCACGGCACGTCCCGCATAAGACCGGCGCACGGGCATGGGGTCACCCATAATCATCGGTCGATTTCAACGCTGACACAAGTTGTTGATGATTCAAAATACCATTTGGGGGATGCGCCGCGCGCATTGGTTGCTGTAAAATATACCTATGGCGCATGATCGCGCAAATTAGCCCACCCGAAGCCAGGATGCCTTGCCATGACCGCGCCCCGACATGCCCCGCCTGCGACGCGCCTTCTGGCCGCTGTGATCGGCGCCGTTCTGACCGCCTGGGCCGCACAGGCGGCAGAGCCGTCCCTGACCGCCGCCACCACTTTGTCACCGACCGACGCACCGCTGCCCCCGCTCGACATGGTGCTGCGCGACGGCGCGCCGGTGGGCGCTGCGGAATGGCGCGCCCTGACCAATGGGCGCACAGTGTGGTATTTCGCACATGACGGCCTGTGGGGCAGAGAGCTTTACCGCAGCAGCGCCAACGGCCCCGCAGATGGCGGGCTGGTGACCTTTGAGCACCGCGACGGCGAATGCCTCGATGCGCGCTGGACCCATGCGGCCGGGCTCTACTGCTTTGATTTCGGCGTGGGATCACCCCATTGCTTTCGCCACCTGCGTTGGCAGGACCGCCTGTTCGCCATCAGCGTGAATGGCGACGTGCAGGAGGTGAAGCGCATCGACCGCTCCGGCGTCAGCTGCGGCGCGCCGCCGGTCAGCTGACGCGCCTGCCAAATACGCCAAGGGCCGCAGCGCCGCGCGGGTGCTGCGGACGCCAAAAGCGCAGGAGACGGTGCGCGGCTCTCAGTCACGGTTCAGCGCGCGCCAGCCAATATCAGTGCGGTAAAAGCCCCCCGGCCAATCGATGCGGGCGATGGCAGCATAGGCCTTGTCACGCGCATCTTGCAGCGTGGTACCGCGGGCGGTGACGTTCAGGACGCGCCCACCATTGGACACGACCTCAGCGCCGACCAATCGCGTGCCGGCATGAAAAATCTCCACATCCGGGTCTAACGCGGCCTCGGCCAGATTGCCGATCGGCTCGTCCTTGGCATAGCCGCCGGGATAGCCCTTGGCCGCGACCACCACCGTGATCGCGGGATCGGGGCGCCACGGCATCGCCGCACCAGCCAACCGCCCCTCGGCGCAGGCCAGCAGCACCGGCAGCAGGTCTGCGCCAAGGCGCATCATCAGCACCTGACATTCCGGGTCGCCAAAGCGCGCGTTGAATTCCACCAGCCGCGCGGTGCCGTTTTCGATCATCAACCCGGCATAGAGCACCCCTTGATAGGGCGTGCCGCGGCGGGCCATTTCATCGACCACGGGCTGGATGATGCGGGCCATGGTCTGGGCCTCAAGGGCCTCGGTCATCACCGGGGCGGGCGAATAGGCGCCCATGCCGCCAGTGTTGGGGCCTTCGTCGCCGTCATAGGCGCGCTTGTGATCCTGGGCGGTGGCCAGTGGCAGGCAGGTTTTTCCATCGCACAGGACGAAAAAGCTGGCCTCTTCGCCAGCCATGAATTCCTCAATCACCACTTCGGCGCCCGCAAGGCCAAAGGCGCCGCCGAACATGTCGTCGATGGCGGCAAGCGCCTGATCGACGGTCTCGGCCACCACAACGCCCTTGCCCGCGGCCAGACCGTCGGCCTTGACCACGATCGGAGCGCCCATTGCGCGCACATAAGCGCGGGCGGGCGCGGCGTCCGTGAACCGCTTCCACGCGGCCATGGGGGCGGCGACGGCATCGCAGACCTCATGGGTGAAGGTTTTTGACGCCTCAAGCAGCGCGGCCTGTTTCGACGGGCCAAAGACGGGGATTTTTGCCTCAGTCAGCGCATCGGCGACGCCGGCGGCCAGCGGCCCTTCAGGCCCGACCACCACCAGATCGATGGCGTTCAGCTTGGCAAATTCCACCACCGCAGCGCCGTCATCAATTACCAGCGCGGCGCATTCGGCCACCGCCGCGATGCCCGCGTTGCCGGGCGCACAGATCAGCCTGTCGCAATCGGGGCTTTTGGCGATCGCCCAGGCCAACGCGTGTTCACGCCCGCCGCCGCCAAGAATGAGGATGTTCATCTGCGCCTCCGATCCAGTTCGCGCTGCTTTTAGGCGTTGGCCGCGCGCAGGTCCAGCGGCGGCGCATGATCGGGGTGGCGCGGCGGCACCCCTTGCCGCCATTGCCTGCACGATGTGCCCGGCAAGTGCGATCAGATCTGGAAGATGCGATCAGATCTGGGTGAAGCGTGCCTGACCGCATGCGGGAGCGCTGCGCCAACCCGCGCGCGGGCGGGACCGCGGCGCCCGCGGCGCGCGGCAAGCGGCGGCGCGGGCGCAAACGCAAAAGGGCCGCGGCGATGCGCATCGCCGCGGCCCCCGATTGGCAGCGCCTGAGGTCAGAGGCTGGCGTCGAGCGCGGCCACGATCGCATCGCCCATCTCAGCGGTGTTGACCGGGATCGCGCCGTCTTCGCCCAGCAGATCAGCGGTGCGCAGGCCATCAGCCAGCACTTTTTCCACCGCCGCTTCCAGCCGGTCAGCCTCAGCGCCCTGATCGAAGGAATAGCGCAACGCCATCGCAAAGCTGAGGATGCAGGCGATCGGGTTCGCCTTGCCCGTGCCTGCAATGTCGGGGGCCGATCCGTGCACCGGCTCATACAGCGCCTTGGGGCGGCCATTGTCCATCGGTGCGCCAAGCGACGCTGAGGGCAGCATGCCCAAGGACCCGGTCAGCATCGCCGCACAATCGGACAGCAGATCGCCGAATAGGTTGTCGGTGACGATCACGTCGAACTGTTTGGGCCAGCGGCAAAGCTGCATGGCGCCTGCGTCGGCATACATATGCGACAGCTCTACATCGGGGTATTCGGCGTCGTGGATTTCCTGCACAACTTCGCGCCACAACACGCCCGATTCCATGACATTGGCCTTCTCCATGGAGCAGACTTTGTTGCCGCGGCGGCGGGCCATTTCAAAGGCAGACCGGGCGACGCGGGCGATCTCAGATTCCGTGTAGCGCTGGGTGTTGATGCCGACGCGCTCATTGCCCTCCTTGAAGATGCCGCGCGGTTCGCCAAAATAGACTCCCGAGGTCAATTCCCGGATGATCATGATGTCGAGACCCGCGACCACGTTGCGCTTCAGCGACGAGAAATCGGCCAGCGCGTCAAAGCACTGCGCCGGGCGCAGGTTGGCATACAGGTCCATTTCCTTGCGCAGACGCAGCAGCCCGCGCTCAGGCTTCACCGAGAAATCGAGATTGTCGTATTTCGGGCCACCCACGGCACCCAGCAGCACCGCATCCACTTCCTGCGCTTTGGCCATGGTGGCATCGGTCAGCGGCGTGCCGTGCACGTCATAGGCGCAGCCACCGACCAGATCCTCAGAGATGTCGAATTCGATGCCGCGTTTGGCACCGTACCAGCCGATGACCTTGCGGACCTCGGCCATCACTTCGGGGCCAATGCCATCGCCGGGCAGGATCAGGAGAGAGGGATTGGACATGGGCGTGCTCCTCGGGCGCGTGTTTGTTTCGTTTATCGGGTATCGGGCGGGGGACGCGTGGTCAAGCGGGGCGGGGCCGGGCAGGCGCCGCGGGGCCGATTTTCCTGGTGGATGCGTCAGGGCGCGGCCTTGATCCCGCACCTTCCGTCGGCATTGATGAAGGCCCCCAGCCAAAGGACCCCAGCCATGACCGAACAGGAGCGCGCCCTGCGCCAGGCCGTCATCGACAAATGCCTGTGGATGAACACCAGCGGGCTTAACCAAGGAACCTCGGGGAACATATCGGTGCGCCATGGCGAGCAGATGCTGATCACGCCGTCCGCCACCGCCTATGAAGCGATGATCCCTGAGATGATCGCCACCATGCCCATCGTGGACGCCCGGCACCCCGATTACGGGAGGTGGGAGGGGCCGCTGAAGCCGTCCACCGAATGGCGATTTCACCTCGATATCCTGAACGCGCGGCCCGATGCCGGGGCGATCGTGCACGCCCACCCGATATATTGCACCACGCTGGCGATCGCGCGCAGGCCGATCCCAGCGGTGCATTACATGATCGCAGCGTTCGGGGGGGCCGATATCCGGTGCGCAGACTATGCGATGTTTGGGACCGAGGCGCTGTCGCGCATGGCCCTGAAAGCGTTGGAGGGGCGCGCGGCCTGCCTGCTGGCCAATCACGGGTCCATTGCGGTGGGACCAGGGCTGGACAAGGCGATGTGGCTGGCGACCGAATTGGAGGCGCTGGCCCACCAGTATTTCAACGCGCTGCAGATTGGCGGCGGCGTGGTGCTG
The DNA here is from genome assembly GCA_047610385.1 of Paracoccaceae bacterium. Lineage (GTDB taxonomy): Bacteria > Pseudomonadota > Alphaproteobacteria > Rhodobacterales > Rhodobacteraceae > JBOCEF01. The sequence continues at coordinate 53,735 of JBLGAC010000004.1, read as the reverse complement.
TCAGATGCTGAGATCGCTGAGGCACTGGGCGCTTTCGCGGGTTACGGGCTGCAAGACACCGCGCCGGGCGCGGCGTGATACATTGCGTCACCCCACTGCCAGAAGATCAGCCCACGCTTATTTTGATTTGCGCGCCGCATCTGATCACGCGCATCGCTTTCAAGTGAGCAAAACGAAAGCCCACCGTACTGCCGCAGATTAACTGCCCTGTGCAGGTCGTGCAATTGGAAAAGATGCGCCGATAGGCGTCCGCAAAGGTTGGGACGCGGGCAGTCCTGAACCTTTGCGGTAGCCTGTCGCCAGCAATGCGGGCATCAGCAGCAACAGAAATGTATGATAATTTCACAAGCAACCGATGCAGAACTCACTGAGGCGCGCCTGTCAGCATGGCAACAGCGCCGATGAACTCCCGCTGGTGATAGACCTGATCGTCTTCACCCACGCCCGGCCCTCGGCCCAGCGCGCGCGCTTGTTCAAGAAACCCTTTGGCCACGTAGCCTTGCCCGACTTTGCTGACAACCAGAGAGGCCAGGAAAGGCGCGCGATTTCCGGCGTCCTCGACCATTGTTGCCTCAAGCGCCTGCGTGACCTTTGCAATCGATCCGGGCGCGTGAAGCCCCATCGCGCGTGCCAAAGTGCCGTAGGTCAGCGGCACATCGGCTGCCGACAAGCCGGCAAGATGCGCGCGAATTCGATCGCGCAACATGCTGCCAGCCGCTGCGGCTGCTGTGGCAGCGCGCGGCGCGGGGACTTCATGCGCGGCACCATCGGCTGAGATTTCCGCAGCCCAGACACGGCGGCTGGAGCGTATGATCAGACGGGTTTTTCCCGCGTCGGCCCCAGCGCCAACCTCAGACTGGCTGACAACTTCGCCCGACAGCAGCCCTGCCCGAAGCGTTTCGGGATCCATCCCCAGACGCGGTGCAAGATAGTCTGGCGAAATGAAGAACTGGTCATCTTCGCGCAGGATCGCATCAGGTGGGACGGGGCGATACAACAAGGGCCGCTTTGGCTGCTGCGCATCGCCCGCATCAACGCTGTAAAACGGGGTCTCACCAGCGGCATGGTCGGTCACGTCAATAATGTCGCGAACCTCGGGGATCGCCGCGCGGATCATACGCTCCACCCCGCCGCGCAATGTGGCGGCAGAGGACGCACAGCCCTGACACCCCCCCGACATCAGCATGCTGACAACGCCATCCGCCACGTCAGTGACGCTAACATGCCCGCCATGGCTGGCAATCGACGGGTTGGCTTGCCGGTCCAGAACCTCTTGAACCGCCGCGCGGATTTCGGCATCGGTCCGGGCTTGGCCAAAGGTCTTGGCCCCCAGACCCAAAGCCGCAGCAGATTGCGCCATGACGGTGCGGAGCGCATCGGCAATCGGGCGTTTCAGGGCGCTCCAATCGCTGTCATCGGTCTTGATCACGGCCACGACCGCGCCTGAGACATCAACCATTTTCACCCCGGCGATGGCGAACAGCGCCTCAGCCAAAGGTGCGCCTTGCGCGGCCGCGGCATCGGAAAAGGTCGCCATCGCGCCTTTCTGCACGTCCCGGTCCAACACAAAGCGCATGCTGTGCGGATCGGCAACCGAGGCTTCGGCACGGATGCGCGGCGGCGCGGTCAGGTCAGACATCTTCCACCTCTGGTGCCACCATGCTGCGCAGATGGCCAAAGGTGTAAATTCCCGACTGATGGCCATCGCTGAAGCTGACGCCGATGGCATAGTTGCCAAGGCTCCAGATCCGGGTGGGCGCGATGTTCATCGGCACAGTTGCCGGGTCCAGCACGGCGCGCCCGCTCATTTCATCAATGCAGGCTGCACACCGGCACGCCAGACGCAGATCGCGCGTGTTGATCTGCTGGTCATGGCCATCTTGCCACCGCAGGGACAAGGTGTGCGCGTCGCGGCGACCAAGTGCCATAAGAACCTCAGCCGCGCCGCCCGCTTGCGCCGCATGGGCCGCCGGCTTTGGCTTGCTGGCGTCATCGGCCCAATGCCAGTCAAACGGCGTTGGCATTCCAGCGGCGACTTGCGCGCGCCCGGACAGGATCGCGGCAATATCGCGGTAGGCTGCCGCAGCGGGTGCGTCGGGATGGGCGATCACCAAGGGGCGCCCATCATCGCCGCAATCCACAATCGCGGGATCAAGCGGAATGGCGCCCAGAAACGGAACGCCCAGGCTGGCGGCGATCTTTGCGCCGCCACCTTGATGAAAGATGTGGGTTACCTCACCACACCCCGGGCAGGTAAACCCGCTCATATTCTCAACGACGCCAAGGATCGGCACCTTGACCTGCTCCATCATGCGAATGCCGCGCCGAGCGATTTTCAGGCTGACATCCTGCGGCGTGCTGACCACCACGGCGCCGGTTAGGGGAAAGCTTTGCGCCAGCGTCAGCTGCGTGTCGCCGGTGCCGGGGGGCAGATCGAGGATCAGATAGTCCAGCTGGCCCCAGTCCACATCAACAATAAACATCCGCAGGTATTTCGACACCATCGGGCCGCGCAGAATCGCCGGTTTGTCGTCATCGGTCAGCATGCCCATCGAGATGACCTTGATCCCATGCGCCTGCGCGGGGATCACCTTGCCCGAACGGGACATCAAGGGGGGTTTTCCCGTTTCAATCCCCAGCATTCCGGGCACACTGGGGCCGTACAGATCGGCGTCCACCAGCCCGACCGCCGCACCTTGCGCCGCCAAGGCCAAGGCCAGATTGGTGCTGACGGTGCTTTTGCCCACACCGCCCTTACCGCTGGCCACCGCAATGATCTGTCCAAGATGGGCCATACCAAGGCCACCGGCCTCGCTGGATGTGGCTTGTGCCGGCGTCATGAAGATTCCTCTGATTTGGGGCTTGGCATCGGGGCCTTTGGGTCTGCGCCTGCGGCGAAGTTGACGCAAAGACAGCCAAGATCGGCCGGGGCCAGTTCAGCGCCGATGCAGGCACAGTATCCACCCGCATCGCAGCGCGAGAAATGCCGACAATCGCCGCAAGTGCCAAAGGCGACTGTGTCGCGAATTTTGGCCAGCTCTCCCGCCAATGCGGGCAAAGCCTGCCGCAACGCCGTGCGCAGACTGCCATCCAACCGGTCAATGGCGTCGGTCAGGCTGTGCAGCGGGTCATGGCGCATGATCGACGCCCCGCCGCTTGTCAGGTCCAACCGAACGCTGCGACGGTCATCCACCGCCTCATGGCGGGCAAGATACCCCTTCAGCATCAGCGACTTGATCACTTGCGATGCTGTGCCCCGCGTCGTGGCATGAAAGCTGGCAAACGCTGACGGCGTTCGGGAAACCTGATTGGCGCGCGCGAAAAACCGCATGGCCGTCCATTGCACCGCCGTCAGCTCTGATCCTGCGTCAGATCCGCGGGCCGCGCGCCCAAGATAGACGAGCAGTTCGGCGATTTCTTCTGTGGTGGTCACATGCTCACTCATGACCGCTTAGTAGCGTTTCGAAATCATATTGACAAGCCAATCTCACCACGATTAGTGTCGAAACGAAACCAAATGTGAGAAAATGAACAAACCTTTCCCTCCGCCTCGAATGGCCCGCAATCAGACGCCGCGTCCGGAATTTCTGGACGCGCATAATGAGGCGCGGCTTGCCCGGCTTTGGCGCGACGAAGGCGATGTTGCCGCACGCAACCGTCTGGTTACATCGCACCAAGCGCTGGCACGCGCAGCGGCCAAGCGCGCCGGGGTCAAAGGACGGGAATTGGACAGCGACTTCCTGCAACACGCGAATATCGGGTTGCTAAAGGCGGCCGATCGCTTTGATCCCGACAAGGGCTTTCGGTTCTCGACCTATGCCGCATGGTGGATCAGGGCCGAAATTCAGGACTATAAAATCCGCAACTGGTCCTTGGTGAGGCTTCCCAATTCAGCAGCAAGCCGCAAGCTGTTTTATAACCTGAAGCGTGTTGAGGCCAAGCTGGTCGCAGTGGGAGAGATCCCGCTTGAACAGCTTGTTGACCAGATTGCGATTGATCTTGCGGTTACGCCTGAACAGGTTGTGTTGATGCAGCAAAGATTGGCCGCACAGGACGGGTCGCTTAATCGCGCGGTCAAAGACGATGGCGGCACAATGGAATTGCAGGATCTGCTTACAGATCCAGATGCAGACGTTGAAAACGAAGTCAGCGCACGGCTGGATTCCCGTGCCTTCTGGGCCACGATGTCTGCGCATCTGAACGGGCTTTCCAAGCGTGAACAAGACATCATTATTGAGACATATGTATCCGAAACACCAAAAACGCTGGGTGAGCTGGGTGAGAGATTTGGCGTATCGCGTGAGCGCATCCGCCAGATCCGCGAATCCGCTCTTACCCGACTGCGTGCATCTTTTGCGGATACTGCGGCCCCCTGACAAAGGCATCGGCAAAACCGGTGCCCCTGCTTTGAAAGCAATGACAGCGCCGATTGAATGTCAAACGCTGAGGCGTATCAGCATTCCATCACCTTGCAGGTGAATGCGTGGATTATCTGGATAATTACATCAGTATTCACATCAAACATCTCGGCCATGGCATAAATTTACTGCCCGCCAGCGGAACACCCAGCGCGTCACCCCACGACAACGACCGCCATACATTGCACGGCACCGGGGCCATGTATGCCAGCGGCGGGCGCAGGGCTTTCGCGTTGAAATCTAGGGGCAATCCTAACCCGCCCCATCCATTCATCATTTGACAACACTGCCTGCGCACCGCATCTTTGCGTTGAGCTGCCAGCGGGTTCAGACCTGATCTGCACCCGGTCGCAAACCCACCGCCGCTGGCCCCATGCTGGCGAAGCGGCGGCTCCCAGAATTTGGCCTGAAGCGCCCTCAGCCCTTCGCGCGTCCAGAACGGACGTCCGACCGGGCGAATGATCCGAAGCGGTCAGACCGGCGTTCCGAGAGGGACGCCGGTTCTCGTTTGTGGCCCCTTGACCTTGAGCGCGCGGAGGCCTCCCCTGCCCCTCAAACCGTCCGGACCCGGAGCCTTCATGCCCCCCAAGCTCGACCGCCACGACATCCGCATTCTCTCGACGCTGCAAAGCGACGGGCGGATCACCAAGGCGCGGCTGGCGGAAAAGGCGGGCCTGTCGCCCAGCCCGGCATGGGCGCGGTTGAAAAGGCTGGAACAGGCCGGGTTGATCGAAAGCTATGGCGCGCGGCTGGCGTTGCGGCGGCTTGCGCCGGTCACTGAGGTTATCGTGCAGGTCACGCTGGCCAACCACCGCGCTGCCGATTTCCGGGTGTTCGAAGACGCAGTGCTGCGCACCCCACAGATCGTGACCTGCGACGCAACCGGGGGCGGGGTGGATTACCTGATGCGGCTGGTGGTGCGCGATGTCGATGCCTATCAGCGGCTGATGGACAGGCTGCTGGAGGACAAGATCGGCATCGATCGGTATTTTGGCTATATCGTCACCAAGCCGGTGAAGGCCGCGCCGCCTGATCTGGACGCGCTGCTGGACCCCGAAGACTGATCGGCCTTATCGCACCAGCGCAGCCAGCCCTTCGGCCAGCGCGGTCCAGACCCGGCGCGCCGGGGGTGCGCCGCGCAAGGCTTCGTGCATCACCAGCCACATGGCCATCGGCGGCAGCACTGCACCCGGCAGAATGCGGCGCATCCCCGGCGCCGCATCCCCGATCGCGGTCTGGGTGATGCCGATGCCGCAGCCCGCCACCGCCGCGGCCCAGGCGGCGGGCTGGTCATCGGTGCGCAGGCGGAACATCTGGCGCGGGGCTGGCAGCCCCGCTTGGGCAAAACCGCGCCGGATCATGTCTGACCGGTCGTATCCCACCACCGCATGATCGCGCAGATCCTCAGGCCGCTCAGGCGCGCCGTGGCGGGCAAGATAGCTGCCTGAGGCATAGAACCCCAGCGGCAGGTCTCCGATGTGGCGCGCGATCACGTCGTTCTGGGTGGGGCGGAACATGCGCACGGCCAGATCCGCCTCTCGCCTCAGCAAATCATCAACGGCGTCAGATCCGACGAGTTCAAGCTCCAGCCCCGGTTCAGCCTCCAGCAACGGTGCCAGGATCTGCGGCAGGTGAAACTGCGCCATGACGCGGCTCGCGCTCAGGCGCACCACGCCTGAAATCCGCGCCTCGCGCCCATGGGCGGCAAGGGTAAGGCGCGCGGCGGCGTCCTCCATGGCGCGGGCGTGCAGCAAAAGCTCCTCAGCCACCGCGGTCGGCGCCGCGCCCCCGGCCCCGCGCGTGAACAGCGTGACGCCAAGCCGGCCTTCCAGCGCGGCAATCCGGCGCGACAGGGTCGGCTGGCTGACCCCCGTGGCGCGCGCGGCGGCCGAAAACGATCCCGCCCGCGCGACCTGAAGCAGGGATTGAAGCTCGCTCCAATCAGCGTCCATGCGTGTGTGAATGGCATCCATGCAATCGCCCCCCTGCCCGGCACATAAAAGAATAGCTAAATTACCGATGCAAGACCAGATCAGGAGCATCACAATGACCCGACCAAACAGCGTTCTCATCCTCGGCGCCGCAGGGCGGTTCGGGCGCCACGCGGCGGCTGAGTTCGCGCAGGCGGGCTGGCAGGTCCGCGCGCTGGTGCGCCCCGGACGGGCTGCCATCCCCGGCACCGCCACAGTTCATGGCGACGCCGAAGACGCGGCCGCGCTGACCCGCGCTGCCATGGGCGTTGATGTGATCGTGCAGGCGGTCAACCCGCCCTACCCCGATTGGGCCGCCCATGTGCCGCGCCAGACCGCAGCCGCCATCGCCGCCGCCCGCGCCAGCGGCGCCACGCTGATGGTCCCCGGCAACGTCTATCCCTACGGGCCTGACATGCCCCCGGTGCTGACCCAAACCACGCCCCATGCAGGCGCGACCGGCAAACCCCTGATCCGCAAAACCATGGAGGCCGCCTTGCGCGCCGCCTGCAAAGACGGGATGCGCTGCATTCTTCTGCGCGCGGGCGATTTCATAGATGACCGCCCCAGCGGCAACTGGTTTGAAAGCCACATCGCGGCGAGGGTGGGCAAGGGCAGGATCGCCTATCCCGGCCCGCGCGATCAGGTGCATGCATGGGCGTATCTGCCGGACATGGCCCGCGCCGCGCGCATGTTGGCCGAGCGCCGCGAAACCCTGCCGCCCTTTGCCGCGTTCGGATTTCCGGGCTACGCGCTGACCGGCGACGCGTTGATCGCACTTTGCGCTGAGGCTGCCGGGCATCCGATGCGCGCAACCCGGTTTCCGTGGGCCATCCTGCGCGCGGCGGCGCTGGTGTCGCCCATGATGCGCGAAGTGCTGGAGATGCGGTATCTGTGGCACCGCCCCCACCGGATCGACGGCGCGCTGTTGGCGGCCGCCCTGCCCGATTTCGCACCGACGCCGGCGCGGGTCGCGATCGCTGCGTCTGTGGCAGGGATTGCGCAGGCAGCCTGACGGAGTGTGGTAAATCGCGGGTTCGGGCCCGCCGGGCCGCAACAGCGCCCCGGCGCGTCGCCCGGTCATACACGGCGCGCGCCCTGCTCCCCACGAGCAGGCGCGCGCCCTGATGCGCATAACGGGCAGCGATCTTCGGCAGCCAAAGCGGGTTGCGGCGCCCACATTGCAACCACGGACAAGCCGAAGACGGATATTGGGCCAAAGCGCCCCTTTCACAACCCTAAAGCGAACAGGCGGTGTTTAGGACACTCTGCGGGCAAAGGATGGCGCCAGAATCAGCGAATGTCCACCCAGACCAGCCGATGGTCTGAGCTTGGCGGCCGTTTGCCCCCCGTCACCAGATCGCCGCCGGGCGCGTCTTTTTCGGGCCAGAACACCCCTGCGCCAGTCACCTGCAATGCCGCCGCGGGCAGCACAAAATCCACCCGCAGGTTGCCAGGCCCCTTTTTGTCGTTCCAATCAGCGGTGTCGCGCGCGGGCGCGCCGTCATGCAACGTGTTGTCGCCGCGCTGAAGCTGCGATGCCTCAGCCGCGCCAAGGCTTTCGGGGGCCGGGTCCTGCACGCGTGGGTGGGAAAGCAGCCCGCGGATCCCGTCATGGCGCCCGTCACCATCGAACGGATCGGCATTCAGATCCCCAAGCACCACAAAAGCATCGCCATCCGGCCCGCCGCCCGCACGCCCTGCATCGTCGATGATCCAGCCTGCGCCACTCAGATAATCGGACCAGAACCGGATTTCATCATGGTTGCGCCGCCCGTTGCGGTCCTCAGGCCCATCAAAAACCGGTGGGGTCGGGTGACTGGCGAGCAGGTGCAGGCGCCGCCCATCCGGCAAGATCACCGGCAGGTCCCAATGGGATTTGGACGACAGGCGCAGGGCGTCTGCCGTCTCAGCATAAAAGTCACGGGGCAGCAGCGCATCAGGCATCGCGGCCCAGCGCAGCATCTGAAAGCTGCGCAGCGCGTCTGTATAAATAGGAAAACGGCTGAGCACCGCCATCCCATATTGGCCAGGAAATACGCCCCAGCCCCAAGCATCACCGGGGCCGACGATCTCGCCATCCTGCGACAAATCGAGGCCACTGGGCACGCCAGTGTTCACCGGGCCTGCGAAGACATAGGGGTAATCAATGCCCGCCGCTCCACCCTGCCCGCCCTGTAACAGATCCCGAAGCGCGATCAGCGCCAGCCCTTCGGGGTCGTGGTCAAGTTCAAGCACCAGCAGCACGTCGGGGCGCACGGTCTGGATGATCTGGGCGATGCGCTTGACCTGCTTGGCCTTGGCCTCAGCCAATGCGCGCCACGCCATGCCAGCGCCACTGCGCGACAGGGACGCGTTGAACGACGCGATGCGGACCGATCCGGGCGCAGGCGGCGCCACATCCTGCGCCGCGGCCCCGGTGGCCATCAGCGCCAGCGCGCACAGGGTGCGGATCATCTTGCCCTCCGGATCAACCAGGCGATTTTGGCAATCGCAACCCCGCGCAGCACCAGATACATCGGCAGCGCGGCCCAGATGGTCGCCCCCCAGACCAGCACCAGCGGGTTCAGCAATGGTGCAGGCACGAACACGCCCCTCGCCTGCGACGCCAGCGCCAGCAGCGCATAGGGCGCGCCCAGCCCCACCATGATCGTGCCGAATGCAAGGCGGAACAGGCGGCGCTCCACCTCAGCGCCATAGGCGGTTTCAAGGGTGGGAAGGTTGATCCACAGATTGAACGTCTCACGCCCGGTCGGCCAGGGCGTGACCCAAAACAGAATGCCGAAAAACAGCGTCCCCGTCAGCGCAGTCACAAAGCTGAGCGCCGCTGCCCCGCGCAGAACCGCGTTCAAAAGTGGCGAGGCCGGATCGCCCAACATCTCGCCCACCATGGCGACGGGCGACAGAAAAAAATCAAACCGCGCGCCGATGTTCAGCGACGCGGACAGGATCTGGCCAGAGACCCCGTCATGCCCGTCCTGCGCACGCACAAAAAAGATCATCATGAACAGGATGGCGGTGAACACCGCAAAGCGCGACCGGTTGTAAGGCGGCGCAAAGCGGAAATCGATCAGGCCAGGGTTGCGGGCGGCATATTCGAACAAAACGCACAGGCCCGTGATGGCACCGATCACAAAGCTGATCTCTCGCGCCGAAGACGACACGCCAGGCACCAGCGCCGCCGGCGCGATCATGGCCAAAAGCACGATCAGCGCCCGAAGGATGCCTCCCGAAAGACGCTGCATGCCTTCGTCCTTTCGCCCGGCGACGCCGCGATCACGCGGCGGGCGCGATCCACGGGCGCAAGGTGCCCAGACCCGATTCAAACTTCGTGATCGCATCGGCTTTTTCCATGGTCAGCCCGATATCATCAAGCCCGTTGAGCAGGCAATGCTTGCGAAAGGCGTCCACCTCAAAGGCGATCTCGCCGCCATCCGGGCCTTTGATGGTCTGGCTTGCAAGATCAACGGTGACGACGGCGTTGGCGCCGCGGTCCGCATCATCCATCAGCTTGTCGACATCGTCTTGCGGCAGCACGATCGGCAGGATGCCGTTCTTGAAGCAGTTGTTGTAGAAAATATCGGCAAAGCTGGGCGCGATCACGCATTTGATGCCGAAATCAGCAATCGCCCAAGGCGCATGTTCGCGCGATGATCCGCAGCCGAAATTTTCTCCGCCGATCAGGATCTTGGCGTCGCGGTATGCGGGCTTGTTCAGCACGAAATCGGGGATTTCATTGCGGTCGTCGTCGTAGCGCATCTCGTCGAACAGGTTAACCCCGAGGCCGGACCGCAGAATGGTCTTCAAAAACTGCTTGGGGATGATCATGTCGGTGTCGACATTGATCAGCGGCAGCGGCGCGGCAACGCCGGTAAGGGTCGTGAACTTGTCCATCGGGAACTCTCCTGAAACTGTCGCGGTCAGATAAAGCATGGAAGCCCCGCATGAGGCAAGGCGACGGCGCGCGCGGCGCCGTCGCCTTGCCGGTCAGTCGGCGTTCAGAAGCGGGCGAAACCCGAAGGGCGCGGGGCGCGCGGGGTCCACCGTCACCTCGACCGCGTGCATGTCCTCGGCGCCGAACACCTCCAGCGCGGTGACGTTGGGGGCGGTTTTAGGGAACGGGCGGAACACCCGGTGCACATGGCTGTCGCCAAAGATCAGCAGCACCGGCTTGCCAAATTCCGCCGCCTTGGCCTGCAGCATCGGGCCAAAATTCAGGAACCCCGAATGGCGCAACCAGCTTTCCTTGTCGGGGTTGAAATCGAATTCGAACATGTCCGCATGGATCGCCAGCACCAGCGCCGCAGCGTCTTTCGCGGCGTCGAAGGATTGGTCCAGCCAATTGGTCGTCGCCTTGTCGCGGGCGAAGAATTCTGCCACCGCGTCCGGGTCGCGGATTTCAAAGTTGTTGTTGGACCCGACCACATGGGCGGTGACGAACATTACCCCTTCGTGCATCAGGCGGGCATTTTCAGGATAGCCCTTTTTGGCCTGACTGGTCACAGAGACCTGCGCTTGGCCAAAGCTGGTCTCAGGCACGTCGAAATAGGTGGCGCGGATGTGGGCCAGACGCTCCAGCGGGTCGAACCCGCCAGCCTTTTTTCGGTGGCAATCGGTCCATTCATTGTCGCCGGGGGTGTAAAGCGTCGGGGCCGCGAAGCTGTTCATGTAGACCAGCTGCTGGTCCAGCATCTTGTCGTCGCACGCGGTGGACCCTGACTTGGTGTCGCCCACATGCACGACCAACGCAGGGGCGGCGTCGTTGATGCGTCCGATCAGGGTCTCATACCGCGGCCACACCTTGTCAGGCGCGCCGTAGGGCATGTCGCCGAGGGCGACGAAACTGAACGGGTCGGCCAGCGCGGGGGCGGCGGACAAAAGGGTGGCGGCAAGGCAGATGGATCGCAGCATGGGCGGGCACTCCGGGCTAAGAATTTTGGCTGGCGCCACTTGGCCGCCCGATGATGACGTCCGCGCGACAGATCCGCGACGCGCGCACGAAAACAGGCCGGGGATCGCCCCCCGGCCTGTTTTTCCGCTCAACGATACGGATGCAATCAAACGAGCGATTCGTCGATCTGCTTGCAGGCGGCCACAAGGCCCTTCACCGCGTCGATCGACTTGTCGAGCATGGCCTGCTCATCTTTGTCGAGCTTGATCGCGATCACCTTCTCCACGCCGCCTTCGCCGATCACGGTCGGCACGCCGACATAGAAACCGTCAAGGCCATAGGCCCCTTCGACATAGGCGGCGCAGGGCAGCACGCGCTTTTGGTCTTTCAAAAACGCCTCAGCCATCTGCACGGCGGCCGCGGCGGGCGCGTAGAACGCAGATCCAGTTTTCAGCAGGCCGACGATTTCGGCCCCGCCATCGCGGGTGCGCTGGATGATGGCATCAAGCTTTTCCTGCGTGGTCCAGCCCATGGCAATCAGATCGGGCAGCGGAATGCCGCCAACGGTCGAATAGCGCGGCAGCGGCACCATGGTGTCGCCATGGCCGCCCAGCACGAACGCCGTGACGTCCTTGACCGAGACGCCGAATTCTTCGGCCAGAAAATGGCGGAAGCGCGCGCTGTCCAGCACACCGGCCATGCCGACGACTTTGTGCTTGGGCAGGCCCGAAAACGACTGCAGCGCCCACACCATCGCATCGAGCGGGTTGGTGATGCAGATCACAAACGCGTTCGGGGCGTGGGCCTTGATGCCCTCGCCGACCGATTTCATGACCTTGAGGTTGATGCCCAGCAGGTCGTCGCGCGACATGCCCGGCTTGCGCGGAACGCCTGCGGTGACGATGCACACATCGGCGCCGGCGATGTCGGCGTAATCATTCGCGCCCTTCAGCTTGGCGTCAAAGCCGTCAACCGGCGCGCTTTCGGCGATGTCGAGCGCTTTGCCCTGGGGAATGCCCTCAGCAATGTCGAACAGCACAACGTCGCCAAGTTCCTTGAGGCCGACGAGATGGGCCAGCGTGCCGCCAATCTGGCCAGCGCCGATCAGCGCAATTTTCGCTCTGGGCATCGAGTTCTCTCCCGCGGTGGATGAGTGTGAAGTTGCCGTCCGCATACCGCTGAATGCAGCGTCCCGCAAGTGCGTCCCCACCGCGCGCACCCATCCGGCACCCCGCACGGCGCCCCCAGCCCGCATTCATCAAAGCGTTAATACGGCGCGAAAACACCAGCGCAGCGCTTGTCCGACCTGCCACCATATGCCCTTGTGCCAACGCAGCGCGTGTTTCACAGATCAGTCAGGCGTCATGACGACATCCCTTATCACCGACCCGGTTTTCCTCAGCTTTGCGCTTCCCGCCGTGCTGATCGCGGGACTGTCCAAGGGCGGATTTGGCGCAGGTGCCGCTTTCGTCGCAACGCCGTTGATCGCGCTGGCACTGCCCCCGCATCAGGCCGTGGGGCTGATGCTGCCGCTTTTGATGGTCATGGACGTCACCGGCCTTCGTGCCTATTGGCGCCGCTGGAACTGGCATGAGGCCTGGCCGATCATGCTCGGCGCCGTGCCCGGCGTCGCGGCGGCGGCGTATTTCTTCGCACGCACCGATCCCGACGCAGTGCGCATTCTGATCGGGGTGCTGGCGCTCAGCTTTGCCGCCTTTCAGCTTGCCCAAAGCCGCGGCTGGCGCCCGCCGCGCGCCCTGGCCGCCAGCCGCGGCCATGGCGGGTTTTGGGGCATGGTCGCGGGCTTCACCAGCTTTGCCAGCCATGCAGGCGGCCCGCCAGTGGCGATCCAGTTGCTGAGCCGTGGGATCGATAAAACCACCTATCAGGCCACCACGGTGCTGATTTTCTGGTGGATCAACCTCGTGAAAGTCTGGCCCTATGCGCAACTGGGCCTGTTCACCAAAGACACCATGATCGCCGCCCTGTGGCTGGCGCCAGTGGCGGTGGCGGGGATGCTGCTGGGCGTCTGGGGCCACAAACATCTGCCGGAAAAATGGTACTTCATCATGGTGCGCACACTGCTGGCGATCACCGGCTGCAAACTGATCTGGGACGGCACAACCGGCCTGATGGGTTGAGCGTGGGCGCGAAAAAGGGCGGCACCGTTCCCGGTGCCGCCCTTTTTTTCCCCGGCGCGTCCTTGCCCGGGATCAGACCTCAGCAGCGGCCATGCCGCGTTCGGTGGCCAGTTCGCGCATGCGCTTTTGCAGCTTTTCGAAGGCGCGGACTTCGATCTGGCGCACCCGTTCACGGCTGACGTCATAGACCTTGGACAACTCCTCCAGCGTCACCGGATTGTCCTTCAGGCGGCGCTCAGTCAGGATGTTCTGCTCACGCTCATTCAGCCCGTCCATCGCCATGGTCAGCAGCTCGCGGCGGTGGCTCAGCTCATCCTGCTCGGCATAGGCGGCGGCCTGATCGGCATCGTCGTCCTGCAGCCAGTCCATCCATTCCGACGCGCCATCGCCATCGGCCTTGAGAGGCGCATTCAGTGACGCGTCCCCCCCCGACAGGCGGCGGTTCATGGCGACGACTTCGTTTTCGTTGACCGACAGCGCCTTTGCGATGCGCGCGACGTTTTCGGGGCGAAGATCGCCTTCCTCCAGCGCGCCGATGCGGTTTTTGGCCTTACGCAGGTTGAAGAACAGCTTTTTCTGCGCCGCCGTGGTGCCCATTTTCACAAGGCTCCAGGACCGCAGGATGTATTCCTGAATCGCGGCGCGGATCCACCACATGGCATAGGTCGCAAGGCGAAAGCCGCGTTCGGGATCAAAGCGTTTGACCGCCTGCATCAAACCGACATTGGCCTCAGAGATCACTTCGGCCGTCGGCAGGCCGTAGCCGCGATAGCCCATGGCAATCTTGGTCGCCAGACGCAGATGTGAGGTGACCATCTGGTGCGCTGCCTGACGGTCCTCATGGTCCACCCAGGCTTTGGCGAGCATGTATTCCTGATCCGGCTCCAACATAGGGAACTTGCGGATTTCCTGCATATAGCGCGACAGGCCCTGTTCGGGGGACGGCGCAGGCAGATTTGCATAAGTGGCCATGAAAAATCCTCCGATCGACTAAACTTTGGTCTGTTACATCATTTGGGCATGCTGGCAGGAAAGCGCAACTTTTGCTGAACGATGATTGCGAAAAGGTGAACACCGCAACCGGTATTTTCACCCAGCCGCCCTGCCCGGCCGACCCACGTTCCTTATAATGAAACGCAGGGCGACCGGGTTTCCGTCGAAAAAAGATCCGATCAGTCGCGCAGATCAGCCAGAAGCTGCGCCATATCGGCGGGCAGCGGGCTTTCGAACACCATTTCTTCCTCAGTAGCGGGATGGATGAACCCCAGCGTCGCGGCGTGCAGCGCTTGGCGCGGGAAATGATCAAGCCCGTCGCGCGCGGCCTCGCTCAGCACATTTTGCGGGGCCTTGCGGGCGCCGCGATAGGTCTGATCGCCGATCAGGGGATGGCCCGCATGGCTCAGATGCACGCGGATCTGATGGGTGCGCCCGGTTTCCAGACGGCATTCCACCAGCGCCGCGATCGGCTTTTCGATCGGGCCAAACCGCTCAGAGGTGCGGAAATGGGTGATCGCGTGACGCCCCCCCTCCTTCAGCACCGCCTGGCGCTTGCGGTCGCTGGGGTGGCGGCCGATTTGGGTTTCCAGGCGCAGCACGCCGCCTGCCGCGGCCTCCATGCCCTCAATGCCGCGCAGGCGCGGATCGCCCATCTCCGGCGCGCCCCAGGTGATCGCAAGGTAACTGCGTTCCAGATCATGGGCGGCGAACTGTTTCGACAGGCCCTGATGCGCAGCGTCGGTCTTGGCGACCACCAAAAGGCCCGAGGTGTCCTTGTCGATCCGGTGCACGATGCCGGGCCGCGCCTGCCCGCCAATGCCCGACAGATCGTTGCAATGGAACAGCAGCGCGTTCACCAGCGTGCCCGTCCGCGCGCCCGGTGCTGGGTGCACGACCATGCCGGCCGGTTTGTCGATCACGATCAGGTGACGGTCCTCATAGATGACCGTCAGGGGGATATCCTCAGCCGTCGGGACCGGGTCCGTGGGCGGAGGCGGGATGACGCAATAGCGCTCCCCCTCCTTGACCTTCCCCTTGTAGTTCGTGACGGTCCGCGCGGGGCCGCCGGGGGCGTCCTCTCGGCTGACCGCCCCTTCGGCGATCAGGGCTTGCAGCCGGGACCGTGAAAGCCCCATGCCGGGCGGCACCAGATAGGCGAGCGCCTTGTCCAGCCGGTCGCCTTCGCATTCGGACGGAATGACGAGCGCGGGCAGAGCACTGCCGACGTCGTCGTTGAGATCATCGCCGGGGCCCGCATCGGGCGCGGCGGAATAGGAGTCTGCGTTCATGAGCGGCACAATACCCGGTCCGGGCGGCGAGCACGACGAAGATTTTCCAGAACCGCCGCGACTGCGCGTCCTGCGCCTGACCGTGACGGGCATGCTGGTGGTCATGGCGCTTGGCGTGGTGGTGATCGCGGGGACCATCGCGTGGCGTCTGGGCGGCACCGGCGGCACCCTTACCCCGGTGCAGGCGATCACCGCAGACGCGGTCGCCCTGCCCGCAGATCTGTCCGTGACAGCGATCGGCGGCGACGGCCCCTATCTGCTGGTGCTGGGGCGCGATGCGTCAGGGGCCGAAATCTTGGTCACCTTGCGCAAATCTGATGGCACCGCGCTGTCGCGCACCCCGGTCCTGCGCACGCCCTGACCAGCAATTTCGCGCCGCCGCGCGATTTTCCGCCCTGCCCCATTGACGCCCCCCGGCGCCATGGATAGATAGCGCTCCAGCAGAGCCGAGATCAGCGTCCCCATCGTCTAGCGGTTAGGACATCACCCTCTCACGGTGGAAACAGGGGTTCAATTCCCCTTGGGGATACCACCTCGGCTCGCTTTTCCCTTCTTGCCGGACATGTCCACAGCTCAGGCGCCCCGCGCCGCGCGGCGTTTGCGCAGCAGCCAGCCGATCAGCGGCGACACCCAGATCAGCAGCGTCACCACGCCGAGCCCCGCCGCGATCGGGCGCTCAAAGAACCCGATCAGCGCGCCGTCGGACTTGATCATTGAGGTCATGAAGCTTTCCTCCAGCAACGGGCCCAGCACCAGGCCAAGGATGGCGGGCGCGATCGGAAAGCCGTTCTCCTCCATCCCCCAGGCAACCAGGCCCAGCAGCACCATCACGCCCACGTCGAATGCGGTGTTGTTGATTGCAAATGCGCCGACGACGCAGAACATCAGGATCAGCGGCATCAGCACCTCGATCGGCACGCTCAGCAACCGACGAGAGGTTTTGATCGCCACAAAGCCCAGCGGCAGCAGCATCAGGTTTGCCACAAAAAACGACAGGAACACCGCGTAGATCAGTTCGGGGTGAAACAGAAACACGGTCGGGCCGGGGTTCATGCCCTTCATGTAAAGCACCCCGATCACGATGGCGGTGATCGAATCGCCAGGGATGCCGAACACCAGCGCAGGCACCCAAGCGCCGCCCAGCCCGGCATTGTTCGCCGCCCCCGCGCTGACGACCCCTTCGGGGTGCCCCGTCCCGAATTTTTCAGGCGTGCGGGAAAATTTCTTGGCCGTCGCATAGGCAATCCACGCCGCGATGTCCGACCCCGCGCCCGGCAGCGCGCCGACCGCGGTGCCGATCAGGCTGCCGCGCAGCAGGCTGATGCGATACCGGCGCAGCACCGGCCCAACGCCCTTGAAGATGTTGCCGATGGATTGCTGCGTGACCCGGTGCGGCACCTTGGTGGACACCACCGCGCGGATCACCTCGGCAAAGGCGAACATGCCGATCATCACCGGGATGAAATTGATGCCGCCCATCATGTCCACCGACCCGAAGGTGAACCGCGGATGGCCCGACATCGGGTCAATGCCGATGGTGGCGATGAACAGGCCCAGCAGCAGCGACACCAGGCCTTTGAGAGGGCGGCTCGACGCCACAAAGGCCGCGCAGGTCAGCCCGATGCAGGACAGCCAGAAATATTCGAATGAGCTGAATTTCAACGCAACCTCGGCCAGCAGCGGCGCTGAGGTCGCCAGCACCAGACTGCCAAAAATGCCGCCGATGATCGCGCTGGTCAGGCTGATGCCCAGCACCAGCTCGGCTTTGCCCTTGCGGGTCATGGCAAAGGATTCGTCGGTATAGGCGGCGGATGCGGGCGTGCCGGGCATGCGCAGCAGCGCGCCGGGAATGTCGCCCGCAAAAATCGCCATCGCCGTGACCGCTACAATCGCGGCAAGCGCCGGAACCGGGTCCATGAAAAAGGTCACCGGCACCAAAAGCGCGGTGGCCATGGTGGCCGACAGTCCCGGTATCGCGCCCATGAACAGGCCGAACGCGCCGGCCAGCAGCATCACGCCCAGAACGTAGGGATCGAAAATCAACGCGAATGAAAGCGCGAGCGTGTCCATACCGGTCCCCTCAGAACAACGTCGGCGGGATGATCCCGTAGGGCAGCGGCACCCGCAGAAGGCCGCCAAAGAATTGCTGCATGCCAAAACTAGCGATCAGCGCGATCAGAACGCTTGATCCGATGCGCCCCACGCCGCGCAGCGACGTCATCACTGCGACCAGCACGAGGGTTGCGGTCGGGATGAACCCCAACGCGTTCGAAAACAGCAGATAAAACGCCAAAGACCCGATCAGCACGGCGAAATTGACCAAACGGCGCGGTGACCGCATCCAATCCGGGATCGCGACGATCGGTGCCTCGGCGCGTGCCATGACGCCTTTGACGATCAAGATACAACCGCTCAGCGCCATCAAGGTGGCGACGATCTGCGGAAACAGTGCGGAGCTGAACCTCTGTCCCGGCATCGGCGGAAAGCTGAGCGTCTGCCACGCGACGGCAGCGGCAAACGCAATCAGCGCGGCACCGGACACGGCGTCATTGACTTTCATGGCGGCGGACCTTGCAAGGATGCTGGGGCCGCGCGGCGAGGATGTCCTCGCCGCGCGGTTTTTTGCACAACGCTCAGCGCGTTGGGATCATTTGGCCAGGCCGGCCTTCTTCATGACCATGCCCAGATCGGTGTCAGCGCTTTCCATGAACGCGCGCGCATCCGCTGCATTGCGCCACACCATGCCAAAGCCGCGGCCGGTCATGAACTCTTTGAACTGCGCGCTGTCATACGCGCGCTGCAGCGCGGCCGAGGCTTTGGCCGCGATGTCTTCGGGCAGACCCTTGGGCGCTGCCACAACCCGCCACGCGCCGACGGTCCAGTCAGAGCCGGTGGCCTCCTTCAACGTCGGCGCGTCCGGGAACAGGCCAAGCCGGGCCTCACCCATGGTCGCCAACGCGCGCACGCGCCCTGCCTCGATCAGCGCGCGGCCCTCAGGCAGAGACGCCGTGACAAGGCCGATGCCGCCTGCCACCAGATCCTGCAGCCCCGGTGCAGCGCCTTTGCTGGGCACCCAGGTCACCTGATCGCCGTCCAGCCCTTCGGACAACATCCAGCCCGCAAGGCCAAGATGCCAGATCCCGCCCTGCCCGGTGCCCGACGCTTTGAACGTGCCCTTGGGCGCCGCCTTGATCGCCGCCAACAGCTCCGCAGCGGTCTGATAATCGGAATCCGAGGACACCATCACCCCGCCCGGATCGATGTTGACCTGCCCGATCACGTCGTAATCGGCATAGGTCAGATCGGTCAGGCCGATCCAGTGCATCATCGCAATTTCAACGGTCGCGACGCCAAATGTGTAGCCGTCGGGCGCCGCGTTCGCGATTGCCGAATGGCCGACCACACCGCTGCCGCCCGTACGGTTCACGACGTTGACCGGCTGGCCGAGGTCCTCCTCCAACAGCGCCGCGATGATGCGGCCCACTGCGTCGGTGCCACCACCAGCGCCCCAAGGCACGATCAAGGTGATCGGCCGTTCGGGCCAATCTGCCTGCGCGGCCGGCGCGGTAAATGCAGCCGTCGCCGCAACAAGGGCGCCTGCAAGCAGCGTCATGGATTTTCTGAGCATGTGTTCTCTCCCTAACGTTTTTTTGGCTTGGACCGGGCGCGCACGGGCCCCCGGTCCTGTCACTTGGCGGACAAAGCGATGGCGGCCCGGCGCGCCGGGCCTTCGTCGGCGCGCAGCTGCGCATCGGCCGTTACAATCGGTTACATCCACCTGCGTCACCGTGAACATGTGACGTATCACGGTCAACAGCTTAGGCATTTTTTCCGTTCAAATTCCGCGCCGGGGCCCCCGGCACCGCCAACAACAGGACCCATGGTGGCGCGCGCCCAGCCACACCATACCAAAGGGCCGCCCGTCGCCGGGCGGCCCTTTGGTGTTTTCAGATGTTTACAGGCGCGGGATCGGAGGCGGTCAGCCCCGCCCGCGGCCACCTTCACCACGGCCACCCTGGCCTTGGTCACCCTGGCCTTGGCCAGCCTCGCCGCCACTGCCACCACCTTGGCCACCCTCGCCGCTGCCGCCACCTTGGCCGCCTTCACGGCCGCGTTCGGCATCGTCCGCGCCTTCGACCTCAGCCAGATCCATCGACGCACCGCCAAGCTTGCCATTGGCGGTGCGCTCCATGACGCCGTTCATCTCGTCCTCGCCGGGGGTGTCGGCGCTGCGGGCCTGGTTCACGTCGTGGAACTGCGACAGCACCGTGTCGTCCGCAGTCGCCCAGGGGTTGGCATGGTCCGCGGCGGCCGGCAGTGCGGCGGCGGCGAAAAGGGCGGCGATGGCAATGGTTCTGGTCATGGAGTTTTCTCTCTCGTGATAGATCAACTGGGTCACGGCGCGCATGCGATTTCCGTCACCGTCTGTACGCTTCAAGAGATATATACATTCGCATTTGTGATTATAATATGGCAAGCCATTGGTTTCATGGAGAAATAAATCACTTCTTCGTCAATAAAAAAGGGCCGGAGGTTTCCCCCCGGCCCTTTTCGCATCCAACCGATGGTCGGATCAGATCACTCGCGGTTGCCGAACAGGCTCAGCATCATCATGAACATGTTGAGGAAGTTGATGTAGAGCGACAGCGCACCCATGATCGCGGACTTGCCAACCATCGCGGCGTCGGCGCCGTACTGCATCATGCCCAAGTAACCGTTCTTCAGCCGCTGGGTGTCATAGGCGGTGAGGCCGGCGAAGATCAGCACGCCGACCGCGCTGGCCGCCATCTGCAGCGCTGACGATCCGATGAAAATGTTGGCGATCTGCACAACGATCAGGCCAATCACGCCCATGATCAAGAACGACCCCCAGCCGGAGATGTCCTTTTTCGTGGTGTAGCCATACAGGCTGGTCCCGCCGAAGGCGATGGCGGTGGCAAAGAACACCTGCGCGATGCTCATTCCCGTGTAGACCGCAAAGATGAACGAGATCGACGCGCCCATCATGGCTGCGAACGCCCAGAACACGACCTGCGCGGTCGCCACGGACATTTTATTGATCATCGAGCTGAAGGCGAAAACCATCACCAGCGGCGCGAACATCACCACGTATTTCTGCGGGCCCGAGAACAGCGCGAAAAGCAGCTGCTCGTTGGTGCCGATCACGAAGGCAACCACGCCGGTGATGACCATCGCCATGCTCATCAAACCGTAGACGCGGCTCATATATGCGCGGAGCCCGGCGTCGATCGCGGCGGCGTGTTGCGCGCCGGAAGTCCGGATCGTGTCGAAGTTCTGCATGATTTCCCTCATCCTGTGACGTAAGACTTCATCTGCCGGACCCGCCGCATAACAGCTCGCCCGGTCTCCCGGCTAATATCGTTGCGAAACCACGGCAATTCAAGCACGCCGCAGCACAATCTCGATCATTCATTGGCGCGCAGCACCTGCGCCGGGCGCGCCGACAGCGGCCGCCATGCAAAGGCCAGCCCGGCCAGCAAGGATGCCGCCGCGCCGCCAAGCACAATCAGCACCGCAGGCAACGGGGCAAAGACATAGCTTGCCTCCATCACCTTCTCAATCACGGCCCAGCCTGCCAGCGCCCCGGCGCCGATCGCCACCGCCCCCGCCGCTGCCCCCAGCATGGCAGACCGCAATGCAAAGCTGGCAAGGATCGCGGGGCGGGTCATGCCAAGCGTTTTCAGCACCGCAGCCTCATGCACGCGGCGCCGTTCCCCTGCCGCAGCCGCGCCGATCAGCACCACCAGCCCGGTCATCAGCGTCACCGACGCGCCCCAACGGGTGGCTGACGCAAGGTCTTTGAGCGCGCCTGACACCTGTTCAACCGCCTCACGCACCGCGATGGCGGTGATGTTGGGATAATCCCCGGCAACAGCGCGCAGCAGCGCCCCTTCGGCGCCCGCATCGGCGTGGACCGTGGCGATGTGCGTGTGCGGCGCCCCGACCAGCGCTGTGGGGTTCATCAGCATCAGAAAATTGATCCCCATGTCGCGAAATTCCACCACGCGGAAAGACGCAACGGTGGCGGTCAATTCGCGCCCCAGCACCGACACCGTGACCGTGTCGCCGATGTTCAGGCCCAGCTCGCGCCCTTCTTCCTCAGCAAAGCTGACCAGCGGCGGGCCGGCATAATCAGGTGCCCACCATGTGCCATCAGTGATGATCGTGCCCGTGGGCGGGGTTTCGGCATAGGTCAAGCCGCGGTCACCGCGGATCACCCAGGACGCCGACGGGTCAATCGGTGCCTTGTCCGCATCGATGCCGTTCAGCTTGGTGATCACCCCGCGCAGCATGGGGGCGGTGGCGATGTCGCCCACGCCATCCACGGCTTTCGCGCGCGTCAGGAACCCCGGCAGCTGGTCATTCTGGATGTCGACAAAGAAAAACGCCGGCGCGCGGTCGGGCAATTCGCGCCCGATCACGTCGCGCAGGTTGGTGTCGATCTGCCCCACCGCGGCCAGCACCGCCAGCCCGAGGCCCAGCGACAGAATCACCCCCGGCGTTTCGCCCCCCGGCCCACCCACAGCGCCCAAAGCCAGCCGCAGCGAAGGCCGCCCGCGCACCATCCGCACCCGCGACAACCGCCGCGCCGCACGCCGCACACCATAGGCCGCGATGCGCAGGGCGATCAGCGCCCCGATCACCCCGACGGCAAAGCCCAGCGCCAGCGTCCACAGGCCCGAAAACAGCACCGCCGACGCCACCAGCAGCGCTGCCAGCAGGCCGATGGCGATGATGTATGTGGGCCGGGGCCATGTGCGCTCAGACCCCGCGATGTCGCGAAACAGCCGCGCTGCGCGCAATTCACGCGCCTGCGCCAGCGGCCACAGCGCAAAGATCAGCGCGGTCAGCAGGCCATAGACAGCCGCCTCCGCCAAGGGTGCGGCATAGATGGTGAACAGCGCAGGCACCGGCAAACGATCGGCCAACAGCGGCCCTGCCAAGGCAGGCAGCCCGGCGCCCAGCGCCAGCCCGATGCCAACGCCCAAGGCCGCCAGCGCCGCGATCTGGATAAGATAGACAGCGAAAATCAGCCGTCCCTCAGCCCCCAACGTCTTGAGGGTGGCGATGGTTTCGGTTTTGCCTTCAAGGTATGACCGCACCGCCGCCGACACACCAACGCCGCCCATGGCCAGCGCGGCAAGGCCCACCAGCACCAGGAATGCGCCAAGCCGGTCCACAAAAGTCTGCAGCCCCGGCGCGCCGTTGCGCCGATCGCGCCAGCGCATGCCGGCAGCGGGGAATGCGGCCGCCAGTTCGGCCTTCATCACCTCAAGATCGGTGTCATCGGGCAGGACCAGCCGATAGCGGCTGTCAAACAAGGTGCCCGGCGCCAGCAGGCCGGACGGCGCCAGCCCATCGGTCATCACCAGCGTGCGCGGGCCAAACCCAAAGCCACCGGCAGCGGCGTCAGGCTCCGCCAGAATTTCCGCGCGCAGGTCATATTCCGCGGCACCCAGCCGCACCGGATCACCGATTTCCAGCCCCAACCGGTCAATCAGCGCCCGCTGCATGGCCACGCCCCAGCGCCCGTCCTGCAGCCCCAGCGCCTGCGCGGCGGTCAGCCCGCCTGACAGCGTCAGCGTCCCATACAAAGGATAGGCAGCGTCGACGCCCTTCACCTGCGTCAAGGCGCGGTCGGGCAAGCCGTCTTCGCCCAATGTCACCGCCATCGACCGGAAATCAGCGATCCCGGACACGGCGGCTCCGCGCGCGCGCATCCAGGCCAGTTCATCATCTTCGGCAAAGCGGTAAGTGATCGAGATTTCGGCGTCGCCGCCCAAGATCGACCTCCCCTCACGCGATAGCCCTTCGGAGATCGCCATACGCACCGATCCAACAGCCGCGATGGCCGCAACCCCCAGCGCAAGACAGCCGAGGAACACATAGAACCCCTTGATCCCGCCACGCAATTCGCGCCGGGCGATGCGGAACGCCACCGACATCACGGTCATTCTGCGGCCTGCCGGGCGCGGCCGTCATCTTCTATCCGACCATCAGCGACCTTGACCACACGGTCGCAGCGCGCGGCCAATTCGGGCGCGTGGGTGACCATGATCAAGGTTGCGCCATGGCGGTCGCGCAGGCCCAGCAGCAGGTCCATGATCACCTCGCCGGTGGCGCCGTCCAGGTTTCCCGTCGGCTCATCTGCCAACAAAATTGCGGGGCGGGTGGCGGCAGCGCGCGCCAAGGCAACGCGCTGCTGTTCGCCGCCCGACAATTGCGCGGGGTAATGGGACGCGCGCGCGGCCAGCCCGACGGCGGCCAATTCCTCAGCCGCGCGCCCGAACGCATCGGGGTCACCGCGCAGTTCCAGCGGGGTTGCGACATTTTCGAGCGCGGTCATCGTCGGGATAAGGTGGAAGGATTGGAACACCACGCCCATATGTGATCTTCGAAAGCGCGCAAGGGCGTCCTCGTTCATCGCCGTCAGGTCGTGGCCCATGGCCAGAACAGACCCGCCGGTTGCGCGCTCCAGGCCCCCCATCAGCATGAGGAGCGAGGATTTGCCCGAGCCAGACGGCCCCACGATCCCGACCGTTTCCCCGCGTGCGACGCTCAGGTCGACGCCGCGCAGGATCTCCACACGTCCGGCGTTGGAGGACAACGTCAGCTCCACCCCGGTCATTTCGATCGCGGGGGCGGCGGCTTGGGTCGCTTCGGTCATGAAAGGCTCCTTGCTGGCTCAATGCAGCATTCGATATGGGGCCTTACGGGCGCGCAGCAAGGCGTTTGCCCATGTGCTGCGCGCCGGGGTCGCGGTGCTGGCGCTGGCCGGGGCGCTGTCTGGGGCCGCAACGGCGCAACCGGTGACCAAGGTTTCGGCGCAGCCGGTAACCATCGCGGCCCTGGGCGATTCGCTGACCCATGGCTTTGGGCTGTCCCCGCGCGACGCCTTCCCCGCACAACTGGAGCGGTGGCTGCGCGCGCGTGGCCATGACGTGACGATCATCAATGCAGGCGTCTCAGGCGACACCACGGCAGGGGGCCTGTCGCGCATGGACTGGACCCTGACGCCCGATGTGGACGCGATGATCGTTGAACTGGGCGGAAACGACCTGCTGCGCGGCATGGACCCGGCCGCCAGCCGCAGCAATCTGGATGCGATTCTGGCGCGGCTGGCCGCCGAGGGCCTGCCTGCCCTGATCGCCGGACTGCCAGCGCCCGGCAATTACGGCGCCGACTGGAAACGTGATTTCGACGCCATGTTCCCCGAGCTGGCGGAAAAATACGGCGCGATCCTCTATCCCAATTTCCTTGTGGCCATCGCGCCGGACATGTCGATGACCAACCGCGCAATGCGCGAGGCCGCGGGCGCGCTGATGCAGGCCGATGGCATCCACCCCAATGCAGGCGGCGTCGCGCGAATTGTCGAAGACATCGGCCCGGCGGTGGAAATCCTGATCGCCCGCACGGCGCGAGGCGGCGGATGATCCGCGCCTTTGTCGCCCTGCGCCCGGACGAAGCGGTCTGCGCCTGGCTTGAAGATCTTGGCGCGGATCTGGAGGATGGCCTGCCAACTCCCCATGAAAACCTGCACGTGACGCTGGCATTTCTGGGGTCGCATGACCGCCATGTGCTCGAAGACGTGGCGAGCGAGCTGGACCGCATCCGCATACCAGCACCAGTGCTGGCGTTTCGCGGGGTGGGAATGTTTGGGCGCAAACGCCCACGATCGGCCCATGCGCTGGTGGTGCCTGATCCCGGCCTGACCGCGCTGCACGACGCCGTGCGCCGGGCCGCCCAAGCTGGCGGCGTTCCGCTGGAGCGCCGCCGCTTCATGCCCCACGCCACCGTGACGCGGTTTTCCACTGAGGCCCCGGCCGAAGACGACCTGTCCCGATGGATCGCGGAGCATGCCGATTTCGCAGCCTATGGTGCCCCGGTCGCAGCGTTTTCGCTGTGGCGATCCGACCTCACGCGCGCAGGCGCGGTTTACACCGAGGCGATGCGGTTTTCCCCAGCGGGCTGACCGCAGGTCACCGCGGCGTGGTGCGCATGGCCTCGATCATCGCGCGCATCCGCGCTTCAGCCATCATCAGGCGCGGGGCCCAGTTTTCCAGGCGCCGCGCGCGTTGCGCTGTCAGCCATATCAATTTCGAACCGTTCATCTGTCCTGGATCCTGCTCAAATGCACCGCGTCCCCCCAGACCATGCCGAAGGGACGCGCTCATACTCGGGCTATCGTGTGACCGCAACGTGATAGTTGCGCGACCATTGCGCGTTATCCGCCCCGTTGGTGCGCCAAATCAGTGCGCCCCGTTGGTGCAATCAGCGCGTGCGCTGCGGCGCGTCCCAGAACGGGCGGGATGCCTCAGACCAAGCTTGATCGCAATCAAGGCCGACATCCATCAGGCGCGCCTGCGACATGCGGCCCAGGGCCCGGCGCTCATTGGCCACCTTCAGCCAAACCACAAGACGGCGCAGCACAGCGGCGGCCGAGAAGGAGGTGGCGGTGTAGGAGGTGGTGCAGGCGGCGTTGTCAGCGGTGCGGATCATGATGCTCTCCATCTTGAAATTTGATGTTTTCGACTTTTCGATCATCTCTGTTGATGGATATGGCGGTCTGGGTTAGATTTGTAAAACGAATGGTTATGAACTGATCCATCACGGAGATTGATATGGCCCGAAACTTGGACCTCACCGCCATGCGCAGCTTTGCCATGGTTGCCGAGACCGGCGGCGTCACCCGTGCCGCCGCCCGCCTGCATCTGACGCAGTCCGCGGTGTCGATGCAGGTCAAACGGCTGGAGGACGCGATCGGCGCCCCGCTGCTGGACCGTGCGCGCCGGGGGGTGTCACTGACCTCGCAGGGTGAATTGCTGCTGAGCTATGCGCGCCGCATAATCGCGCTGAACGACGAGGCATGGGGCCGCCTGACCGCCGATGATCTGGAGGGCGAGATCGTGTTCGGCGTGCCCTCAGATGTGGTCTATCCGCATGTGCCCGGCGTGCTGCGCCGCTTCGCGCGCGAATTCCCGCGGGTGAAGGTGACGCTGGTCAGCAGCTATACCCGCAAGCTGAAATCCATGCTGGCGCGCGGCGCGGCGGATCTGATCCTGACCACCGAAGGCGTCCCCGACAAAGGCGGAGAGCGGCTGGAAACCGCGTCCCTGATCTGGGTCGGCGCGCCCGGCGGTCATGCGTGGAAAGCGCGTCCCCTGCGGCTGGCCTTTGAAAACAACTGCATCTTCCGCGGCCCGACGCAGGCCGCGCTCGACAAGGCCGGGACTGAGTGGGAGATGGGCGTGACCTCCGACAGCACCCGCTCAATCGAGGCGACGGTGTCCGCGGATCTGGGGGTCCATGCATCGATCGAAAGCGCGATCAGCCAGCATTTTGAAAAGATCCCCCATGGCGGCGCGCTGCCGCCGCTGCCGTCGATCAGCATCAACATGTATCTGGCCGAAGGTGCCGATGCGCTGGCCCGCGCGTTGGCCGAACATGTGCGCGACGCCTATGCGGGCTGCTGCGTCGACGATCTGGAGGTTGAGGCCCTAGCCGCCCAGTGACCGCAGGCAAGTGATCTCGATCAAGGCGGGTGCGGCGGGGCGAGTCCAAGGTCGCCGCACCCACCCCCTTGCCGAGGATCCACCATGGCCACATTTTTCACCTGGCTGAACGATCAGCTGCTGCGCATGCAGTGGCTGTCAGACCTTGTGGCATGGCTGGTGCGCGACGGGCTCGGCCTCGACCTTGCGGGGCCGGTCGGGGGCAGCGTGCATTTTTTCATCTACGACGTGATCAAGATCTTCATTTTGCTGTCTGCGCTGATTTTTTCCATCTCATGGGTGCAAAGCCATTTTCCGCCCGAACGCACGCGCCGCATCCTTGGCGGACGGTCGGGCCTTGGGGCCAATGTCGCGGCGGCGCTGCTGGGCACGATCACGCCGTTCTGCTCATGCTCCTCAATTCCGCTTTTCATCGGGTTCACCAGCGCGGGGCTGCCGCTGGGGGTGACGTTCTCGTTCCTGATTTCCTCTCCGCTGGTTGATCTGGCATCGGTGATCCTGCTGGCAAGCGTGTTCAACTGGTGGATATCGCTGGCCTATGTGGCGGTGGGGCTGGTGCTGGCGGTGATGGGCGGGGTGCTGATCAGCCGCCTCGGCATGGAGGATCAGGTCGAAGCCTTCGTGTTCGACGCCCCCGTGCAAGACCATGATGACGGCGTGATGACCCGCATGGAACGCGCCACTTTCGCCGTCGCTCAGGTGCGCGAAATCGCCAGCCGGGTCTGGGTATATGTGCTGATCGGTGTCGGCATCGGCGCCGCAATCCACAACTGGATCCCGCAAGACCTGATCACCGCGTTGATCGGCGCTGACAAATGGTGGTCCGTGCCAGTCGCGACCTTGGTCGGCATTCCCATCTATGCCGACATCTTCGGAACCCTTCCCATTGCTGAGGCGCTGAGCGCGAAGGGTGTCGGCCTCGGCACGATCCTGGCGTTCATGATGTCGGTGACTGCGCTGTCGCTGCCGTCGATGATCATGCTCAAACGAGTGGTGAAGCTGCCATTGCTGTGCGTGTTTGTTGGCATCGTCACCACGGGAATCGTGCTGATAGGCTTTCTGTTCAACGGGCTTTCGCCCCTTTTCACCTGACGCGGAGCATACCCATGATCATCAAAATCCTCGGCTCCGGCTGCCGGAAATGCCAAGCTTTGGGCACCGCCACAGAGGCCGCGATCGCCGCCAAAGGCGTGTCGGCCACCATTGAGAAAGTCACCGACATCGTCGCCATCACCCGCTATGGCGTGATGTCGACGCCCGCGCTGGTGATCGACGACAAGGTCGTGTCCACCGGCAAGATGCTGAGCGCGGCCGACATCGCGCGCCTGCTGCCGGTGTGAACCAAGCGCGGCGGAGGCCCCACCCCCGCCGCGCCGATCAGCGTGCAACCCAGATTATTCGCATGAATAATCTGCGCTCGTTACGCGGTGCAGTCGACCACCACTTTGCCGGTCGCCTTGCGGTCGGCCAGCAGCGCGATCGCCGCGCCCGCCTGTTCCAGCGGCAAGGTGTGGCTGACATGGGGGTGCAGCTTGCCCTCGCTCCACCATGCGAACAGCTGCTTGATGCTGTCGGTGATCACCTTGGGTTTGAACTGGCGGTAGGCGCCCCAGTACAGCCCGATGATGTCGATGTTTTTCACCAACAGCAGGTTGGCCGGGATCTGCGGGATGTCGCCTGACGCGAAGCCAAGCGGGATCATCCGCGCCTCAGGACGGCATGCCGACATTGCCGCGCGGAACTGGTCGCCGCCGACCGGGTCATAGACCACGTCCACGCCGCCCAGTGCCTTGCCGCGGACCTTGATGTCCTCAGTCGTGGTGTCGATCAGATGATCGGCACCCATCTGCTTGCAGATCTCAAGCCGGTCGGCCCCGCGGGCGCAGGCGATAACCTCAGCGCCCATCAGCTTGCCGATTTCAACCGCGCTCAGGCCAACGCCCCCAGCGGCGCCAAGCACCAGCAGACGCTCGCCGGGCTGCAGGCGTGCGCGGTATTCCAGCGCCACATGCGACGTGCCATAAGCAATCAGGAACGCCGCGGCGATGCGCGGGTCCATGCCCTCAGGCGTTGGCACACAGGCAGCGGCATCGGCGATGCCCATTTCGGCAAAGCCCCCGTTGCCGATCAGCGCTGCGACCCGCTGGCCGACCTTAAGGTGCGTGACCCCTTCGCCCAGCGCGTCAACCACGCCGCAGACCTCAGCCCCCGGCGAAAACGGCAGCGCGGGCTTTTCTTGGTACTTGCCGTGGATCAGCAGCGTGTCGCCAAAATTGACGCCGCAGGCCTCAAGCTTCAGGCGGACCTTGCCGGGGCCCGGCTCCGGCGCCGGGATGTCGTCAAGGTGCAGGCTCTCTCCGAGCGCATGAAGGCGCATGGCGCGCATGGGCGTGTCTCCCTGTTATGGTTGCATCGCGGCCCCCGTCCAATCGGGCTTCGCCGCGCTTGGGGCGCAGTGTAAACATGGCGCGGGCGATTTGGGGAGGGGTCGATGACCGATTTGCGAAACAACGGACCGCAAAGTGCACAGGATGCCGCGGGACCAGACGCGGTGCGCGATGCATTTCGCCGTCAGGCGCGCATCTGCCCCACCCTTGGGTCGCCGTTCATGGGCATTTTGATGGCCGGGTTGGCTGAGGGGTTGGCCCCCGGCGCGCCTGTCCCCGACGCGATTCTGGGCTGGCGCGGGCGCCCCTGGGCCGATGCGCTGGCGCTGCGGGTGGCCGGCGGGCTGCACGCGCTGGCGCGGTCTGGCGCGCGCCCGGCGCTGACCGCGGCGTATCCCGGCGGGACGGGCGGCGATCTGATTGCGCAGGCGCTGGCGGCGCTGAACGAAGACCACGCCTATCTGCTCCCATGGCTCAGCAGCGCGCCGCAGACCAATGAGGTGGGGCGGTCCTCGGTGCTGCTGGGCGGCGCGCTCTATGCCGCCGCGCGCCTGTCGATGCCCCTTGAGGTGCTGGAAATCGGGTCCTCAGCTGGGCTGAACCTGATGTTCGACCGCTGGCGGCATGATCTGGGCGATGGACGGATCTGGGGGCCACTTGGCGCGCCCGCAACGGTGATCGGCAATTGGCAGGGCGCAACGCCGCCATTGTCGGCGCCCCTGCTGATCGCGGCGCGGGCGGGCTGTGATCTGCGGCCCGTCGATGCCAGCGACGCGGCGGCGCGCGCGCGGATGCTGGCCTATATCTGGCCCGACCAGAGCGACCGCCTGACCCGCGCCGGCGCGGCATTGTCTGCCGTCGCCGCCGCGGGCGTGATCCCTGAGGCCGCCGATGCAGGCGCGTGGCTGGGTGCCCGCATGGCCCGCAATCAGGCGCGGGGAACTGCGCGGATGCTGATCCACACGATCACATGGCAATACCTGCCCGAGGGCACCCGCACCGCGATTCGGGGCACCATGGCCGGTGCCGCCCTGCGCGCCACCGATGCCGCGCCACTGGTGTGGCTGAGGATGGAGCCTGACGGCGCGGAGGAAGACGCCTCAATCCGCCTGACGATCTGGCCGGGCGGCGAGGGACGGGAGCTGGGCCGCGGCGATTTCCATGGCCGTTGGGCGCGCTGGCACGACACGCCGAAGCCGATCCCCGCAGGCGGGCCAGGAATATGACCATGAAAACCATCGGCATTCTGGGCGGCATGAGCTGCGAGAGCACCGCGCTTTATTACGCGCGCCTGAACGCGGGCACGCGGGCGCGGCTGGGCGGGCTGCATTCGGCCGATTGCCTGATCCGCAGCCTTGATTTCGCGGAGGTGGAGGCATTGCAGACCGCGGGCGATTGGGACGGCGCGGGCGCGATGCTGGCAGACGCGGCAAAGGCGTTGGAGGCCGGGGGCGCGGAGCTGCTGATCCTTGCCACCAACACCATGCACAAGGTCGCGGGGCCCATCGAATCGGCGATCAGCATCCCGTTCGTGCACATCGCCGACGCCACCGCCGCGGCCCTGCACGCAGCGGGGTGCAAACGCCCCGGCCTGATGGCGACGGCCTACACGATGGAGCAGGCGTTCTACCTGTGGCGCCTGCGCGCCGCCGGGCTGAACCCGATCGTGCCGGGCACCGCAGACCGCGCCGAGACCCACCGCATCATCTATGAAGAACTGTGCCGCGGGGACATCCATGACGCCAGCCGCACCGCCTATGTCGCCATCGCCGGACGGTTGCGCGATGCGGGCGCCGACGGGCTGATCCTTGGCTGCACCGAGGTCGGGATGCTGCTGTCGGCGGCCAACAGCCCGCTGCCGGTGTTCGACACCACCTTGATCCATTGCGACGCCGCGCTGGACGCCGCGATGGCCTGAGCCCCAAGGATCGCCCTCAGGGGGCATCGAGCCCCCCTCAGGCGACGCTGCGCGCCGCGCCAATCACACCGCGGCGAGGGATCGCAGGGCGGCAGGCAGATCCTCAATCGAGCGGAGCACCATGTCGGCCAGCGGGGCCAATTCGGATCTGGGCGCCGGGCCGGTCAGCACGCCAACCACAAGGGCGGCGCCTGCGGACCGTCCCGCACCCAGATCATGGACGCTGTCGCCGATCATCGCGACCTCGGCAGGATCCAGCCCGGTGTGCGCGCAAAATGCCAGCACCATGCCGGGGCCGGGCTTCAGCCCATGGCCGCTGTCATAGCCGGCGATAAAATCAAACCGGTCAAGCACCCCGACCAAGCCCAGATGACTGCGCGCCCCTGCCTCGCTGTCATGGGTCGCAACCCCAAGCGCGCAGCCCATGGCGCGCAGCACATCCAGAAGGCCCGGCAGATCGGCGGCGGCGGGCACAAGATCCCCTAGCCCCACAGTTTCAGCGCGCGCGTTCAGCGCGGCCTCAAGTGCCGCGACTGGCGTGGCGGGCAGAAATTCCGCCCAGATCCGCGCCACGTCGGCCGACGACCCCGCCACGATCGCTGAGCCGCCCGCAAAGGTGCCAGTGCCCGGATCATAGCCCACCGCGCGCGCCATCAGTGCGGCGCGGTCGGGATCGCCGGGGGCGAGCGCCTTGAGCGTTTCTTGCATCACACCGCGCCATGTGGCGTTGAAATCAAACAGCGTGCCGTCTTTGTCGAACACGATCCCACGGATCATTCGGCGCCTCCTGCGCATTCAGGCCGCGATGGCCAGCGTCGCTGGCGACCCTAGCGCGGCCGGGCGGCGGCGCAAGGCCCGCAGGCGCGTGGGGGGGGGGGGACTCACGTGGGGGGCTGACGTGGGGGGCTGACGTGGGGGGCTGGCGCAGGCGCGCGGCGCGCATTACCGTGCGGCGAAATTTCTGTTTCGCGACACGCCACGGAGACGCCGCTGATGCCAGCCCCCCGCCCGACTCGTACGGATTTCGCCTGGTTTCTGGACATGCAGACCCGGTGGCGGGACAACGACGTCTACGGCCACATGAACAACGTGGTTTATTACGAATATTTCGACACAGTCGTGAACAAATGGCTGATCGAGAGCGGCGCGCTCGACATCCCCTATGGGCCCGTGGTGGCCTTGGTGGTCGAAACCAGATGCACCTACATGGCCAGCTTGGGGTTCCCTGACCGGGTCACCGCAGCGCTGGGGGTCGAGCGCATCGGTGGCAGTTCGGTCACCTACCGCATCGGCATCTTCCGCAACGATGAGAACGAGGCCTGCGCCACCGGCCAGTTCATCCATGTCTGCGTGGACAAAGGCACCAACCGCCCGATCCCGGTGCCAGACCGGATGCGCGCGGCTTTGGCCACGATCGGCGCCGCGCCAGCCCCTTGAAATCGACCCCTGCATCGTTGCGCGGCTGGCAAGCTGCGCGTTGGTCAGCGCGCTGGGGTCTGGGGTCTGGGCGCTAGGGTCTGGGCGCTAGGGTCTGGGGTCTGGGCGGCTGGCGGAGGTTTCGGTCCACCGGGCGGGCAGCGATGACAGTGCTGCCATTGGTCAAAAGCCGCGGCGCCATCGACAGGACCCCCGGCTGGCCCCATCGGCGCAGTTGGGGCAGCGCGGCGCGCATGGTCCAGATGTTCGTGCCACCCGACAGAAAGACAAGCTGGCGGGCGGGCGTTTGCGCCATGCCGCAGCGTTCAATCGCGGCACACTCGCCTTGGGTGACGCGTTTGCGCAGTCTGGCGAAAGCAGCATCGGCGCGAGCGCCGCGCTTCTGCGGGCCCACGGGTGGCCAGCGTTGCGCCTGCGCGGCGAGACCAGATTGCGGCGCTTGGTGCAGGCGCTAGGGCTGGTCCGGGCGCTTTGGGTCGGTGGGCGGGTCGCCTTTGGTGGGCGGCACCGGGTCGTTGCCCATGCCGCCCCACGGATGGCAGCGCAAAATGCGCCGGACCGCCAGCCAGGACCCTTTGATCGGCCCGTGGCGGTCCAGCGCCTCTAGCGCATAGGCCGAGCAGGTTGGGTGATAACGGCAATTTTTACCGATCAGCGGCGACAGAAACAGCCGGTAGGCCCGGATCGGCAGCGACAGAAGTCGAACGATGAACCGCCCAATCACGGCGCCGCGACGCCTTTGCCGCGGCCATGGCCTTTCGCGGCGCCTTTGCCACGGATCTTGGGCGGGCCGGCCTTGCGCCCGCGCCCGGCATGAAGCGTCTCGATCGCCTTTGCCAGATCGGCGCACAGATCGGGGAAGGCGCGCGAAGCGGTTTCATCGCGGCGCCCGATCAACACGTAATCCCAACCCGGCAGCGCCACTCCGGGCAGCACCGCATCGACGGCGGCGCGCAGGCGGCGCTTGGCACGGTTGCGCGCGACCGCGTTGCCGACCTTTTTGGAACAGGTGAACCCCACACGAGGGCCGGTCCCGGCCGGTTCGTCATCCCGGCGACGGCGGCCCTGCATGACCAGACCCGGCGCCGACCAACGGTCGGCACGCGAGGCGGCGAGGAAATCGCGGCGCTGAAGAATGGATGCGATCTCAGCACGCGATTCGACTGCGCGCGGAGCATCGGGCACGCAAAGATCCGGTGCGATTGCGTCGTTCATGGGAGGCGTGCTCCGATCAACGACGAAACCGGCCGCTTGCGCGACCGGTCGCCGTTCCGGCGGCACCGGCGCAGGCACGGCACCGAAGTGGCCCGAGTCTGCAATGGCCCGACCCGGCTATGACCCAATCCCGCAGACGCGGGATGTCAGGCTCAGGCGCTCAGGCGTTTGCGGCCCTGGGCACGGCGGTTGTTGATGATCTTGCGGCCGTTCTTGGTGGCCATGCGGGCACGGAAACCATGGCGGCGGGCGCGGACCAGGTTGCTCGGCTGGAATGTACGTTTCATCGTGGCTCTCCTCGGGCGTCTTGTCAGTCGGGCCGGTTCGACGAGACGCTCCGATACGGAGCAACCCATGAGCGACGCCCGGCGCCCGGCGGGGGCGCTGTTTGTTCAGAGGCGTCCGATTATCGCGGCCCCGCACGGATGTCAATTGCATCGGCGCGCCTTGCGCCTGTGCAGCATTAAAATCATGCGCGCGCCGCGCAGATGCAAGGCATTCGATGCATATCCCCGCCCCGGTGCCATCACCCTTGCATCAAGGAGCCGTGAGGCACCTTTCGCCGCCCCCCGTTTCACGCGCATATCAAGGCACGCGCCCCCTCAGCCCACAATTGCCGGAGCTATTTATGCCAGACGCCGCAGCAGAACCGACGCCCACCCCCCCGGCGAACCCTGTGGGCCGCCTGCGCAGGGCCGCACCGCTGATCGCGCTGGTGTGCGGGGCGGTGCTTGGTGCCGTGCTGCTGGGCGACAGGCTCAGCTTTGACGCGCTGCGCGATAACCGCGAAGCGCTGCTGGCCTGGCGCGACGCCAATTATGCGCTCGCGGCGCTAAGTTATGCCGTGCTTTATGTGGCGGTGGTGGCGTTCTCATTGCCCGGCGCGCTGATCATGACGCTGACCGGGGGCTTTCTGTTCGGGCTTGCCGCAGGGGGCGTGCTGACGATGATCGGGGCCACCATCGGCGCGACAATGATCTTTGTGGCCGCAAAATCAGGGCTTGGCGATCGGCTGGCCGCGCGGATGGGCGCCTCAGGCGGGACCATGGCGCGGTTGAAACGGGGGTTGGAGGCAAACCAGGTCTCGTTCCTTTTGCTGATGCGGCTGGTGCCGGCGGTGCCGTTCTTTGTGGCCAATCTGGCGCCCGCATTTTTTGGCGTGGGGCTGCGCACTTATGTGTGGACCACCTTCTTCGGGATCATGCCCGGCACGCTGGTTTACACATGGGTCGGCGCGGGGCTGGGCGACGTGTTCGCGCGCGGCGAGAACCCCGATCTGGGCCTGCTGTTTGAACCGCAGGTGCTGGGGCCACTGCTGGGCCTGTGCGCGCTGGCGGCGCTGCCGATGGCGATCAAGGCGATCCGCGGGCGCAAGGGCCCGGGGGACATATCATGAAGGACGTGACCATGACCGACGCGCCGAAAGTTCCCCGCGATTCCTCCGGCGCACTGCGCCCCGATCTGCTGGTGATCGGGGCTGGGTCGGGTGGGCTGTCAGCGGCGGCGGGGGCGGTGCGCCTTGGCGCCTCCGTGGTGCTGGTTGAGGGGGCTGAGATGGGCGGCGACTGCCTCAACACCGGGTGCGTGCCGTCCAAAGCCTTGCTGGCGGCGGGCAAGGCCGCATATGCGATGGGCGCAGGCGCGCGGTTTGGCGTGACACCAGTGGCGGCGCAGATCGATTTTGCCGCTGCCAAGGCGCATGTGAACGCCGTGATCGCCGACATCGCGCCCCATGATTCGCAAGACCGATTCGAAGGGATGGGCGTTGAGGTGATCCGCGCTTGGGCGCATTTCACCGGGCCCGGCAGCGTTGAGGCCGGGGGCCTGACCATCAAGCCCCGCCGCGTGGTGATTGCCACCGGGTCCACGGCCGCCGTGCCGCCGATCCCGGGGCTGGCCGATTTGCCGTTTTTGACCAATGAGACGATCTTTGCGCTGACTGAGGCGCCCGCGCATCTGCTGATCCTGGGCGCCGGGCCGATTGGCATGGAGCTGGCGCAGGCCCATCGCCGGCTCGGTTGCGGCGTGACGGTGCTGGAGGCTGGCGCCCCACTGGGCCATGAGGATCCCGAAATGGCCGCCGTGGCGCTGGGCGCATTGCGCGCCGAGGGCATTGAGATCATCGGCGACACCCCCGCCGCAAAGGCAGGCGGCACTGCAGGCGCCCTGTGGTTGGAGGCAGCGGACGGTCGCCGTTGGACCGGATCGCACCTTCTGGTCGCCGCGGGACGCCGCCCGTCGCTGGACCGCCTGAACCTTACGGCCGCTGGGGTTGAGGTGACGCGCACCGGGGTCAAGGTTGACGCTGGCCTGCGCAGCACCAACCGCCGGGTCTATGCGATCGGGGACGCTGCGGGGGGGCTGCAATTTACCCATGTGGCGGGCTGGCATGCGGGGCTGGTGATCCGCGCCGTGCTGTTCCGCCTGCCGATAAAGGCGATCGCCGCGATCCCGCGCGTCACCTACACCGACCCCGAAATCGCGCAGGTTGGCCTGACTGAGACCGAAGCGCGCGAAAAACATGGCAGCGCGCTTGAAGTGCTGCGCAGCGAATATGCTGGCAATGACCGGGCCAAGGCCGAAAGCAAGACCGCCGGGTTCCTGAAGGTGATGGTGGTCAAAGGCCGCCCGGTCGGTGCGTCGATGGTCGGCGCGCAGGCCGGAGAGCTGATCCAGATCTGGCAGCTCGCCATGTCTGCGCGCCTGAAGATCGGGGCGATCGCTGGCATGATCGCCCCCTACCCCACCTTGTCTGAGCTGTCGAAGCGCGCGGCTGGCAGCTATTATGAGCCGCGCCTGTTCGCCAACCCATGGGTCAAACGCGCGGTGCGCCTGCTGGCAAAGCTTGGCTAAATCACGCCACGCGGCGCTGCCCGCGCTCATCACCGACCTGGAAAAAGCTGATCAGCTCAAGCAGGGCGTCGGCCTCTAGGGCCAGTTCACCGGCGCCACCTGCGCTTTTTTGGGCCATGTCGGCGCTTTTCTGGGTCATCTGATCAAGATGGCTGATCGTGCTGGCGATGTCTGACACGCCCTCAGCCTGCGCGGCGCTGGCTTCGTTAATGTCTGCGATGTTCTCTGACACGCCAGAAATCGCGCCGTTGATGGCGGTCAGCGCTTCGCCTGATTCGCGTACCAGCCGCGCCCCTTGGGAGACATGACCGGCACTTTCCTCGATCAGCCCGGTGATGTCCTGCGCCGCGGCTGAGGACCGCTGCGCCAGCGTGCGCACCTCACTTGCCACCACGGCGAATCCCTTGCCCGATTCGCCCGCCCGCGCAGCCTCAACCGCGGCGTTGAGAGCGAGCAGATTGGTCTGGAAGGCGATCGAATCGATCACTGTGATGATTTCTGAGATCTTGCCAGAGCTGCGCTCGATCAACGCCATCGCCTCCACGGCCTCGCGCACGACCGCGCCGCCTGCCATTGCGCGCGCCGCGGTCTGGGCAACTGCGTCATTCGCCTTTTTCGCGTTGCTGGCATTGGCGGTGATGGTGGCCGACAGTTCCTCAATCGTTGCGGCGGTTTCTTCGAGCGAGGCAGCCTGGCTTGCGGCCCGACCAGTCAGGTCCTGGGCGTCGGCGGAAATCGAATCTGTGGCGTCCACGATGGAGGCGCTCGCGCTCTGGATCCGGCATACCAGATCATCGAGCCGTTCCATTGAGCTGTTGAACGCATTGCGGATGGCTGAGAAATTCGCGCCCAGTTCCGCGCCGATCCGTGCCGACAGATCGCCCGTGCTCAGCCGTTCCAGCGCGCTGCCGATGACCTTGACGTTGGCCTCAAAGGCATCCGCTTCGGCCTTGGCGCGCTCCGCCTCAGCCAGCGCTGCGGCGCGCTCATGCTCCGCAGCCTTCTGCACGACGGCGGCGCGGGCCTCGACCTCAGTGCGGGTGCGCGTTCCCAGCGCTTCGAACGCGCGGGCAATGCGCCCCAGTTCGTCGTCGCGGCCGCGAGAGCCGAGCGCGGCACCTTCACGCCCCTCAGCCATCGCCTCCAGCGCCTCAGCGGTTTCCACAAGCGGCCCGGCGATCCCTTTCGCCAGCTGCGAGACATAGCGCCAAAGCCCCCAGATCAGCACTGACATCACCACCAGCACCAGCCCCAGACGGACCTGAGAGGTGGTCACCGCGGCAGCATTCGCCGCCGCCTCAGACTTGATCGACATGTTGCGCAGCGCCTCGAACTCCGGCGTAAGCAGCTCCGCCGCAAGGTTCAGCGCCACGAATGCCCTTTTCGCCTCAAGCATCTTGGCCGCGTATCTGAGAAAATTCGCCTGATAGGAGGCCAGAAAGCGGTTCACCTCAGCATGCTGCGCCGGGCTGGCGAATAGCTCAGGCCCGAAGGCCTGAAACTCCGTCACCCGATCGTTCAGCCGATCCACATATTTTTGGTCAACACGCACGGTAAAGTTTTTTTCGTGCCGCCGCATCATCCGCATCTTCACCATCATCTGCGGCGCATCGATGCGTTCCAGCGCCGCCTCAACATCATCGACTGAGGAGCGCAACGATCCCCGCAATCCGGTTTCTTCATCCAGCCCGAGCGTCAGCGCCACCGCTGCATAGGCCGCGAATGCCACATGATACGCGCTGAACGCCTCGCTCATGCGGCCGAGGGCCTCGTCCTCCGCACGCTCTCCCATCTCCACAAGATGCTCGTGCAGGACGACCGTCTCCGCCGCGAACGCGGCAGAGATGGCGTCGTGGGCGTCAAGCGCAGCAAGATTTGGTTCAATGATGAATGCCAATGCTTCGCTCTGGGCATGAAGCGATTGAAGCTCCACATGCGACACCGCTGCGTGCACGCTGCGCGCCGCTTCCCGTTCGGCAATGAAGCCCTTCTCTATCCGCTCCCCAACAATGAAAACCGCACCGAGCATCGCCATTCCTGCCGCCACAACCGGTGCGACGCGCATCATCCGGGCTTTCATGGTCATCGCCGAAAACTCCTGTTTGATTTAGAAAACTTCAGATCGCCTTTGATGTGCCATCCATCCAACCGCAGACTTAATAAAAAATGTATTCCGCCCAGCGCTTGCCGCGCGGCGGTGCGCGCCCTAGGGTCGCTGGCCTACGCAGCTTCATCGCGATTGACAGGGGCGCAGACATGCTGATCCGCAGCCTCTCCGGGCGGCTTCTTCTGCTCACCGTTCTGTTTGTGATGCTGGCGGAGGTTGCGATTTTTCTGCCTTCGGTCGCGCGGTTCCGCGAAACCTACCTCATTGAACGCATGGAGCGCGCGCAGATCGCCTCGCTCGCATTGCTGGCAACGCCGGATGACATGGTCTCCCCGGATCTGGAGCGTGAGCTGCTGGCCACCGCCGGGGTGCGCAACATCGTGCTCAGGCGCGATGAGGTCCGCGAGCTGATCCTGACTTCGGACACCCCCCCTGCCGTAGACGTCACCTATGACTTGCGCGATCCGGGCGCGTGGGAACTGATCCGCGACGCGCTGGCCTGCGCCGTGGCCGAGCCGGGGCGCATGATGCGCATCATCGGCGCCCCGACCATGGGCGGCGGGCGCGAAATTGAAGTGACCGTGCCCGAAGACCCGCTGCGCCGTGCGATGCTGGATTACGGGCTAAGGGTTCTGGTTCTGTCTTTGGTGTTGTCTGGGGTCACCGCGACGCTGATCGTGCTGTCGGTGCGCCGCTTTGTGGTCGCGCCCATGGCCCGGGTCATCGACAACATGCACAGCTTTCGCAACGCGCCTGAGGACGCGAGCCGCGTGATCCGCCCTGTCTCAGGCATCCGCGAAATCGCCGCCGCCGAACACGCCTTGGCTGAGATGGAGACCGATTTGCGCGCCGCGTTGCGGCAACGCGCCCGGCTGGCATCACTTGGCGAAGCGGTGGCCAAAATCAGCCATGACCTGCGCAACTTGGTGATGACAGCGCAATTGCTGGCCGACAGGCTGGCCGCATCGGGCGATCCGGCGGTGAAGCGCGTGGGGCCCAAACTGATCCGGTCGCTGGACCGGGCAGAGGCGCTGTGCGCCGCCACATTGAATTTCGGCACCGCCGTGGAACCTGACCCGGTGCTGCGCGTGGTGCTGCTGCGCCGTCTGGTCGAAGACGTGCGCGACGAAGTGTTCGCCGATGCGCCGCTTGAAGGTGAGCCTCAGGATGCCAACCCGTCGCTGCGCGTGCGCCTGATCAACGCGGTGTCCGCCGATCTGACCGCCATGGCCGACCCAGAGCATCTGCACCGCATCCTCGCCAATCTTACGCGCAATGCCCGTCAAGCGATTGAGGCGACGGGCCGCGCGGGCGTGGTCAGCGTCTCAGCGGCGCTGCACGGGGCGCGGGTGACAATCGAGGTCGCCGATGACGGGCCGGGCCTGCCCGCCCAGGCGCGCAACAACCTGTTCACCGCGTTCAAAGGCGGCGCGCGGCACGGCGGCTCGGGGCTTGGCCTCGCGATCGCGGCAGAGCTGGCGCGCGGTCATGGCGGAACGCTCGATCTGGTGCGATCAGACACTGGCGGCACCCGGTTCCGGTTGGAGCTGCCGATGGCCGCGCCCACCGCCCAAACCAAACGCGCCGCACCCGATGCAAAGGACCTGCCTGCCTCATGACCCCAGCCTTCACGCCGCGCCCCGGGCCGCGGAACCTGATCACCGATGTGCCGGGCCTGACCGTCGGACAGGCCCATGACGACCACCAGCGCACCGGCGTGACCGTGATCGTGCCAGACGCCGCCTGCCCCGCGGGCGCGGACGTGCGCGGCGGCGGCCCCGGCACACGGGAAATCGACGCGCTGTCGGCTGAAAATCAGGTGGGTGCCGCCCATGCCATCGTGCTGTCAGGCGGCTCTGCGCTGGGGCTGGGGGCGGCGGATGCGGTGGCGGTCTGGCTGTCGGCGGCCGGACGGGGCGTGACCGTCGCGCCGGGCCATCCGCCGGTGCCGATCGTGCCTGCGGCGATCCTTTATGATCTGGGCCCCCACAACGCTGGCACCTATGCAGCCAGCGGCCCGCCCCATGGCGCGCTGGCGCGCGCGGCGATGCAGGCTGCGGGGCGAGATGTGGCGCTCGGCTCCGTCGGGGCGGGGCGCGGGGCGAAGGCCGGCGCGCTGAAGGGCGGCGTCGGGTCGGCGTCCCTGGAAATCGCGCCGGGGCTGTTCGTGGGCGCGTTGGTGGCGGCGAACCCGGTCGGATCAGTTGCCATGGGACCGGGCGGGCCGTTCTGGGCCTGGCCATTTGAAATGAACGGCGAATTTGGCGCCCGCC
Source organism: Paracoccaceae bacterium (assembly GCA_047610385.1). GTDB lineage: Bacteria > Pseudomonadota > Alphaproteobacteria > Rhodobacterales > Rhodobacteraceae > JBOCEF01. Next base: position 12,306 of record JBLGAC010000004.1, on the reverse strand, counting down.
GCCCCGGCCCGGACTGGGCCTTTGACCCGGCCCCGATCCCCGGCGATGGCAAGATGCGGGTCGATGTCAGCGCGCTGTTCGCAGACACCGCCGCCGCGCCCGCCGATCTTGGCGTCGCCATGGGCGCCAACACCGCCATCGGTTGCGTCGCCGTCAACGCAAGCCTGAGCGCGGGGGAATGCAAGCGCGTCGCCATGATGGCGCAGGACGGACTGGCCCGCGCGATCCGCCCTGCCCACACACCGTTCGACGGCGACACGATCTTTGCGCTGGCCACGGGCGGCGCCGACATGGGCACAGGCCCGGCCCGCGCCGCCCGTCTGGCGGCCATTGGATCGGCCGCGGCGGACTGCGTGGCGCGGGCGGTGGCGCGCGCGGTCTACGAAGCGGCGTCTGGCCCCGGAGAGCCGCCCGCGTGGCGCGACGCAGCGCCAGAGCGAATGGCGGAGTGAACGGCCTCGGCATCCATTTCAAAAAGCTGGGACAAATCTGGAAAAAGTCCCTTGCGCTCCACGGGCGCCCGGCTTAAACACCGCTTCACGCCAAGCGGAAACGCGCGGCGACGATGCACCGGTAGCTCAGCTGGATAGAGCACCAGACTACGAATCTGGGGGCCGGGGGTTCGAATCCCTCCCGGTGCACCAAAAAATTCAATGACTTAGACGATAGCGTGGAAGACGGGCTTTTAGCCTGTCTTCCACCTGTCTTCCACGCGGTGCGATATCACTGGACCATTGGCGGCTGTTGGTCACCTCAGAAGGCAATAGCGCACAGGACGGATAGGTGGCGCTGAAGGGCGCAGAGGTGGCTCGGGAAAACTGAACACCCGGGATAAGTGGATTTTCCGCGCAACGGCGGCATGATTGCCGCGAGCGAGGAGATGACCATGCCGAGACGACCGCGCCGGAACCACAGCCCGGCCTTCAAGGCGAAAGTCGCTGTAGCGGCGATCAAGGGCGAGAAGACCTTGATCGAGCTGGCTCAGGACTTTGATGTCCATCCGAACCAAATCAAGCAATGGCGCGATCAGCTCCTGGAAGGCGCCACCGGGGTGTTTGGCGCGGCCCCGAAATCCGAGGCGGAGCCGGTCATTGACGTGAAGACCCTGCATGCGAAGATCGGGGAGTTGGCGCTGGAGAACGATTTTTTGTCCGGCGCGCTCGGCAAGGCGGGTCTGTTGCCGAGCGCAAGAAAATGATCGATCGCACATCAAAGCTCAGCGTCAGCCGCCAGGCCGGCGCGCTGGGGATCAGCCGCGGCAGCGTCTATTACCAGCCCCGCCCGGTCTCGGACGCCGATCTGAAGCTGATGCACCGGATCGACAAGCTGCACATGGAGTTTCCCTTTGCGGGCGCTAGGATGTTGCGGGACCTGCTGGCGCAAGAAGGGGTCAAGGCGGGCCGGTTGCACGTCGCGACCCTGATGAAACGGATGGGTGTCGAAGCGCTGTATCGCAAGCCAAACACCTCGAAACCGGCGCCGGGCCACAAGGTTTACCCCTATCTGCTGCGAAAGCTGGCCGTCACCCGGCCCAACCAAGTCTGGGCGATGGACATCACCTACATTCCGATGGCGCGGGGCTTCATCTATCTCGCCGCCGTCCTTGACTGGTTCACGCGCCGGGTTCTGGCATGGCGGGTGTCGATCACCTTGGAGGCCGACTTTTGCATAGCGGCTGTCGAAGAGGCGCTGACCCGGCACGGCAAGCCCGAGATATTCAACACGGACCAGGGCAGCCAGTTCACCGGGGCCGAGTTCATCAAGGTGCTGGCGGCACATAAGATCAAGATCAGCATGGATGGCAAAGGGGCTTGGCGGGACAACGTCTTCGTCGAACGCCTCTGGCGGACCATCAAATACGAGGAGGTTTACCTGCGGGCCTACGCCAGCGTATCGGAGGCTCGCGCCTCCATAGGGCGATATCTCGGCTTCTACAACGGCCGGCGGCCCCACTCGTCCCTTGACGGAAAAACCCCGATCAGGCCTACTTCAACGCGCTGACGTCGGAAGCGGCGGCAGCGTAAACGAGGCGGAAATCCACTTAGAAAACGCCCGGCAGCTGTTCAAACAAACCGAGCCACCTCTGGATTTTGCTCTACGAATGACTGCTTGGGATGGCGTCTTGTCTCACGAAAGCTCTGAAATGACGAATTAGCTATCCGAAAGTATGGCGGCGTAATCCACAAGGTCGACGCACCTATGCCGTTCCGTGATTGAAAAAGGTGGGCCGATGGGTCACGCTCCAAACATGATGAAATCGCATGCTGACTTCTCTCCACATTTCTTCGTCGTTGGAGCACCAAAAGCTGGAACTACGGCTGTCTATCATTGGTTACGGTCACATCCGGATGTTTTCTTACCGAGTGTTAAAGAACCAAGCTATTTCGCCTATGCTGGCAGCTCTGCAATTCCAAAGAACGGTCCCTATGATCCAGATTACGTCAGGCAAATCACCGTCAACCGCGACTCCTATGCCGAATTGTACGACGCAGCAGGCACACGGCTAACAGGGGACATCTCGCCGGTTTATCTGTTGGATGAATATGTTGCAGGGCGGATCGCAATGGCGCGCCCGGATGCACGGATTATCATTCTTTTGCGGGATCCAGTTGAACGGGCATTCTCTCAGTTCATGCACCACGTGCGCGATAGTTTCGAACCCTGTGAAACTTTCGAAGAGGCGCTCGAGCAAGAAGAGAAGCGTTTTATTGACGGATGGAGCCCGGGCCATTGTTACGCGACCCATGGCCACTATCTGTCACAAATCGAAAAATACTTCGCCGTATTCCCCAAAGAGCAGATACTCGTTCTAGAGTATCAAGATTTGCAAGACGCACCAGAACACTGTTGGCGTCAGATCTGTGAGCATCTGCGCATTGAACCGATTGTCTTGGTTCGAAATGAACGGGTCAACTCGACCCGCGACTTGGTGGACGTGTCAGGCCGCCCTAGATTAGAACGTCGATTGAAACATCCAGGACCGGCTCAGGCGCTGCTCAAGCGATTAATGCCCCCGCGCCTCAGGGCAAAGCTTCGTCATTTCCTCGAAGGCCCTCGGCGTCTAGTTCCTGTGCTGCGTGAGGACACAACGCGTTCTCTCGCTGGCAGATATCAAAGCGAACGCTGCCAAATTGAGCGCCTCACAGGTCTGTCTCTGGCGCACTGGACTTCATGAACTGAAGGAAGCAGACTTTAGTTCATGATGTAGCATTTGCTGCTAAGGGCTCAGAGCCGCCGTTCGCTGCGTGAGGCTTGAACGGCAGCTATGGGCCGTTCGTGTCGATCGACAGCAAGGGCTGTGCGCAGACCTTCGCTGCGCTACGCTCTAAGGTCTGCAACGCCGGACAGAGTGAGCTTTCGCTGCGCCTGCGCCAATGGCCGCTTACGGAACTCGATCATCGGGCGATGTTGCCACGGGGGATTTCGTTAGGTCAAACGCAAAAAGCCCCCTGTGTTTCAGGGGGGACTCGTCAAACGTTGAGGTGGCGTTGAGGTGTTTTGCGAGTGTCTATACACAAGCGAAACGCTCAACATTTAAGTCTTTGATATATTTTATAATTTTGGTTGCTGGAGTAGGATTTGAACCCAAGGCCTTCAGGTTATGAGCCTGACGCACGGCAACCGGCCTGCGATATTTGGAGAGCTTATGAATTCGGCATCAGCTCAATGGCCCTCAGCATCCTCAAGTGATCTCACGCACCAACTCCCGCACCAGCGCCACCAACCCCGCCACCTCCCGCCACCGCTCCACAGCCTCCCGCCCGCTCTCCCCATGCCGCCACGCGCCATTCTGCGGCCCCTCCGGCGCACCGCCCCGCGCCCCGTGCATCCGGCACACGCGCCAGCCCCTCACAGCCGGGGCGCGGCATGGCAGGCCGGTGCGCTTCGACCTCGCGCAGCATCGCGGGGCGGCGTGGGCGCTGTGCATGGGGTTGGCGTCATGCTTTTCCATCGCCCCTCCCCCCTGCCCGCACGTCGCCGACCACGGCCTGCCCGCCATCGTTCACGGTGACATGCTGCACCGTCACTTTTTGCTCGCCCTTCGAGCGGTAGCGCTTCAACGTGTCCATCTGCGCGGCGAAGGTGCGGGCCAGCTTGTTGAACGCCCGCTCGGCGGCGTCCTGTTGCGGGATCATCTCCGCCGCCGCCAGTTGCCGCGCCATCCGCAGCGCCGCCATGTGAACCGCCGCCATCTGCGCCGCCAACATCGCTTCGGTCGTGTCGCGCGGCTCCAGATCCTTGATCGTCGCCAGCATGAAGTTCGTCGCGGCCTCATCCACTTCGCCACCCTTTGAGGTGACGTTGACGATCTGCGTCAGGAACGGGGCCAGGAACTCGGGATCGCGGGCGCCCAGCGCGTTCAGCAGCATCGCGCGCCCGACAGATTGGCTAGGGTGCTTGACGATCAGGGACGGGCCGTCCTCGGTCTGGCGCATGGTTATTTCAGGGGCCGCGGCGCGATGCTCGGCCAGGCGGCGCAGAACCGCCATTTCGTCGGGCGTCGGGTCATAGGGCGGGGCGGGCGGCTTGGGGTCTGTCATGTAGTTTCCCTTCCGATTTCGGGGATGGCAAGTGGAACACTGGAGCAAGTGCATGTTTTCAATGCGTTACGGGTCATTCAAAGTGGAACATAGTGGGGTGATGTTCCACCTTGAATCCGGACTAAGCCATTGCAATCGCGTCATTGTTCCAGTGTTCCACTTGGATCGCAGCAATAGCGGCGGAAGGCTTCCTCGACATCGCGCTTGGCGTAGCCGCGTTGCGTTCCAGCGCCGAACCGATGCTTGTTCACGCGCACGTTGAAGGGCTTCATCAGCTTGGCCAGCCCCGCCGCCGTGAGGGGGCGGCCGAAGCGGAACTCATTCCACGGGCGGTCCTCCATCGTCAGCAGCTCCGACAGGATCGATGCGCTCGCAATCCGATCCGCGCTGGCGGCCCCGAAGATTTCCCACAGATCGCGCAGCAGCATCACGCCTTCGGAGTCGTTGTCCTCGACGTTCTCGCGCTGCTCCATTTCCGCGTAGGCGGTCACGGCCCGCTCAGGCCAGGGGCCGCCCAGCGCCGCGGCGATGGCCCATAGCGGCCCCCAATTGTCCCGCGCCCGGTCATTGCCGCAATCGGGCGGCTCGCGGTCATCCGCCTCGATGGCGGCGGCATTGTCCAAGGCCCAGCGCGCGGCCTTGCGGCGGAGCGGCGCGCGCATCTCGAACAGCTTGCGCGGCACGCCCTCCACCCGCTCGGACGACAGCTTGCGGCGCAGGCCGATCAAGATCGATCGATCCTCCAAGGTGTCCATCTGCGCGCCGATGCAGGCGACCACCTGCGCACCCCACACGCTGAAGCGAACCGGCTCATACTCGCCATTGCGCTCGACCACCCGCATCACGAAGGCCGCGCGGCGGGTATGCCCGGCGTTGATGATCCCATTGGCCTCTTCGTTCGCGGTCAGGAAACGGTCGGCTTCATCAATGATCAGCGTCGGGCGCCATTTTTCGATGGAGCGGAACAGCGCGGCGGCGGTGATGTTCGCGGTCATCATCGGCGCGCAGACATGGGCCTCGATGACTTCGAGCATCGTGGTCTTGCCGCATCGTTTCTCAGGGCTTTTGAGAAGCAGCTTGGGCCAGAGCGACCACACGCCCATCAGGTAGGTTCCCAAGATCCACAGCGTCGCAGCGTCGGCGTGGGTTGGCGACTGGAACACCACATGGGCGAGGAGCGCGGCGCGGATGGTCTCGGCCACCTCCGCCCCATCGACGGGTTCGGGCCAGAGGTCCGGCGGTTGGAAGTCATCCTCGCCGGTGTCGTCCGGGGGCGCGGCGGGGCGGCGGCGGGCCACCTCCTTGTCCAGCACGCTCACGCGCACCGCGAAGCGCTCAGCGACGGCGACGCGCGCCCGCTCATAGTCCAAGGGGGACAATGCGGCGAGGCGATCCAGCTCCGCCGCGTCGCCCGGATCTGCGAGCGCGGGAACGCCGGTCGCGGCCTTGTCCCAAGATCTGCCAAGCTCCGCCGCCAACCGCCCGCCTTCGATGTATTTGCAGGCGGGGCCGTTCGGATGCGCCTCGAATATCGCCAGCGCGTCGGCCTCGCTCACGCCCAGAAGATGCAGGCTGTTCACAATGCTTTGGAACGCGCCGGAGCGGTCGGCGGCGGCAGGGTCGGCGATCCGCGCCCGAAGCTCCGCAGGCAGGTCGAAGGCGTGGTTAGGCGATGTTCTGGCGCTCGGTGCGGGCGGGGCGGCGTCAGACTGCAACAACTCCCGCGCCAGATCATCCAGCGGCGCGAGGCGATCCGGCACGCCGGGCAAGCGGTCGCCGGTGACGGTGATGTAGCGGGCCGTGGCGAGGTTGGCGTAGATCTCGAACTCGCCGCCGCCGTCGTGCTTGCGTTTGGTGTGGGTCGGCGGAAAGTCCTCCGTCACCCGCCCGAGGATGCGCAGGCCGCACCCGGACGGCGTGACCTCGACATAGGACGCCGCGCGCCGCACCAGATCTGCCGCCCAAGCCAACAAGTCTGCCAAGTCATTGATTTATGGTGGATAATTTTCTGGTGATTTCGCCACCCACCCAAATACCCGCCAACCTCAAAACGCTTGATTTCGAGAATCGTTTGGCAGTTCAGAGGTGCTGCAAATTGGCGCCCTGATCTCTGCGCGCCGCACTTCGTCGCGCGCCTCCCTTCGCCCGCCCCGCGCGCTCGATGATATAGCGGCCAATCGAGCGACTTGACTGGGGTTGAACTCGGTGCGGTTCAATTATGCCAGTGATGCCTTGGAAAGTGCGCGCTCAATCCGCCGCCGAACTCGCTCCAGGGTTATGCTCTCGTCATAGCGAAACTCAATTAGCACCACCCCGGCCTCAGCCGACTTGACCCGCTTCTCATTGTCTCTTTTCAGGGTGGCCTCGAAGCCATCCTGCCCGCCAAAGCGTGAAACTGGAAAGTAGTGTTGCTCACCGTTGTACTCGATAGCGAGCTTGTGTTCAGGCACATAGACGTCAAAGCGTTGGCGCCCAAGCCAATCAGGACTGGCTTGATGCAGCACGTCGGTTTCGGGGAAAATTGTGCGAACGAGCCGAACCAAGTTCATTTCACTGATCCACCCCTCACCTACCCTTGGGATGCCAAGCCGGTCGCGCATTGAATTATAGAAATCTCTTTCATCGAATCCTAGTCGATATCTAAAGGACTTGGCATATATTGAATAGTATTTTTCAGCGTCGGTTTGTCCACCATGGTTAAAAATAGTGGTGCTCGGGATATCTCGGCAAAGGTGGCAAATGTCCCTTTTGTATGGGGTGGTTAATAGCAATTCTTGAAAAGCCTCGTTGCTGTAGTTTTTCCTCGTAACAAGATTTTCAGCAATTCCATGAAAGCATTCACACATATACAAATTCGCGCAGATGAAGCACTTGAAGCGAAGCAGCGGGCCATATGTCGGCTTTAGTGTTTCTGGTTGGCAAGTGCAGCCATCAATGATGGCATCATCAATCGAAATAGCCGTGGATTCAACTTGGACTCCAGATAATCGTATAGAATATCGATCCCACTTTTTCATCTCTTTATGAGTCACTATCGGCTGTGGATCATAGCCAGCAAGCCAGTGCCTAAAATTGATATTGTGACCGCTCTTTATAGATATACCGCTAGGGTATGCGCCTATTGGCGTGTCGATCTGTATCTTAAGGCTGTCAATATCAAATTCACAAAAGTCACGAATTTGCCTTAAACTGATGCCCTGCGCCACCAATCCATCAGAGCATCCGACGCCAAAATGGTCCGATATCCTATATTTTAACAGATTTCCGCCCATTGATCGATGGAGGCAGCGATCAATACCTTCCTTAACTCCGTCCTTTAGGGCTATCTCAAACTGATCGTCGCCCCATCCATCAAAAAAATCGGGAAAATATTGCGGCTCTAGGCCAAACTCTATGACATGTGGCAATTATTTAGCTCCAGTTGAAGTCCTGCAATTGGTCACCGCCACTTCTTCGCGCGGCGACACCCCGGCCCTGGCCTCGATATAGCCTTGGACCGCGCCCGCCGCCAACCGGAGGAGCGCCCACTTGCGAGCACGCCCTGCGACGCTTTCAGCGATGTCCCGGAGTTTCAACTTTCCTTAGGTTCGCATCAGCCGCCATCAGTGCCCGCGCTTCGAACGCCGCCGCGCTTTCGCCGCCCTCTCGCTCAATGCTCCCGCCGCCAACGATCAAAGCGCCGCACGGATCCCCATCTGGGGCGCAGATGTAAATCGCGCGCGGCCATTCGACGGGCGGGCGGGTTGCTTCCAGCTTTCCGATGCGCCGCCGCAAGGTCACGCCGCTGCACCTTCAAGCGCGGTCAACCTGGCTTCAAGCTCCGTCGTCTCGAATGTGCGCCTGTAGGTCTCCACCAGGGCCATGACGTACGCGCCTTCGGTCGGCGTCAGATCTCCCTCGGCCACGGCCCCCAGCACGGCCCCAGCGGCGCGCGTGGCGTCGCGGGCGCAGGTCATGGCGGGAAGCGCGAAGGTGACGGGGGCGTCCTTGCGGGGCGGGGCGATCCGTTCAAGGCACAGCCGCAGCGCCGCGCCGTCGCCATTCAGCGCCATCTCGATAGCCTTCGCGGTCAGGGCCTCGGACTGCCCGTCGAGAAGCGCCGTCGCGGCCATGGTGGCTCGATGCCGCGATCCCTTGGGCTTGCCGGGATTTCCCGGCGCGAAGGTTCCGTCCGTATTGCGTCCGCTGTTTCGGGTCATGTGGTGCGCCTTGTTCGCGGTGCTTCGCCTTGGTCAGCGCGGTTCGCCGATTTAGCGTACGTCAATCAAGATGTTATATTATCACATTGAGGGCGTCGCCGCCCACCCTAGCCATCGACGCGCACAGCCAAGTCGTGGCCTGCCATTGCCGACCTCGCCCGCTCCGTCAATTCACCACTCCGCGCCTGCTCGATGCGGCCAACGGCACGCAGGCGGTCAATCGTCTGATATGTGCAGGTGACGCCAAGGCCCGCCGCACGGGCTATCGGACCGGGCCGACGATGCCCGGCGCGTATCGCCGCCAACACCTTCGACGCCGGGTCGATTTGCGGTTTCAGGTTTGGGGACTGGTGACAAAGGGGGACAGAAGCCCCCTTCCGTCCCCTTCCGTCCCTTTTGTCACCTGTCCCCTAGGCTCGGATGCGGCTTCGCGGGCGTGCTCGGCCTGATCAACGGCCTGCGCGGACCGCCCGCTGAGGTAGCTTCCGCATGATCGGCGCCCCATTCCAAACCCTACGGTGCAGCTCCGGCGGCCGGATCGGCGTGCCTGCACGTGAGCCGGTCAATGCGTTTGTTGGCCGGAGAAGCCGCGTTGCACGCGCTTCGTGGCCGGCGAAGCCTGGTTCACAACGAACGAACCGCCGAATTGCTTGGCAGAGCGCCTTCGGGCACGGTAGCCTGATCGAATGCAGGCCATCTGGGGAATGCCGCTTTAGGATCGGGGCTAACATTCAAATGCGCGCCTCAAAGAGGAGAGCCGACCATGAAAAACGATCTGATTAGTGAAAATATCAGCGGCCTAGTCAAAGCGGCAATTGAAGGTGATGTGGAGGCGTTTGCAGATCTCATCGCAAGCGAGGATGTAAACGCGGCCGATGAAAATGGCTGGACAGCGCTTCACATCGCCGCTCGGAAAGGGAACGTTGAGATCATCCGGCTTTTGTTGAAACAGCCCAATTTGGACGTAAACGCTAAAAACAAATGGAAAAGCACCCCACTCATGATTGCGGCAGGAAGTGGTGATCTCTCCATCGTTGAATTTTTGCTTATCCACCCGAAGACGAATATCGATATGCAGGCTGAATATTATAGACGAACTGCGCTCATTGAGGCAGCAGTTAAAGGACATATTTCAATAGTTAAAACACTGGTCGCTAATGGGGCAAATGTAAACTTGGCAGACAAGACAGGCCGAAACTCTGCCCTGATAGAATCGCTTAAGAACGGCCATGACGATGTATCGACATTCTTGTTACGATCGGGGCTGGTAGATTTTTCAGATCGTGACCTTCGGCTACAGGCACTTATTTGGTGTGGCAGTCGTGGGAACGAAGTCCTTCGTGCAGAAATAGATAATGCTATGCAAAAATTTTCTAACCGAGCAGAGAGAGCCGCATCCTGAAGTAAGAGAACCCTGCAAGCGACAGCATCGAGCTGGACACCCGCAAGAGCCCACCTCATTGGGGCGCGCTTGATCACGGCCCCGCCGCTTCGAGTAAATCTCGTGGTTCCGGGCTTAAGGTAAGCGGTGCGGGCGCCCCCTGACTGGCTGACCGGCCGAGATGATGTTTCCCTTGGCGGGTGTTTTCGCCAGATTGGGAGCGACAGGTTTGCAGGGAAATGTGCAGTTTTCATTGTCCAGCGGCGTCGAGCGCATCGAGCGGCTGGAGGTTATCGCAGGCCCCAAGGGCCGGCGCAGCTGGAGCGACGAGGCAAAGGCGCGGATCGTGCTGGAGAGCCATGCACCCGGCGCTCGCGTGGTCGATGTCGCATTATTGTCGGTGCGGCGGAAGGCAGGCATCGGATTGCCGCACCAAGTGCAACGACAGCTATCCCGCCTGAGGCCTTGCAGAGTGGCGACCGCGCGCAGAGGCTTGCGTCGCCATCCTTCAGACGATGAGCAACACTCGCACGATCCGCAGTGCCAGCTTCCCCGCCACCAGGCGCGCCCAGCTATCGACGCGCTCGCCCTCGCGCCGCGTGGCCGCTTCGTGGCGGTTATCATGCGTTAGCGTTCGCCAAGGCACAGCCCAATCCCGATGCCGAAGGCCCGGCCCGCAGCGTCGCCGGGGCACCGTTAACGCGTTCCCGCCCTATAGGGTGTGGGAACGGTGGGAACGCTCAGCTGGGGGATGAATTGGGGGTTAGGCCTTGCCGCGCGGCTAAAGATTGAAATCCTCACTTTCCCGCATGGTCACGACGCACCCGGCCCCTTCGCCAGCAATCTCCGCCGCCGTCGCGGGCCGCGTGCCACCGCCCGGCAGCAGCACATGCGGCGCGCTCTCCGATCCATCCGGTTCAACGAAGGTTACAAGCACGCGCACCGCCTCAAGGGGCGGCTTCAGCTTGGCTTCGAGTTGCCGCACTCGTCCTTCAAGCCGTCCCAATACCAGCCTCCAATGCGGTCATGCGCGCTTCTACCGGCCTTGCTCCGCGCGCTCGATGAATGCGGCTTCGGTTTCGCCAACCTCGCGGGAAATATCTTTGCGACCGATGCGGAATGCATGGGAAGCCTCGCCGTCCGCCGCCGCCAGAAAGATGACGCGCGGCCCTTCGACCTCCGGGCGCGCGGCCTCCAACTTCCCGATGCGCCGCCGCAGGGTCATGCCGCTGCGCCTTCAAGCGCGGTCAACCTGGCCTCAAGCTCAGTCGTCTCGAAGGTGCGCCGCCACGCCTCCACCAGCCCCATGACGTGCGCGCCCTCGATGGGGGTCAGGTCGCCCTCGGACACGGCCCCCAGCACGGCCCCGGCGGCCTCTGCGGCGTCGCGGGCGCAGGTCATGGCGGGAAGCGGGAAGGCGACAGGGGCGTCGCGGCGGGGCGGGGCGATGCGTTCGAGGCAAAGGCGCAGCGCGGTCACGTCACCGCCTAGCGCCATGTCCACCGCCTTGCGGGTCAACGCCTCGGCCTGTCCGTCGAGAAGGGCCAGCGCGGCTTGCGTCGCCCGATGCCGCGCGCCCCTTGGCTTGCCGGAATTGCCCTGCGCGAATGTTCCATCCGTATTGCGTCCGCTGTTTCGGGTCATTTGCGGGCCTTGCATTTGGCGGGTCAATCCGGCCCCCCGTCGCCATCGGCGGGATCGCCGTTCGACAATGATGCAATAATATCACACTTCTCGGTGTTTGCATCCTCCACCACCGCCCGCCCCCACGCATCCATCCGCACTGCGCCCGCCGCCCGCAAGCGGGCCTCGGCCTGCCAAGCGCGCGTCGCGCCCCAGCCCAGCGCCGACGCCGCCGCGCCCTGCGTCATAGGCCCAAGATGATGCAGGGCCTCGGCCAACGTGGCGGCGTCATCTTGCGGCGCAGGGGGCTGAGGGCGTGCTAATCGTGCTAATCGTGCTAATCGGGGCGGATCAGCCGGGGGCGGATTAGCACAAATAGCACGATTAGCACCGTGGGACGGGGCGACGGGGGGCGCATCATCCCCCGCCATGCCAGCCAGCGCGGCCTTCGCGTCAAACCACATCGCCATCGCCCCGCACGATCCGCCAGGCCTCTTTGCGGGCCTTGCCGCGCACCACGGTCCCGGCGTCCAACGGCGTGAGCCATCCGGCCTCGGCCAGC